>NZ_JAYGHA010000035.1:0-60684 GCF_034931405.1 Anabaena sp. UHCC 0451 | reverse complement strand
TTACTATGTTTCAAGATGAAGATGGGATGTTTATTGCTGAATGTCCCTCTATTCCTGGTTGTGTCAGTCAAGGAATAACTGAAGCAGAAGCACAGGAAAACATTCAAGAAGCTATTAGGGAATGTTTAGAAGTTAGGTTAGAAAAAGGGATTTTAGAAAATTAAAATTATAATCGTAGGTTGGGTTAAACGAAGTGCAACCCAACCAATATTGAAGAAAATTCTATTTTACTTACTTCTTACCTTTTGATTATCTCAGATAATTGTTAGCCCAAGCATAGCGTTGTGCATCTTTATTCAATAGATATTCTGCTGCTTGATGTCGCTTATCTTCATCTTTTTCATTCCTGATTACTTGCTTAATTTCTGCGTCTATATCTTTAATTTCAGCACCAAATTCAACAGCTTTTTCAAACCAGTAATCACCTTCTGGATATTCATATCTATCATAACAAATAGCGCCCATTAATGTATATGGTTGATGAGTGTCTGGTTGATATTCCATTGCTTGTTTTGCACATTTTTCAGCGTTATCTAGTTGATCATCATCTCTAAATGCAGCACCTCTAGTTACTAAAATTGCTGATTTTAATCTATTTTCCCGGATTCGACCAAGATCGAGATTTGTAATCTTTAAAGCCTGTTCAATTTCATTTGCTTTCCGCCAAAACTTACTAGCTGTGGGTATATTCCATTTATTTCCTGTACGTTGATATTCTTTTTCAAAAAATTCAGCTTCTTGTCTGTAATGAGTTCTAGCAATTTCACCATCACGAGACAACATACCTTTTTCTATTAGCTTAATTACTAAAAGAGACTCTAATCTTTCTTTTCTCTCCAATTTCAGCATTATGCCATAAAATGGATCTATTGGTAGGTTAGGATTTATTATTTGATACTTTCTTTTGAGTGATGCAAAGTGTTTTTGTTCGGCGAAGGTGATAATATTCTCATATCCATGATTGGATAACCAGGTAATTTCTGCATCTTCCAGAAAATTACCTAGTGCTGCTTTTTTTTGTAAACTGATAGCATATTTTTCATTGGCGATCGCTAAAGTATCTATCAATTCTTTATCTGCTAGAAATTGTAAATCACTATCACTCAAGTTTTCTCCAGATTCGATTTTTCTCAGAATCACATATAGTTCACTGTTCACCGATGTATCTGGATATTTTTCGGCTTTGTATTTTACTTTTAATGTGGTAAATTCCCTTTCCTGTTCCAGTTTTTTAGCTATTGCTAACGTCTCTGTTAATCCTTTTTGGCTTAACCAATCTTCATCTAAATAGTTTAGCTTTCTGTTATCCTCTAGTTTTTGTAATATTTCACATAATCTACTAGAGGTTGAAACATCAAGATGTTCAGTAGCTTGGTACTTTTCTTTTAACTGATTAAATTTTGCTTGTCTCTCTGACTTTTGCTGTTCAGAAACTTCTATAGTTTCCAAGAGGTCATTTTCCCACAACCATTCATCTTCAGAATTATCCAAAGGTTGAAATTTATCTAATTTTTTCAGAATTGGATACAATATTTTATCAGGTAATAAATCTGGATATCCAGTAGCTTGGTACTTTTCTTTTAAAGCAGCGAAATTTTTGATATCTTGTAATATCGCTATCAACTGTGACAAATTATGATCTCTCAGTAATTGAATATCTTGACTATCTAAATCTCCTTGTGTGTCTAATTTCCATAGAATAGGATAGAGAAAACTACTTGATGATGATTCCCAGGTTCTATTAATATTATACTTTTCTTTCAATTGAGAAAATTCAGCTTCTAATCTTTTTAGTTCCCCCTTTCTATACTTCTGCATAGAAATCAAATTAATTACTTGTGTTAGTTTATTTTCTGCTAACCAATTTAATTCTGATTCACTAATTTCTAATCCTAAATCAGTTTTTCGTAAAATTAGATATAACAAACTATGAGGAGAATTATCTTCATAGTTATTAGCTTGGTACTTTTCCTTCAAAAAAATAAAATGTTTGCACTTCATTTCATAGTCTTGATCTAAGTTACTCATATCAAAACTCACCATTTTTACATTGTTACTACAAGATTGTTAGATGATAACTACACAAGAAAAATTTATATTCCGCATAATCAAAAAAGTTTTTTATTGTTTTTTATGTTCAGTATTTTCTAGGAAATAATCTTTAAATTAAGTAGGTTTACTTAAAAATACGCATTTTTACAATAGTGGCAATAAAACTGCTATCTATAATTAAATTCAAAAATATTAACCAAAAATATCAAATATATGATCGCTAATCACGATGTTTACATTACTCCTGAACAATATTTAGTGAAAATGTAGGTTGGGTTAAGCAACGCGCAACCCAACAAAATGTTTTATCTAATAATCAGGTGGCTTTAATGTGGGGTTCAAATTTGTAATTCAAATCCTGGTAAAACATCTTCTCCAGAAATTACAGCAGGAAGTTGGACAATTTCTACAGGTTTTCCAATTCTATAAATTTCTACTTCTTTATCTTGTAGGTTAATTAACAAACCTAAACGCAAACCATTATCTATATATTCCTGCATCTTTTCTTGCAGAGTTTTCAATCTGTCGGTTTCTGATCTCAGTTCAATGATAAAGTCTGGTGTAAGTGGGGGAAATTTCTTTCGTTCTTCTTCTGTTAATGCTTCCCAGCGTTCTAATTTTATCCAAGCAACATCAGGTGAACGTTTTGCACCATTGGGAAGTCGGAATATTGTTGAGGAACTAAACACTATTCCTAGTTTTGTTTGGTAATTCCACAGACTGACTTTAAAATTTAAGTCAGATTCACTACGGCCGCTTTCTCCTCCTACTGGTGGCACAATAATTAACTCTCCTTCTGCATTTAGTTCTAAGCTTACATCTTTATTGGCCATGCAGAGTTGGTAAAATTGTTCATCTGTAAGGCGAATAATTGGATCTAGGTTTAAGGTGACTGTGTTCATTTAACTACTCTTAGCCTTTAAGTAATATGTTTTTTTTGATGTAAAAACCTCAAGTAGATTTTTTACGTTCTAATTTTCAAGGTTTATGGGTATTACAATCTTATCAAAAATTATCTTTTAAAATAATTCTATAATACAATCTCTCAATATTTCTATTAAATCTTCCTTACTCACTTTATTATCAGCAACTTGCATTGTTAATTGATATGCTTCCTCTGGTGTCAAATTCAATTCATAATCATTCAAATTCAAAAACGTCACCATCACATCAAAAGCAGTGCGTTTATTACCATCTATAAAAGCATGATTTTTACAAATGTGAAATAAATACGTTGCTGCTTGTTCATAAATTGTTGGATGTAATAATTCACCTCCAAAACTTGCTTGAGGTTGATAAATCGCAGAGTCTAATAAACCTTCATCGCGGATACCTTCTGATCCACCATATAAGTTAATCTGTTTTTTATGTATACTTAATACATCTTCTTTATTAATGAATTTCGGATTATGCCAGTTTTCTATACACATAATCCCATTTTTTGGTAGATGCTAAAGAAATCAGCATAGCTTCTGATTCTTTAGGTGTGATATCATCTTCCAATTCTAGTGATTTAAAAAAATCTTCAGTACATACTTTAAATTGTACACTAGCCTTAATGATTGATTGTATTACGTGTTTTCTTGTTTCTGTAAGAATGTATATTTCATGCTGCGAATAGGTTACATAAGAAGCTTTCTTCTTAATTTCCTGATATACCTCTAGAGTAGACACAATCATGTCCATAAAAACTCCTTTACTATGTTCGATAAAACTAAACTCACAGCATTGTTCTAAAATTTCTTTAAGCAGAAAATTGTATCTAACAACAAGTAAAACTGATAATTGATCCAGTTGTACTTTTTCTTTTAACACCTTAATAAATTGAAGAACTTTATTAATTTTGTACTGTAGCTTTTTCACTTCCTCTATAAGTTTATTAAGAGATATAAGCCCACTATTCTCTAACTCAATTATTTCTGCAAATATTTCATCTTGCGGGTTAGCATTATTCAGGCATCTTTCCAGAAATTCTATCCTTTCCTGAAAGCTGTGAATTGTATTTTCTTGGAGTATAAAACTGTGTAGCATATTTTATGTATCTAGCTGGTGAGATTATCCACTTCCTTAAATCTACCTTAACCCAAAAATACAAGCGTATAACTTAAATCGTTGCTAAACTAAATTTACAATTGCTCACAATCATAGATAAAAACCAATCATAAGATATGTCTTTAGTCAATACACCCTCTAAACCTAGACAAAATTCTGCATTTAAGCACCTAATGTCTATCCATTGGTGGATGTCAATTGGTTATTTAATCCTATTTGTGACTGGAACATTGATGTCCAGGTTACAGGATGAAGTTTTTATTCGTCCTTACCTGTATGATTTTCATAAATCAATGGCTATTTTAGTGATGGCTGTACTTACTTGGCGAATTTTCGTATTGTTACGTGTTTGGTGGCGTAAATATACAAAAAAATTTCCTAAATTTACTTCTGAATGGATAAAAACCGTCGCCCTACATACCAGTTTATATATCTTTATGTGGGCTGTTCCTATCGCCGGTTTCTTGCTTTCCAACTCTTATAAAAGTAATAATGTTAAATTCTTTGGCATTCTTTTACCTGATATGTTTCCCCAAAATTCGGCAATGGTGGAAATAGGCAGAAGTCTACATTTTTGGTTAGCATATACATTTTTGGCTTTTATTATTTTACACACAATCCAACAAAAAAAAGTGGTGCGATCGCTTTGGAAAAAATTCACCAAAACTATCACACCTCGCAATGATTTATCCAGTAACCAATAAACCAGGTTGTATCAGTTATCAGTTATCACTGTTTATTGTTCACTGACTCCTGACTCCTAACTCCTTGCATAATTAGCTAACTATTTTTCATGTTCCTGTTGATTATTATGTATGGTGTTATCTGCTTCCAATAACCTTGACATAAATACATCTGGTTTTCTACTCATCACAGATACAACTTTATCAATGGCAATGACTTCACTGATTTTAACAACCATTTCCCACAAAGTATCTTCTTCTGTCTCTTTATTGTGAGTTCTGTGTTTAAACCACAACAAATCATCTACAACCCCGATAATTGTCGCAAAATACCATTTGTCTCGTATTAGTAACCATATTTCTTTCTCTACGTAGGTTTGCAGAATAGATTTCATAATGGCTTAGATAACAAAAAGTTATAACGCCACATCCTACTTTTGATAGAGAAAATATAACAAGCGTAAATTTACTTAAATCTAAAATAGTAACATTAATACTCTTATACAGAAAAACATTATGAATTATCTAACTTACCCAATAATTGCCGAATTACATCTGCATCTTCAGCGTCGGGAACCTGAACCAGATAAATTTGTAAGTCCTCTACAGCTTGGCTAAAATAACCAAGTTGATAATAAAGCAAACCTCTGTCTCTAAGTTCTAAACTGACACCTGGAAACAATAGCAAAATTCGTTCTACCACAGATAGAGTTTTTTCTAATTCCTGTCGTTGTAAGTAAATATACTTTAAATTTGTCAACATCCGCGCCAAAAACTGCCGCTTGCTGACAACTGCTAAATATTCTGGTTGTAAAATTACCGACTGCTGATAAATTTGTGATAGCCGTTCCTGGCAGTCTTGAGGAAACATCACCTCACCACCATTGAAAGCATCCACAAAAATCTCTATATCTGCAATATCTGGACGAATAAGGAAATGTCCAGGCATTCCCACCCCTACCATCGGGAAATCAATACGTTTTGCTACCTCCATATAAACTAAAGCCAAAGTAATGGGAATCCCCGTTCTGCGTTCTATGACATCATTGAAAAAGCTATTACATGGATCATAATAATCTATTTTATTACCACTAAATCCTAATTCTTCGTATAAATACTGGTTAATATTTTGAATAATCCGTAGCGGATAGCGGGAAACTGGTAAGCGTTCCTCTAACTCTACTGCCATTGTATCCAGGGCGTTTAGGTATTCTTCCGGGTCAAGGTCGGGATATTCTTCCTGGGCAATATATAAAGCTGCCCTGGCCAAGTTTATAGACTCGTCAGGTTGTTGAATCTCTTGGTAAAAATACTGTCGTGCTGACGAGAAGTTCATAAGCAGTAAAAATGAAGCTACATACTCTTATTTTAGGTGATAGAGCGGATTTTGACTAGAAAACCACAAAAATCAACAACTTTTGAATGACTCTCCTTTAATCCTTTAAGTAGGTAGGCGTTGAAAATTGTCGTTATGGCAAGGCAAGAGGCAAGAGGCAAGAGGGAAGAGACTTTCAGGGATTTTACATTTTGTTACATACCTTGGTTTTTTTGAGCCGACTTACTTAAAATTTAATTTACATTAACTTCATCATTTCTTTAAATATCAATCTCTTTGATCTGTAGGTAAATAATAGGTTGTACACTTGAGTACGTAAGTGTTTTGGCGGTTGCTGTCAGTATGATTAGCTTGTTTTAATAGTAAACTTTCTGTGAAGTTGCTCAAAGAGGGTTTACAGGCATTACAAAGCTATATTAGTATTCGGGTATGACTAAAGGTGACAAAAAGCCTCATTAAACTCACTAGAGCAATTATTTTCTTATGTGGTACTACCTGAACTTAATTTATGCTTAATTAGCAACCTTACTTACACACACTGAGGAATTTTGTTCTGGTGAAATTTACGTATCCATAAGAACTACTTTAATCAAACCTTACAATTTAAATCTGAAAATGAGAGCCAACATGAAAATTTCTAACCTGTTCCGTGGAACACTTGCAGCATTAACTTGTGGTTTGTCAGTTGTAGCTATTTCCACAACTGCCAATGCGGCTTCCCTGACTCCTGTTGATTTGGAACTTTCCTTGCTCGTTGACGTATCTGGAAGTATAGATACTAACGAATTTAACCTGCAAAAGCAGGGCTATGTCGATGCTTTCGCAAGTTCTACCCTTTTTGACGACTTCATTTCTAAAGGAAAATACGGCAAAATTGCGGTTAATTACATCTACTGGTCTAGTAGCAATCAGCAACAAGAAACTGTTGGTTGGACTTTGATTGATAGCGCAGCTAGTTCCCAAGCTTTTGCTAACAGTATTAATACAGCAGCGCGTCCTTTTGGTAATCTAACTGCTCCTGGTTCAGCAATCAATTTCGCCTATCCTAAGTTCTTCACTAATGACTTTGATGGTACTTATCTAGTCATCGACGTATCCGGTGATGGCGCTCGAAATGATGGTGCTAACACAGCTACTGCCAGAAATAATGCTTTAGCTGCTGGTGTTGATGCTATTAACGGTATCGTCATTCTTGGTGAGTCTGGACTGGCAAACTTCTATCAAAATAACGTTATTGGTGGTGTTAATGCAGATGGAACACCAGCATTCCTCAAAACTGCTAGTGACTTTACTACCTTTGGTAAAGCCATTGACGAAAAACTGAAGGCGGAAATCACACCTACTGCTGTTCCCGAACCAGCTTCTCTCATCGGTATCTTAGGCTTAGGTGCTTTTGGTGTTACCTCACTCCGCAAACGCAAGCAAACCGCAATCTAACGCATATATTTATTAAGCACAAATATAATTAGACCCTTGCCATGTCAACACCAGACATGGCATTTTTGGCGTTACTACCCAGATCCCCGACTTCTTTTGTTTATTGTGTCCATAAATGATAAATTGATCTTAGAAGTCGGGGATCTTATAGCAAAATTACAAACGCCAAAAAATTAAATTACCAATATGAATAAATCAATTATTTGGATAACTGGAGATTCTTTAAATCCCCAAAACTCAAGTTTACAAGAATATCCTCACAGTCCAGCTATCTGGGTTTGGGATGATGCTTTAATAGCAGAATGGCAAATTAGTTTAAAACGCCTAACTTTTATTTATGAATGTTTACTAGAATTACCTGTAGAAATTCGGCGGGGAAATGTGGCAGAAGAAATTATCAAGTTTGCCAAAGAACATGATGCTAATTTAGTTGTCACCACAGATAGTCCCAGTCCGCGCTTTGAAGAGATTTGTCATCAAATTGAAGAATCTTTAGAGTTGGAAATATTTGTCACAGAACCGTTTTTCAAATATGATGGCTTTATTGATTTAAAGCGATTTTCCCGTTATTGGAAAGTAGCTGAGAAATATGTTTTTGAATAGATTATAAACAGTTAATTGATTTTTTTGATATTATTCCGAAGGTAATGTTTTGTAGATTCATCTACATAAATTTCTTGATAGTTCTTGTCTACATAAGGTTTGATTAAATCAAAAATATGGGTAAATCTATTAATCAAAATTTGCTCTGGTTGATATTTTTCTAAAACCTTGAATAAAAATTCTGAATCAATAAGTTCCAGAACTTAATCTTTTTCTAGAGATAACGATTATTTCTGGAGGAATATTAATTTGACTATAAAAACCATACATTCCTATATCTGTAAATAACCATTTGCTTTGGTTTTTATAGATGAGAATTCTTTCTAAGTTGGCAAATTTAATTTGAGATTTTTGGACAAAATTATAATTTTCCCATTGAACTACACCTAGTTTAATAGGAATTACTAATAAGGTAAAAAAGATGGTAAAAATAGCAAATTTAGAAATTTGAATTTGTTGAAGTTTGAAAATATTATTAGTATGATTATTTTGACGAATTTTTAGCAAAATTTCTCTAATTCCATAAGCACTTAACCATATTAGAGGTAGGGAAATTAAAATTATATAGTGATACCAAATAGGTTTATGATTCAGAAAAACAAAGGTGATAATTATTAACCAAAATAAAGGAATTCTATAAATATGCTGTTCGGGTTTCTTGTCAACGTCTATAAAAATTTTCAGTTCTGTAAATCCCAGTTATAAAAATTTAAAGTTTCCTGTATATGTACAGACGTATTTTTAAAATTACATTATGGATATCAAAAACTTATATATTTGTCAATACCTTTAGTTAAAATCAAATAGAATTCCTATATGTTTTTGAATGGATAGCAAAATAGACCTAAATAGTTGCACAATAAATACAGTTCGTCATGATCACTAATCAAGAATGCCAAACTTACTTGCTGACGTACAAAATTTACTCTCTGAATTGATATCCCGCTATTCCTCCCGCGTGGATTATTTGATGATTCGCTTAGAAGAAGCGGAGGAAACAGATATATTGTTACGTGGTGACAAGGTAGAAACCCTCAGCGAAGGTATCTCTATTGGCGGTCATGTTCGTGCTTGTTATAAAGGTGGCTGGGGTTTAAGTAGTTTTAACCAGTTAGCTACTATTAAAGAACGAATAGAAGAAGCAATTATAGCTGCAAGGATAGTTGGAGATGAAGAAACCATCCTCGCACCCATTGAGTCTGTTCAAGCGATATGTAATTTACCCCTGACAGGCATTGATCCGCGTACTGTTTCCCTAAAGCAGAAAAAAGAATTGTGCGATCGCTATACTGAATTATTAAAAAGCGTTGATTCCCGCATCACTACTACCTCAGTTCGCTATGGTGATAGCAATCAAAGAGTAATTATTGCTACCTCAGAAGGAACGCTAATTGAACAATCTTGGGTAGATATGGAAATGCGTTTTGCAGCCACAGCAAGAAATGGCGACACCGTACAAACTGGGAGAGAAACCATAGGTTCACGCAAAGCTTACGAAGATTTAGTAAATTTAGATACTCAAGTTAAAAGTGCTGCTGAAAGAGCCGTCACAGCCTTATCTTTACCACCAGTTAAAGGTAACACTTATACCGTAGTCATTGATCCAATACTTAGCGGTTTATTCGTTCATGAGGCTTTTGGGCATCTTTCCGAAGCAGATATGGCCTATGAAAACCCTGATTTGCTGGAAGTTATGACCCTGGGAAGGCGTTTTGGTCCCCAAGAACTGCAAATTTTTGATGGTGCTGCGCCTCAAGGTCATCGTGGTAGTTATTTTTACGATGATGAAGGCACACCTGGTACAACTACGCAATTAATTAAAGATGGTGTTTTAGTTGGACGTTTACATTCTCGTGAAACTGCGGGGAAATTAGGAGAAGTACCTACAGGAAATGCCCGTTGTCTCGATTACCACTTTTCGCCCATTGTACGGATGACAAATACCTGGATTGAACGTGGTAAAACACCAGTAGCAGATTTATTCACAGGTATTAAAGAAGGTGTATATGCACGTAACTGGTTAGGTGGGATGACAAACGGGGAAATGTTCACCTTTAGCGCCGGTGAAGCTTGGATGATTAGAAATGGCAAAATAGCTGAACCTGTAAAAGATGTTACACTTTCTGGCAACGTGTTCCAAACTCTAACAGATATTGAAGCCATAGGTGATGATTTTTACTGGGATGAATCTGGTGGTTGTGGTAAAGGTGGACAAAATGGTTTACCTGTGGGTTGTGGTGGACCGAGTTTGCGAATTCGGGATGTAGTTGTGGGGGGAGAAAGTTGAATAATTGGTAATCGGGTTTTGCGTCGGGGTAAAATCCCCCGTTGCAAAACTTAATTCTAAATTCTAAATTCTAAATTCTAAATTCTTTTTATCACCTCATCTACCTGTTGTAAAAGTGATTCTAAGGTTGAGGAATTATCTAAAATCACATCCGCACGGGCAATTTTTTCTGATATTGGTAATTGACTATTAATTCTATTTGCAGCTTGTTCATGAGTTAAATTATTCCGCTGGATTAATCTTTGTTTTTGTTGTTCTGCGGAACAAGATACAACCCAAATTTCACTCACTAAATTTTCTAAACCAGCTTCAAATAATAAAGGAATAACTAAAACTAAAGTATTTACAGATGATTCATTAATAGTTTTTAAAAAACAATTTCTTACATAAGGATGAATTACATTTTCTACCCATTGACGTTCTTCATGTTGATTAAAAATAATTTCTCCCAACTTAGCACGATTTAAATTTCTATCTGGTAGTAAAATTTCTTCTTTACCATAACGTTCGGCAATTTGTGCGAGAATTGGTGAGTTGATAGATACCGCATCTCTAGCATAAATATCTGCATCTAAAATCGGTAAATTGTAAGCACTCGCTAAATAATTAGCAACTGTACTTTTACCTGTAGCTATACCCCCAGTTAAACCGATTAAACGTTTGGTCATTTGTTATTTGTTATTAGTCATTAGTCATTAGTCATTAGTCATTAGTCATTTGTTATTTGTTATTAGTCATGAGTTATGAGTTATGAGTTATTAGGAAAAATTTTCTTCCCAGTCCCCAGTCCCCAGTCCCCAGTCCCCAATCACCAATCACCTATTTGCCCATTGAAGAATTGCTTTTAGTAAGCCTTCCGCAGTGTATTCTTCTGCTTCTAAATCGACACGACCAAATAAATCAAAACAAGTTTTAGAAGTTTGGGGACCAATGGAAGCAATGTAAGTTTTATCTAAGTAATGTGTGATTCCTTCTGGAAATTTATTTGCTGTTAATAGACAGAAAAATTGTACTGTTTTAGAACTTGCAAAGGTAATTAAATCTAAAGTGTGATTTTGCAGAGCTATTTCTGCCGCTGGGGGGATACTTTGAGGACAACGAGATTCATAAGCAGCAACTTCGATGACTTCAGCACCTTGGGAAGTTAATTCTTTGACTAAAAGCTGTCTTCCTCCGCTTTCAACTCTGGGAAATAAAATTTTTTTATCGGCTAAGTTTTCAGGAAAGTTGATAACTAAAGAGTCAGCAATAAAGTGGGGAGGAATAAAATCAGGTTGGATATTCTGTTTTTTCAGACTTTCGGCTGTTTTTTTGCCAACAACGGCAATTTTTACCTTAGCTAAGACACTTTTATCTTTTCCTTTGGTCTGGAGTCTGTTAAAAAAATATTCTACGGCGTTAGTGGAAGTGAAAATTAACCAGTCGAAAGTAGATAACTTAGATATTTCCTGGTCTAAAGCTCTCCAACTGGAAGGAGGACAAATTTCTAAAGCTGGTAGTTCAATTACTGTAGCACCTTCTGCGGTCAGGCGATCGCTAAATTGGCTGGACTGTCCAACTGAACGGGTAACTAAAATGGTTTTACCTGAGAGGGGATAGGTGGATGGGGAGATAGTCATATAATAATAAAATAATAAACGCTAATTTTTAAGAAGTTGAAATATGAGTATGGGGATCATATTTTTATAAGAAATTCCTTAATTTTACAACTTCGCCAATAACAATTACAGCAGGTGAAAGAGATAAACCCATTATTTTTTCTAAAATATTATCTAGTTCACCTGTCCATACTTCTTGACTGGGAGTTCCAGCCCAACGGATGATAGCTATGGGTGTAGACTGAGATTTTCCATATCTTAGCATTTGATGGACAATCTCTGCTAGATTTTTACCCCCCATCAAAATTACTAAAGTTTCTAATCTTGATAATGCTTCCCAGTCTAAAACATCTGGTTCGTGTGCTGTCAACACTGCAAAACACCGACTGAGAACAACATCTGTCAGAGGTATTCCTGCTAATAAAGGTGCTGCTAAAGCTGAAGATATTCCTGGTATGACTTCAAATTCACAACCCGCCGTTTTTAAAGCTGCAATTTCAGAAATACAACGTCCAAAAATAAAGGGATCACCTGATTTTAGTCTAACAACTTGCTTACCTTCCTGGCAATACTTCACCAATAAATTGTTAATTTCCACTTGGGGAGTGCTGGGTTTACCACCACGTTTACCAACATCTAATTTTAAACAGTCTACTGGAACACAATCTAACAATTCATTATCTACTAAAGCATCGTAAACTAAAACTTGAGCAGATGCTAAAAGACGATAGGCTTTAACTGTTAAATATCCTACGTCTCCAGGTCCTGCACCAACAAGGTAAACTTTCTTATTAGTCATTAGTCATTAGTCATTAGTCATTAGTCATTAGTCATTAGTCATTAGTCTTTGGGTTATTAACCTCCCCTGCTTCCCCAGTCCCCAGTCCCCAGTCCCCAGTCACCTGTTCCCTATATCTTTGAGAATCTTAGTTATTGTTTCTGCTTTTTGAGGTTGGCGTTGTTTTTGAAATAAATCTTTTGCTGTTTGTAGATTTTTTACTGCTTCTTGTTGATTGTTTTGTAGGAGTAAAATATTTGCTAATCTTACATAAGCATCTGCATTTTTGGAACTGCGAGTAATAACATAGTTAAATAGCTCTTTTGCTTCCTCTGTTTTACCTTGCTGGTTTAAAAGATCGCCTAATAATAACCGTACTACATCATTAGTAGAATTAATGGCAATTACTTGACGAAAAGCCGCTTCTGCACCTGCATATTCCTTAGCTTGAAATAGGGTAATTCCTTTTTGAAATAGATTTGAGGTGATCAATGTTTTGACAGCAAAATAAATGAGGAATCCGATCCCAGTTATTACTAACAAAATGGCGAAAATATTAGCTGTTGGTGAAGTTTCTAACATGAGTTTAAGCTAAAATACAAGCGATAGGAAAAATGATATATTCGATAAAAAACAGTTTCCAAATAAACTGATAAAATTGTGAAATTGCGCTTTGATCTTGTAAGTCTACTTTTCTACTTTCTCGCCACATTAAAATCAAAGGTATAATATGGGTAATAAACAAAAAGATAGGATTTACTTCAGCTATGCGTAAAACTCCGATAAAAATCATCCCCATGTAGCAAACAGTTAATACCCAAAGAGCAAGATTAAATACTGCTTGTTGTCCTAGTTGTAAAGTAAAAGTGGTAATATTATAAAGCTTATCTCCCTCCAGATCGGGGATATCTTTAAAAATAGCGATCGCAAATGTAAACACCAAAATAAACCCCGTCAAAACCCATACAGCAGCAGGTATACCTTGGCTTCTTTGCAACAACCAACTAAAATGTAAAAACAGCCCCAAATTTACAATAGTTCCCCGCACCGAAAAAATACACAAAGCCGCCCAAAAGGGAAATTGTTTCAAGCGAATGGGTGGTAAAGAATAAGCAGTACCAATAGTTAAACTTATCCCTACCATCCCTAACAAAAATGGTCCATTTAGCCAAGCTGTAACTAACGCTAAAACACCAGCAATAATAACAATTAATTTGCCTTGTTCCTGCGTAAATTCTCCAGAAGCTATTGGTAAATGAGGTTTATTGATTTTATCAATTTCCACATCTTCCAACTGATTTAAACCAACAATATAAATATTGCCAGATATGCAAGCTAACCAAGTTCCTAAAATTTGACTAAGATGAGTTATGGAGAAACTTGTGGAAGTTACCCCAAGGGTAAGCAAATATAAACCTAATACACTTAAAGTCGTGCCAATAATTGTATGTGGTCGGGAAAACTTCCAAAAAGCATAAAGCCAACTTCCTGGAAAAATAGGCGAATTGTGTTGAGAGAATTGATTCATGACTCGATTTTAGATTTTAGATTTTAGATTTTGGATTGAACCTACGGATAAATCCATAGGCTTTTGACAAATTATCAATTATCAATTATCAATTATTTCTGTCCACACAACAAACCAAAGCGAATTAAGCCCCGTTCATAACCGCGACGCATCAGCCCCAAAGAAAGCGCCCCTTGAATTGTACTCCAGCCCGAAAACAGTAACCCCAAAAATGCTTGGGGAGTGAAAGCCGAGTCAATGACAATATTCCAGAAAGGCGCGACAGCAGTTGACCAATCAGCGGTGCGAATATTGTTTAATGGTAATTGATGAGCGATCGCTTCATACTCCGGTAAGGAAATCACATAAGGTAAACAATAGACCCGATAGATATCCTGTAAATGCTTTTGTTCATCCGCTGTCAATGGTGACTTATCCGTAGGTCGATGACACCAAGTTACCATAATCAAAGTACCACCAGGCTTTAACACCCGGTAACACTCTTGCAGAAACTTAGTTTTATCTGGCATATGTTCACCACTTTCTAGCGACCACACCAAGTCAAAAGAATTATCAGCAAAAGGCATTTCTTGAGCATTTGCTACCAGAAACTGACTTCTGGTACTCAAATTAGCCTCCAAGGCTCTTTGCGTAGCTCTAGTGGCTTGTACAGGACTGAGTGTAATCCCCGTTGATTTAGCATTAAACTTTTGGGCTAAGTATAAAGAACTGCCACCAATCCCACAACCGACATCGAGGATATTCTCTGCATCCTTGACTTTTGACCATTTCAGCAATTCTTCAATTAAATCAATTTGTGCTTGACGACGGTCTTTTTGCTGCTTACCATCTGCACCATAATAGCCGTGGTGCATGTGTTCTCCCCAAATTTCTTCCCACAAACCAGAGGAAGCATCGTAAAATTCTTGAATTTGCTGATAAAGTGTTGTACTCATGAATCCACCAGATGAAGACAAAGCCAAATTAAAAAAAACATATTGCTAGGCTACCATCTGTGTATTTAATTAGATAAGGCGATTTTGCTTTTATAGGAAAATTCTGAATTACTTATGACTGTTGCTCGAACAATCTGCTTGGGATTTATGGCTGTTATCCTGGTAGGAACAATCCTGTTAATGATGCCTTTCTCAACTAGCAATGGTATGTGGAATGACCCAATTGTAGCATTTTTTACGTCAACTTCCGCAGTTTGTGTGACAGGGTTATCAGTAGTTGATCCTGGTACTTTTTTCTCCTTTTGGGGTCAATTATTTATCACATTATTAGCTCAAATTGGTGGTTTAGGTTATATGACAACTACCACTTTTTTGATTTTGTTAATTGGACGGAGATTTGATTTGCGGCAAAAAATAGCAATTCAACAAGCTTTAGACCGACCAGGAATGAGTGGTAGTACCCAAATTATTAGTTCAATTATTGCCACAACTTTGATTTTTGAAATCACGGGAATATTTTTATTATTGCCAGCTTTTGTTCCTGATTATGGTTGGTCTCAAGGACTTTGGTTAGCAATATTTCATAGTGTTAATGCTTGGAATAATGCAGGTTTTAGTCTTTTTAAAGATAATTTAATAGGCTATCAAACTTCTGGCTTAGTAGTTTTTACCATCACAGGCTTGATTATTTTTGGAGGCATTGGTTATCAGGTAATTTTAGATATATACCTTTGGTTGCGCGATAGATTTTTGAAAAAACCCAATGCCATAGTATTTTCTCTTGATTTTAAAGTGGCAACCAGTACAACTTTAATACTTTTAGTATTGGGAACAATTGCCTTTTTATGTATAGAAATCAGAAATCCTCAGACATTTGGTGATTTGAGTTTTACCAACCAATTACTATCAGCTTGGTTTCAATCAGTAACTCCTAGAACTGCTGGATTTAATACCATTGATATTGGGCAAATGACTGATGCTGGTTTATTTATCACCATTGCCTTAATGTTTATTGGTGCCAGTCCAGGTGGTACAGGGGGAGGTATAAAAACTACAACTTTAAGAGTCCTTACTAGTTGTACAAGAGCAATACTCCAAGGGAAAGAGGAAGTTTTATTGTATGATCGTAAGATAGCAATATCACTGATTTTAAAGGCTGTAGGTGTAGTTTTTGGTTCTTTGGCCACAGTGATTGGAGCGACAATTTTAATTAGTCTCACAGACCCTAAATTAGAGTTTATTCAAATTCTGTTTGAGGTAGTATCAGCTTTTGCTACAGTTGGTTTATCGACAGGTATTACTGGTACTGTTTCCACATCTGCAAAACTAATTTTAATTGTCACAATGTACATTGGTAGGGTCGGTGTTTTATTATTAATGTCAGCTATGTTAGGCGATCCTCGTCCTAGCAGAGTTCACTATCCTGAAGAAAATTTACTTGTTGGTTAACTAGGGACTAGGGACTGGGGACTGGGGACTGGGGACTGGGAAGATAGGGAGGTTCATAACCCAACGGCTAACGGCTAACGACTAACGACTAATAACTAATGACTAATAACTAATAACTAATAACTAATGACAAATTATGAATCTTTCATCATTAAAGTTTTTTCGTAGTTTACGCCATGATAACCATCAATTTGCTGTAATAGGCTTAGGTCGTTTTGGTCGTTCTGTTTGTTCCACACTGCATAATTTGGGTTATCAAGTTCTAGCTACAGATGTTGATGAAAAGCTAGTTTCTGAAGCATTAACTGATGAAATTGTGAGTCATGCAGTACAACTAGATTCCACTGAACCTGCTGCACTCAAAGAAGCCGGAATTTTTGAATTTGATACAGTAATTGTAGCGATTGGTAATTACATTCAAGAAAGTATTATTACCACTCTCAATGTCAAAGAAGCTGGTGTACCTCATGTAGTTGCTAAAGCTTCTAGTGAAGTTCACCGCAAGTTGTTAAAAAGAGTGGGAGCAGATCATGTAGTTTTTCCAGAATATGAAGCTGGTTGTGCTTTAGCAAGGACACTGACTAAACCATCAATTTTAGATCGATTTGACCTCGATCCAGATAACAGTATTGTTGAGGTAATTGTCCCGGATGAATTTCACGGTAAAACTGTTGCGGAAATTCAACTGCGGAATCGTTATGGTTTAAATTTGTTAGCAGTTAGTCAGGATGGCAAATTTAAGATTAATCCTGATCCCAGTAAGCGTTTAGAACGTGGTTCAGCAATGGTAGTTATTGGCTGTAATAAAGATATTAATCGTTTACCAATTTGAAGACTGGGGACTGGGGACTGGGGACTGGGGACTGGGAAGAAAAATTTTAGATTTTAGATTTTAGATTGGAGTTAACAAAATCCAAAATCCAAAATCCAAAATTGAATTACCAATTACCGCTGATAATTGATAATTGATAACTGAGCAACTTGTTATAGTTCCAGCTTAAAAGTGTCAGGTGCATCAGTAGGATTAACTGGTGCTGCTTGCTCAGGTGGTGGTAATATTACATCACCGTTAGTAGTGGGAGTTGTTGTTTGATTAACTTCAGGTTTTTTGGGTTCTAAAGACTGAGTAATTTTCTGTGTCATCTCATCAATTTTTGCAGATTTCTCAGTATTTCCTTGTTCACCGTACTCTTTACGAGCGCGTTTCAATGCTTGATTAGCTTCTTTGAGATTGCCTTGATTATATAAAGTCACTCCTAAGTTATAGTAAGCTAAAGCATTTTTAGGATTCTGGCGAATAGCTTGTTGGTAAACTGTAATAGCTTCTGATGTTTGACCTTGAATAACTAATAAAGTGCCTAAATTATTGTAGGCTACAGTATTTTGAGGATCAAGTTTTAAGACCTGACGATAGTTAGAAATTGCTTGTTCTGTTTGACCTTCTTGTTGAAGAGCGATCGCTAAATTCAAGAAAGCATTAACATTACTACTATCTAAATTAATGGCTTGTTGATAAGCAGCGATCGCTTCCGGGCGCTGTTCTTGCTCATACAGTAACAAACCTAAATTATAGTGAGCAGCCGCCATTGTCGGATTGACTACCAACGCTTGGCGATAAGCAGTAATTGCCGCTTCTTTTTGTCCCTGTTTTTGCAAAGCTAACCCCAAATTGTAATAAGCTTCGCCAAAATTGGGAATCAGTCTTACCGCTTCTCCATATTCTTGTACAGCTAAATCTAGGCGATTTTGCTCCATCAAAATATTACCTAAATAATTCCGTGCTAACCCAATATTAGGATCTCGCTGCAAAGCTTGACGAAAGGCTAATTCTGCACCTTGTAAGTCTTTGCGGTTATAGCGTGTAACTCCCATTTGGTACAACATAGCTGCATCCAAATCTTGAGAAACCACATTTTGCGCCAACAGCTTACTATCAGGTAAATCAATAAGTGTCGGTAAAGCCAACAATAAAAATGTTGAAGACGCAAATATAAGTCCTAATCTCTGTATAGAACTTTTGCCAAATACTACTTTTAATGCTTTAAATTGACTGTGTAAACACTGGTTAGATTGCCGTTTATTAGACATAAGAGCAGCCCTGTATTTATCGTTCATATCCTCACAACACCAGAGTACCCATAACTACATCAAAAATTCACAATTTAAATTTAATTTGTAATTAGTTCAATTTTCCGTTACTAACCCCCACTCCCTGCTCCCTGATAGTTGCTTCGGGTAAAATGAGCATGGCATCACCAAAGGAATAGAACCGATATTGAGATGCGATCGCTTGTTGGTAAATCTTTAATAAACGTTGTCTACCAATCAATGCGCTTACCAGCATCATCAAACTAGACCTGGGTAGGTGAAAATTAGTAATTAAACCCTCTACTACCTGCCATTGATAACCAGGATAAATAAATAAATTTACCTTACCCACATAAGGTTGTAAATCCCCAGATTGCGCCGCACCTTCCAAAGCCCGGACTACTGTAGTCCCAACGGCAATAATCCGCCCTCCATCGGCTTTGGTAGCACGAATTTGTTCTACTGTAGCTTCACTTACCTCAATCCATTCTGCGTGCATTTGGTGAATGGTGACATCTTCTACTTCCACCGGGCGAAAAGTACCAACACCGACGTGCAGTGTCAAAAAAGCTTGATTAATACCGCGATCGCACAATTTTTGTAAAAGTTCTGGTGTAAAGTGTAACCCGGCTGTTGGTGCGGCGATCGCTCCAGTTTGTTGAGCATATACAGTTTGATATTGTTCATCAGCCGCAGTTGAAGCATTAATATAAGGAGGTAAAGGTATTTCTCCAAACTTCTCCAACACCTGCACTAAAGACTTATGTTCTGGTATATCAAACTTTAACAACCTCCCTCCAGTTGCTTCATCCCTATCCACAACTGTAGCCATCAATTTATTACCAGGTGCTAATTTTTCATTATCAAAAATAATCTGAGTTCCTATCTTAAAGTGCTTTCCAGGCTTCACCAAAGCCAACCAACAATTATGCTGTCTTTCTTCCAACAGCAACACTTCCACTTCAGCACCTGTTGACTTGCGACCATACAACCTAGCTGGAATGACTTTTGTGTTATTCATCACCAATAAATCCCCAGGTTTGAGGATGTCACACAAATCCCGAAAAATGTGGTCTAGGGCTGGTGTTTCCTGACCTGTATGGGGAAAATTGACCACTAATAAACGTGAACTATCTCTAGGAACAGCCGGATTTTGGGCAATTAATTCTGGTGGAAGTTCATAATCATACCCAGATAATGAACGGTCTAAATCAATATTTTGTATCTCTAAGTTGGACATTTCCTTAAAAGGTTGGTTAGAAACCGCATATACAAAGCAAAAAAAACACCTATATGGGTTGGAAATCGTTAATTTTCCATGTTTCTTAAATACCATAAATAAGGGTTTAGCAATGCTAAACCCCTACCTGATTATTTATGCTTATTTTAAGATAATTCTTCCTTATCAAACTTATGATAACAAATCTAAAATCCGTTGTCAACCCCCCAATACTCTCTTTTCGCGCTTTTATCAGAATCAGGATATCCAGGACACCCTTTGGGAAGTCAAAAGTCAAAAGTCAAAAATTGGAATAAGTGTTTAAAGTGGGGAGTTGGTGATTTTCTTTGTCTGAATCAGGATTTAAGGATTTAAGGATTTACAGGATGGGTTTTTTGTAGGTGTCAGGATTTTAGTTGTAAGCTATGTCAGACTACATCAACATATCAACAGATGTTTACTATTTAACGCATCCTCATAAACAATCCTGTAAATCCTCTAATCCTGGACATCCTGATTCTGACAGTTATTAAACTACCGTTTCTACAGGGTTAACAACGAGGGTTTTTGCTGCTAGACGTTTTTTAACTTTTCTCATTGCACCCAAGGCTAGTAAAGAGCCGACTGTGGGGATAGTTGCGCCTCCGGGTATATCGAAGGGGACAGGGGTGGATTGGGTAGCAATTGCATAGGTCGATCCTGCTCCTTGGATACCATTTTGCACACTGCTTGTGGTAGTATCAAACCATGCCGAAAATGGCAATACCGAAACGTCATAGAAGAAAAAAGGTCCCCCAGCGCCACTAATATTAGGAGAACCCAACGCACTACCGACCGTTCCAGCAAATGACGAAGCTAAACTAGAATTTCCCCACCACACCTGAGATGTTAACAGAGGACTTAAACTCAGCGAACTCCCTGTGACTGTTGTCACATCATAGTTAGTTCCACCGATATTAAACACCAAAGCTTGTGCTGGAGAAATACTAGCCAGGATACCAGCAGCAGCACTACCAACAACTAAGGGCAGAATCTGAGATATTTTCATTGTCTAAGTCCTAATTTTTGTATTCTAAATTCAACCATGTATCAGTGTATCCCCAAGATTATATTTGTGCTTTTTTTTTACAAAAGCTTTACATATCTGATTTATTTATACAAAAAAACAAAACCGCCTACTGTATGGTAAGCGGTTGATGATTGGACTTATGCAAGATGGGACTAAAACCATGATTCTTGGGTAGGGGTAATTCATGAATTACCCCTACTTTCGTTATGTTCTGCGTAAGTCCTGGATGAGTTATGGAGTGAGTTCTAATATAATCCTACTGTTGCCAATCCCCAATCCCCAATCCCCAATCCCCAAAATTGGGTAAATCTCCCCATATAAAGACGGGTGCTTTTACCCTACCGGGAACTGTACTTTATTCACGAAAATATAGAAGTAGGATTGGATTTGCTCCCAAACACCATCATGGAATATTTATATTATCTGGCAAATGCCAGCCTGACACTGAGAATTGTTCAACACTTGCACAACAGACCCCAAACTCCTGTTTCCTTCATCACCGTAATTCATCAAATTGATGGTTGGGTAGTGAGAATTAAGCTTAGAGAGCCGATTTCCGCCCAAGAAGATGGTGATTTGCGTGCTTTCTTCAATGAATTAGGAATTAGTTACGAGCCACCTATGAGAGTACAAATGGCACTTTGGAGCTTGGAGGCTGGACAATATCCCGTGGATGTGATGCGCCGCTACCAAGTAGCTATTGTATCTCATGGTAGTTCTGAAAAAGAAGAAATCGAAGCATTCCGGCAACAATTTGTTCGAGGTTTGGGCTATTGTCCAGAAACTTTAGCTTGAAAACAAGGGACTGGGAACTGGGAAACGCTATAACTCAATTACCAATTATCAATTATCAATTATCAAAAGCTGCTGGAATGTATTCAAGCAGCTTCAAATTATAACCAGCTATTGATAAACTAGGTGGTGATTTTGGGGTAAATATCGACCTCTCAAACTGTTTTGACAAACGTTGAGAGAAGACAATAGCCACATCAAAGCGACAAGGATAATCGGCTTTTTCAGGATACTGTGCTAAAAAAAATTCAGCCGTGCTATAGAGTTTAGCTTGTTTTTGTGGGGTGATGGCATATCTTCCCCCTGCATCCCAACTACCAGCACTGCGGGTTTTTACCTCTACAAATGCCAGTATTGAGTTTTGATAATTGGCGGTTTTTTCGGTTGCTGCGTCTTTTTTGTCGTGATACTGGGCAATAATATCAATTTCTCCCCAGCGACAAGAAAAGCGACGGTGCAGAATTTCCCAACCCGTATATTCTAACCATTGGGATACTAGGTCTTCTCCTAAGTTCCCAATATCAGCATAATTAGATGCAGGAGGTTTAGGCATGATTAACAGAATGCAGAATTTAGAATTTAGAATTTAGAATTACGTTTTGCAACGGGGATTTTACCCCCAAAGGTAAGTTAAAATACTCAAAAAATATCATGAATATTAAATGTCGATTTTTCTCGCTCATACTCAGTTTACTACTTTGGGCTATCATCCCCATGACAGCATTAGTCGGTCTAGCATCAACGGCTTTGGCGCTAGAATACAACAAAGAAATTTTGATTGAAGCTGATTTTTCTGGACGTGATTTAACAGACTCCAGTTTTACTAAGGCTAATCTGCGTCAGAGTAATTTCAGTGGTGCTAACTTGCGTGGTGTGAGCTTTTTTGCTGCTAACCTAGAGTCAGCAAACTTGACAGGGGCTGATCTTACTAATGCTACCTTGGATTCTGCGCGTCTGATTAAAGCAAATTTAACGAATGCAGTTTTAGAAGGTGCGTTTGCTGCTAGTGCTAGATTTGATGGTGCTATAATTGACGGCGCAGATTTTACTGATGCGCTGCTGCGTCGGGATGAGCAAGTTAAACTGTGCAAGTTGGCCAAAGGTACTAATCCTGTTACTGGTAGGGATACACGGGATACTTTGTATTGCCCGTAGTTGGTAATATTTTAGGAACATTTTGACTACGAGAGAGACGTTCTGGCGAAACGTCTCTACTGAACATTAGAGCTAAGATTATACTTACAAAGAATGGTATAATTTTTATGGAGCATGAAGCTGGATGTTAAACCATTTCCAAATATGGATACAGCTGTTTCAAGCCAAGTTATCTAGGTATATTGTCACTTGGGTATTTAGCAGCATTGTCGTTGTCGAAATAGCAATTTTAATACCGTCTTACTTTCGACGGGAAGATGAACTGTTATCAAAGCTGGAAAATGTTTCTAATGAAGTTTTTTCTTCGCTCGTTTACAAAATTGAGCAAGGAGAAGATCCTGGAGTAATGTTGAGCATGATTACTAAAAAACTCAAACCTGAGTCTGTGATTCTGGGAGGAGTGCTTTACCAAGCTAATGGAAAATTGGTGGAAAAATTTGGTGAGCAACCAGATATTTCCTATACTAATTTGGGGAAAGCTGATATTTTTCGGTTTAGAAGTCAGGATAGAAACCGCTACGATGTTGCTTGGTTTATTCCCAAACAGCAGAGAACGTATATTCTGATTGTACGTCATGACTCTTCTTCTGTACCAGGGGAATTATATGCTTTTTCAGTTAGGATTGCTGGACTAGTTTTAGTCATATCAGTTTTTGTGACTCTGACTACGATGTTAACTTTGGGAATAACAGTAATTAGGCCGATTTTATTGTTGCGAGATGATTTGGTAGCTGCGGGTGAAGCTATTAGTGAGGATCGGGATGATCCACCTTTTTCTACTTTATCTATCAAACGTGAGGATGAGATGGGTGAGGTGATTGAGGCTTTTAAACAAATGTTTCAAAGGGTGCGAAAAGAGATTAGCGATCGCCAAAAAATCGAAGCTTGTTTAAGAGATGAACAAGAAAAGTCTGAACGCTTGCTGCTGAATATTTTACCCGCAGAGATAGCCCAACAATTGAAACAGGAACAAAGTCCGATTGCTAACCGATTTGATGAAGTCACAATTTTGTTTGCTGATCTTGTTAATTTTACTAGTTTAGCTGCTCAAATATCCCCCATAGAATTAGTTAATTCACTTAATCAGATTTTTTCTAGTTTTGATAGGTTAGCAGAATTTTATGGTTTAGAAAAAATCAAGACTATTGGTGATGCTTATATGGTAGTGGGAGGTTTACCTACTCCGCGATCAGATCATGCGATCGCAGTTGCACAAATGGCGCTGGATATGCAAAAAAATATTTCTCAATTTAAAACAGCAACAGGCCAATCTTTTCAACTCAGAATTGGTATTAATACTGGTTCTGTAGTTGCTGGGGTAATTGGTTTGAAAAAATTTAGTTATGATTTGTGGGGTGATGCGGTTAATCTAGCTAGTCGGATGGAATCTCACGGGATTGTCGGTAAAATTCAAGTTTCCGAAACAACTTATTTGCACATCAAAAATGATTATGAATTAGAAAAACGGGGCGAAATTCAAGTTAAGGGTAGAGGTACGGTGACAACTTATTTTTTAATTCGTAATTTGTAGAAGGTTGACCAAATTAGCACTCTCAGTCAACAAGTGCTAAATCTTGAAGAAATTTTGCATAATTTAAAAAACCTGTGATTGAGGTAGTAATTCTCAATTTTTGCAGTTATATTGGAATATATAGAAATACTGTATTGCTGCCATTTGATTTCTGTTAGCCATAGCCAGGGCTGGCGCTTAAAAACTCGTCAAGCCTTGTTCTTCCTGCATTTTTCTACTAACAACTGATTTGGAGGACTGGAATGAAATATACTTTTGATATTGTAGGAGTATCTCCAGTTTTGTATTTTTTCAATCACCAACAGCACAGTTTAGAACAATCACAACCGCAACAAATTGAATATTTGGGAACTGATACTTGTACACTAGATGCGTTTCTGGAATCTGTGGAAGCATTTCCAGCAAATGGAGGTTGGAATTTAGATCAAGTGATAGAGACTGTAGTTGAGTTTTGGTTGAATAATGCAGAGGGTATTCAATATTGGAAAACCAGGTTAAAAGATGCCGGAAGAGATAATTTATTAGTAGCTAGAGTGGCAGATATCAAAGCTTTACAGGCGGAATTTGAATCTCTGTTAGGTAAAAATTGGTAAATTAAATGTCAGGAGTCATAATTCCTAAAACACCAATTCATTAATCGTAAGGGTGTATCCCTGACGGGACTGGAAGCATCAGCATTCGGACAGAATATCAATGGTTTCAGCGATAGGTTATCACCCAAATGCTTCACCCCTACAAGGGAAAAACAGATTATCTAGCCTTACTGAATCGACGCTCTAAGCACTGACTCCTGACTTCTTAGCTACAATTTATGCTTGTTCTAAGGTTTGCAAAATTTTGCGATATAAATTTTCTACTTTCTGAGTTTGGATGTCACCAAGGGAAGCATAATGAACTAAACCAGGAGAAGCATTAATTTCCAGGAGAGTATAATCTACCAGTGGTTGAGTAATATCAGTGGTAAGGATATCTATACCAGCTAATCTCAAACCCATATCTTTAGTAATATTAATTGCTAGTTTCTGGAAATCAGGATGAATAGTAGCAGTAAAATCTACTGAATCTCCTCCAGCAGAAAGATTCGCATTATCTAAAAGATAAACTAAAGTGTCTTGAGCAACTACACTTTCCCAAGTCAGATTTTGTTGGTGTAATTTTTGGGTGATGCGAAAATCGTCTAAGTCAATTAATATTTTTCCCCGCGTTTTTATTAATTGTTCTCGTTTGATTTGGAGTAGTTGTAAAATCGTAGAATTACCATTACCAGTTACAGATAATGGAATTCTTTGATAAGCAGCAATTATTTCATGATCTAAAGCTAAAATTCTAAAATCATTACCGCTATAAAATCTTTCTACTATTAATCCAGAATGAATATTAAGAATTTTTTCTGCTACTTGATAGTATGCAGATTTATCAAATACTTTAGTAACCAAGATGCCTAAACTTAGATTTAATGGTTTCACAATCACAGGTAATCCTAATTCCTGGGCATAATTCCAACCATCATGGATATTTCTAGGGTTGGCTATTTTTGCACAAATTTTTTCACTAAAAAATGTTTTACCTTCCGTAGCTTTATAACCCAGTTGCTGCAAAAAATAATTAGCAAAGCCTTTATCCTTAGCTAAATATGCAGATCCAAAACCATTAATATCGAGTTTATTATTATCAAAAACTGTTATTTTTCCGGTTTTAAAAGTAATGTGACCAATTGATTCATATTCAGGTTCTATTAAAATAGTAGCACCCATTTCTGTGGCTAGGTTTGTTAAAATTGATGTAATTAATTTCATATAGTATTCTGGGGAGAGTTAAGGGATAATACGCAACATATTTTCTCACATATTATTGAGGATTGCTATATGTGTTGACTAGTTATTATTTAAGTACAATGTAACTATTTTACAACGGGAATTGTTGTTTTATTTACAAAGCATTCAGCACTGTTTTGGTGAACTTGGTTTGTGTATCGTGACTATTCTATAAAATCTATTAGTCTAAGTTTTATTGCCTAGTAAAAACAAAGTTGTTGCACTAAGTATTGACAATCCAAGAATTATGTAATAACAAGGTGGCATCATCAATAAAAGGCGTTAGTGCTATCCCCCCTAAGAGAAGCACCAACGCCAATCAAATTCATACGGTTAATATAATCATGCCACAAAACACAGATTACAAAGATACCAAATCAGAAAATCAGGCAATTTCTTATAAAAATCGCCTGAATGGTTGGGCTATAGCTCGTGTGGTTGCAGATCAGCAGCGTGTGATTGTTGCTAGATTCCGTAAGCGTTCAGATGCAGATGGTTATATTCAGCACTTGCGTCAAATCGTACCTGATAGTTCTTTCGAGATGTTCTTTGATTCTCAACGGAAAGAAGCAGCTATTTAAGTTTTCAGTGATGTGATCATCAGAATCCCTAACTTCCTTGAGAAGTTGGGGATCTATAGGGATAATATTTGATTTATGAAACGATAGGTAGGGTGCGTCAGACTGCATAAATTCTATCAATAAACAGATTTGTTATATCTGACGCACCCTACAAATACTTAGATTTTTTCAAAATTCAAATATGAGTCCTATAGCTCGTAGTTTTTAAGCAATAAGCTACCCTTTCTAAAACTTTGAGTCCCTGTAAAGAACCGCGAATCAAGCGAGTAGCAGCGAGGGGTTGACTGATTAATTTCCAGACTAGGGGTAAAGGTTGGAGTGAACCATCGGCAGTGATGACTGATGTCAGGTCAGGTATATCATGGAGAGAATCATCACTGACGACTCGTAACATGACGACTGATACCCCTTGTTGCTGGAAAAATTCTAGGGTAGCGAATCCTTCCATATCGACAACATCAGCACTAAATTGTTGATGTAAATTACGTTTTTCTGCGGCTAGAGAAATTACGCGATCGCTCGTTAATCCCTTGACAAAAGATACCTTATCCCCAAGCTGTTGATGTATACTTTCTGTCAGGTTGCGATCGCACTCAAGTAAATTTCCTTGATAAACACAATCTTCATAGATGACAATATCACCAACGTTATAATGCTGATTTAAACTGCCACATAAACCCATTAGTAACACTCGTTGATTTGGTTGATTTAAATGTTGGCAATTTTTTTCTAAGAATTGGTACAGTGGTTTCATACCCAGAGGAACAGCTATCACCTGTAACTGAAAACCAGTAACACGACTTAAACCGCGACAGACGGCTTGGTATTCTGCTCCTTGGGGTACTAAAATTGTGTTAATCATATCCGTTTTAACACTTATCATATCTGTCATTTCTGGTAATTGCTGATTGGTAATTGGACTGTGTTCTCAATACATGAAAAATACTGCAAATTTATCTCAATATATTTTATTTTTCCATGTTATTTAATCTTTTCAAAAATCCTCAATCTACTATTTCAACTGTTAAAGTGATTCCCAGTTGGTGTGTAGCTTGTGGGAAAATAGCTAATTTAACAGAAGATTTAATTTGGAAAGATGAGCAATTTGCAGTTATTTCTGCACCAGAAAATTTTGCCTTTAGTCCTTCAAAAAGATTTGTGGTAGTTGGTGATATATGGTTAAGTAATCGTTTAGAACTCTTACAAAAATTGGCAATTGATATTAATGATAATATTAGTAATCAACAAATAATTGCACAACTTTGGGAAAAATATAACTCTGAATCTTTAAACTTATTAGTGGGAATGTTTGGGTTAGTAGTTTGGGATAGAGAACAGCAAATATTATATTTAGTCAGAGATGCTATAGGTAGCCGGACTTTATATTACACTACCACTGGTTTAACTCGCTGGATTGCTCCAAAATTAACCACCCTTGCACCTTATCGCTCACATGATTTAGATGTAATAGCATTACGAGATTATCTTTGTTGTGCATTTGTTCCTGGGGAAAGAACACTTTGGCAAGATATCCGAGAAATGCGTCCCGGCACATTTCTAGAAATGCCATCAAACAAAGTTTATCATTATTGGCAACTAAAAGAACAAGTTACAGATAAAAATCAACCTTTAGAATGGTATAGTCAAAAATTACGCTGTTTACTTGAGCAAGTTGTCAAAGAATATTTACCCAAAAATCAACCTGTGGGAGTATTCCTTTCTGGTGGTTTAGACTCTAGCAGTATTACAGCATTAGCAGCAAAATTGCATACTGCACCAGTTCATACTTATTCTATTCATTTTGGTACAGAAACACCCAATGAATTAGAGTTTTCTAGTTTGGTTGCACAACATTGTCAAACTCAACACCACATTTTAGAAATCACATTTCGGGATATGTGGGAACGTCTCCCAGAAACGATGTTATATTTAGATGATCCTATCGGTGATCCTTTAACAGTACCAAATTTATTAGTAGGGAAAATAGCACGAGAAAATGTAGAAATTACCTTAAATGGAGAAGGTGGAGATCCTTGTTTTGGTGGTCCCAAAAATCAACCGATGTTGATTAATAGTTTATATGGTTCTATCAATAATCAAGATTCTCTGCAAGCTTATTTAATTTCTTTTCAAAAGTGTGCATTAGATTTACCACAACTTTTAAAACCAGAAATTTACCAAAGTTTGAAAAACGAAACTTCTGTATTTTACGATGATTTAAATGCAGACGTTAATTATTTAAATAGATTAATGACATTGAATATTAAATATAAAGGTGCAGATCAGATTTTAACAAAGGTCAATAACTTAACCCAAGCAGCAGGTTTACAGGGTTTATCACCCTTATTTGATCAGCGAGTAGTTGATTTTAGTATGCAAATTCCTCCAGAATATAAACTTTCAGGAGTGGAAGAAAAAGCAGTTTTAAAAAAAGCAGTGAGTGATATTTTACCAGATACCATTATTCATCGTCCTAAAAGTGGAATGATGGTTCCTGTACAATTAGGATTTAGGAAATATTGGCAAAAAGAAGCGCGGAAATTGTTGTTAAATAGAAATAGTGAGATTTCAGCTTATATTAATCAGGATATATTGCGGAACTGGTTAGAATTTAAAGGTGATATTTGGGGAAGATATGGTGTTAAACTATGGTTATTGGTAAGTTTAGAAATTTGGTTGCAGGTAAATAAATCCGTATTAAAGAAGTAGTCAAATGCTAAAAGAACTTCATTTAAGGTCTGTAGGACCATCTTCTCAATTTGATGTTGAATTTGCTGATAGACTTAATATCTTTACCGGTGATAATGGACTAGGTAAAAGTTTTTTACTAGATGTTGCTTGGTGGGTAATTACCGGAAATTGGGTAGAACAACCTGCATATCCACAAAGAAATACAGAAAAACCTCCAGAAATTATATCCCAAATTAGTGCTAAAGATGGTGTACAAGACTATGAAAGTAGATTTAATTTTTCTGAACAACAATGGACAAATGTTCCATCACCTACTGAGTTTAACGAGGTAGTTATTTTTGTTAGAGTTGATGGTACTTTCTCAGTTTTTGACCCTCTTCGTAGTCGTGAGAGTGCTTATAATTTTACTACAGATACTCTTTGGAATGGCTTAAAATTAAAAAGAAAAGTTATTTGTAACGGTCTAATTCAAGATTGGGTGACATGGCAAAATCAACCACAAAAATCACCATTTCAAATTTTATCTAATGTGATCAAAAAACTTGCTCCACATCCAGATGAATGGATAGAAATAGGAGAACCAACGCGAGTATCTATAGACGATGTGAGAGATATTCCTACTATTAATCTTCCTTACGGTAATATTCCCATTACCCAAGCATCAGCAGGAATGAAGAGAATTTTGGGACTTGCTTATTTATTAGTATGGACTTGGTATGAACACCTAAAAGCTGCTGAACTAACGCAGCAAGAACCAATGAATCAAATAGTTTTATTAATTGATGAAATTGAGTCTCATTTGCATCCTCGCTGGCAAAGAGTCATTTTACCATCTATTTTATCTGTGGTAAATCAGTTAAAACCGAATATCACGATACAAGCTTTAGTTACTACTCATTCTCCCCTTGTTTTGGCTTCATTAGAACCTATTTTTGATGAAGAACAAGATAAATTATTTCTATTTGAACTGCAAGGAAACGATGTTGAACTAAATGAAGTTTTTTGGACTAAACAAGGAGATACTGTAGGATGGTTAACCTCAGAAATATTTGGACTAAAACAAGCGCGTTCTCAAGAATCAGAAACAGCTATTGAAGCAGCAGAAGCGTGGATGCGTGATGATGACTCTTATACTTTTCCTGAACATTTAAGAACACAATCACAAATACATCAAGAACTCCAAAGACTTTTACCAGGACATGACCCATTTTGGCCACGCTGGATAGTCACAGCAGAAAAAAGAAATTCAAGGTTATCAACTTCATAGTCAATATGTTAAAGTTTAATCCTCCAGCAGAACCAGCAGATTTTGATATCAAAGCACGACAACCAGGTAATAATTGGTTAGCAAAAAATACAGATACCAAAAAAAGACCTATAGATTATTGGTCAAAATTCAAAAGTAATTTAGCTGATGGTTTTGGTAATCTTTGTGGTTATAGTGTCATGTATGAACCTGTGGGAACTGTAGAACATTTCCTCTCTTGTGAAAATCATCGTCATTTAGCTTATGAATGGAGTAATTACCGTTTTGCTTCTGGTTGGATTAATAGTAGTAAAGGTACTCTTGATAACCAAGTTCTTGATCCGTTTGAAGTTGAGGATGACTGGTTTGAAATTTTGTTACCTTCACTCCAGTTAGTTGTTAGTGATAAAGTACCACTAGAGAAACTGGAAAAAGCTGAATTTACTTTACAAAGATTGCATTTACAGGACGATGAACGAGTGCTTCGTCAGCGTCAAGCATGGTATCAGATGTATCTTAATGGTGAGATTACTTTAACAGGATTAGAAAAGAAAGCTCCATTAATTGCTCGCGCAATTAAAAAACAACAAGCAAATTCTTAGTCAATATTTTCCGTTAACCAAAACTTTCCACCATATAAATATCATTTCCTGAATCACCTATTAAAATCATACTACTATCATCACTTTCTAAATTCAAACTTCCAGAAATACCACTTCTGAGAACTTTAATCAACATTTGCGGTGTGAAAGATTCCAACTCCACAAAATTACCAGCATCTAACCAAGCTAATTCTTCATTAGATAGAGTTTGACGAACTTCTAAAGGTAACTCTGTCGATTTTTTAGTTAAAGAAGCTGCATTTTGTATAAACATTCCTCGCTTATTAGCAAGAATTTGACGAGGTAATAAACCCACATCAATAATTGTCACATCACTATTAATAAACCAATTTTCACTGGTGCGGAGACGATGTACTAAACTCACACCTTTAGGACTACAATCATGAATAGCAAAAACTTGTAAATTGGGGTTACGTCTCAGCATTTCCATTGTTGTCTCAAAAATGCTTTGAGGATAACCATTAATACTGAGAACTGCACAATTATTTTCAAAATGGAAGTTGTTAGAAATTAATAATTGTGCAATGTTAGGACTATCACAAACAACTAACCTATCAAAACTGTAAGCTGTCACATCAGGGTTAATAGATGCAGGTGCAATTTGTTCTTGTCGTGGTGAGGGGAGAATTTTTTGTAGTGAACCGTTGATTTGTTCCCATCGAGTTAACCATTGTTGAAACTCTGATTGAGAGAATAAAAATTCTTGAACTAATCCAACTTTCCCTACTTGTTTAGTTCCTAAATATATTGACATCATTCCTATGATAACAGCAATAGCAAACAGAGTGAATGAATTAACTATAGATACACTGATAATAATTCCAGCGATAATAACAAAGAGTCCGATAAGTTGTAAAAATCTCGCAAGTGCTTGACGAGTTTTGTGATTTATTGTTGGAGAATTAGTTTCTCTAAATAAATAGAAGATTGTGACTAATTGAAATATTAAATTAACAACAATAAAACTCGTATATTCTGGTAATTTGATTGGAAGGACAGCATTTAATACTAATAATATTGGTATTGAAAATCCTCCAAAAAATCCTGTAACCCAGATATTGAAGAAAATATAAAGTCCAATGAAAACAGAAATTGATGATGAAACTTTCTTTTTTAACCGATTATCTAAAAAATAAAGTAGTTGTTTGGGAGTGAAAAATAAAGTGTTATTAGCAGAAAGGTCAGATATGATTTTAGCAAACATAGAATCAGTAATCTTCTGGAATTTTCCCATTGTTGTGGGTTCAAAAGCAAAAGGATGATTACATTGTTTACATCTTCCTTGATTTGCTGTTCTGTCTTTTAAGGTGTTATCAGTTCCGCAGTTGATACATTTCATAAGTTTTTTGGTAATTGGTAATTGGTCATTGGTAATGTGTTGAAGATCCCCGACTTCTTGTTTAAATCTTGTCATTAAATGAATAACTAATCTTAGAAGTCGGGGATCTATGCTTTTAGACTATTTGATTATTAAGTAAAATGCTGTAATCTTCTCGTTTTCTAATTAAATGATGTGTACCATTTTCCAAGAAAACCTCTGCCGGTTTAGGACGATGTAAAAAGTGAGAAGACATAGCATAACCATAAGCACCAACATCTAAAATAGCGATAATATCACCAATTTCTAAAGCTGGAAATTGGCAATTTTTACCTAAATAATCCCGTGAATAAGTGGTATTTCCACAAACATCACTGAGGTAATTTTCCGAAATTGAATTTTTCCAACTTACGATTTCTCGATAACCTCCATGTACAGCAGGAACAGAAATATTAGCAACAGTGGAATCTACACCAATAACTTGTTTTTCACCTTGCCATTTTACAGATACAACCTTAGCTAACAAAGTCCCACAACCAGCAACAGCAGCGCGTCCTGGTTCAATAATCAAATTAATATTTTTCCCTAAATTGCTAATTCTATTACTTAATTCATTTCCAAACAATTCCCAATCAAAAGCAGCACCTTGATGATGATATGGATAACCAAAACCACCACCAAAATCTAAATATTGCCAATCTGGTAAATTTTGTCCTATGTCTAAAACCCAATCAATAGCATCAGTAAAAGCAGAAGTCGCATTAGTTCCCGTACCCCGATAAAAATGCAAACCCGAAATCTTTAAATCTGCATCCTTAGCAATAGCGATCGCCTCATCAAAATCTGCTATACTAACACCAATACGACTATCTTCAGAAACATTCAACCTTAAACCAATCTTTAATTTTTCCTGTGGATGAGATGATAAAACTTCACACAATAAACGTAACTGAGAAATACTATCCAAATTCAGCGTCTTCACACCCCAATTTAAAACCAGTTCCATCTCCTCCCGACTTAAATTACTACCGCTATGCACAATTTCCGCAGGTTCAAAATCTGCATTTAAACCCAAATAAATATCCCCTGGAGTATTAGCATGAAGTCCCCAACCAGCATTTTTAAATATCTTCAATAACGCAATATTACCATTAGTTACACTTGCAAAATAAAACCGAGTTAGAGGATAATGGAAAGAGTTAGTAATATGGGAAATAGTTTGATTTAAAATTTCGCCATCATAAACATATAAAGGAGAACCGTAAATTTGTAATAATTCTTGAGCGAGTTCCTGAGAAAATGGAGTTAATAATTTTGGAGTTTCTTGTAATGTTTCCATAACCAATTAGGTAATAAAAATGGATGATTCCAAGACTTTGAACCTAGTTTGACACCAAAAACGTGAGAATACCACAGTTCCCACATAATAAGTAACCAAAGAATCTCACCTATCCGTCGTCCTTGAATATTTCCTCCTAATTGACCTGTAACAATTTGTGATGCTATATCAGGGTAAAAAATATTTTCTGCCTTTAGTATACCTGGATTTAACCAATTACCGATATCATGCCAAAAATCATTTACACACCAAGAGGTTAAGGGAACACCCATACCTCGCTTTTGTCTCCAAACTATTTCTGATGGTAGCCAATTTTCTACAGCACGTTTCAGTATATATTTTTCACAAGCACCCTGTAAACAGAGTTCACCAGATAGCTGAAAAGTCCATTCTGCTAAGTTTAAATCACAAAAAGGCGATCGCACATTTAACCCATGCACAAAACTTAAAGCAGTCGCACGGGGATGAATATTTTGCGCTCCCTTTAACATCAAACTAGCACGACGCAGACGATGTAACAACGAAGGACAAAAACGAGTATCTAACGCATCCAACAGCCATTCCTGGGCATTTAAACCCCGAATTTGAGCATAAATTTCCGGCTGATAAACCTGTTTTTCATAACCCCAAAGACGGTGAAAAGTTCGCAGATATTGTGAGATAAAATCTTCCTTTTTATTCGGATGTTCACTTTGATAAATACCAGCAGCAATTAAAGGTTTATTAGTCCAACCTGCAAATAATTGATCACCACCTTCACCATTAAAAATAACTTTTGTTTCTTGAGAAGCAACTTGATTTAAAAGATATAAAGGAACAGTTACACCATCACCAAAAGGTAAATCTAAAGCCTTAACAGTAGGAATAATTGCATTTTTAATATTCTTAGGACTAGCATCAACTTTGACCAAAGGAATATTCAGAAACTGCGCGACTTGTTCCGCATAAGGATATTCAGAAATACCAAACTGACCAAAATCTAAAGAATAAGCGCGAACCTTCACCCCAGACTGTACCAACAAAGCAGCGACAATGGAAGAATCTAAACCCCCAGAAAGGAAAACTCCCACAGGTTCATCTTTTAAATCAGCAACTTGCTTTTCTACCGCATTCTTTAGTAAAGATTGTAATTGAGAAACTGCAATATTTTCATCTTTAATTTGTTCCTGAGATTCAGTCCATTGATAAAATTTTCTAACTTCAGGAAAACCAATATTATCCAAATTAAAAATAACCTCAGTTCCTGCAGCTACAGAAAACACCTCATTAACAGGATTTAAAGGATTAGGAACATAAGAAAAACAAGAATAACCATATAAACCAGAAATACTAACTTCCGGTTTTTCAATCATTTCTAAAAGTAATTGTAACCGAGAAGCAAACCAAATTACATGATTTTGTTGAGTCCAAAATAAAGGAACTCTCCCAAAAGCTTCCCTACCCAAAATCAACTTATCATCTTCCAACCTTACCCACACATCAGGTTCAGAAAACCCTGACGCAGAAATAGTCACAATCGTATTTTCCGCTATTTCAGGTAAAGACTCACACCCCAAATAAACAACATTCCAAACAAACTTCTCCCCCTCACCTCCTCTCTCTGCGCCTCTGCGTCTCTGCGTGAAAAAATCTTCCTTCTTCTCACCCCAATAACCGATAAAATCATAGGGAAACATAACTACTGAACTATAAAAGTTTCCTCACTAATTTTGCGACCTTCCAGCAACATTTCCACCTTCCAATTACCCACAGGTGCAGTAGGATTAATAGGATAACGGCAAAAAGTATCCCAAATAGAAGTTGTCACCTCACGAGTTTGATACTTATTTTGCTTAACAATTTGGCCACTGGGGTCAATCCAATTACAAGCAAGAGATAACTTTTTACCTATCGGTGCATCTTTTAAAGTCACACGATAAAAAAGTTCAGAATTAGATTGACGAGAAATAGTTTGCAGATGACGATTATCAGCTAGAGTAATTTTATCTTGTTGTGCAGAAACATTAGCTAGTAAAGAACTTTGTTGTTGATTAAAAAGTATAGTTCCAACAATAGCTATAATAATAGCCCCACCCACACCAAAAGCAATCAATTTATTACGACGTTGTTGAACTTCCAAAGCCTGACGACGACGTAATTGAATCAAAGCTTCATCTAATAACTCTGGCGGTAAATTTAATTCTTGTAAAATTTGCTGAATCTGTGGTTTATCAAATTCCGATTCTTGACGCAATTGTAAACCTTGAACTTCCGCAATTATTTGATTTAACTGTTCTTGAGTTAATCTTTGGTTCATACTTATAAAAGTAAAAATTTAACATTTTCTTACTGTTCCCTATTCCCTGTTCCCTCCCTTCTTACACTAAGGGTCTGGTTTTCACTTAACATCATAACTAGCTAACAGAGAAACCGCCAACCCGTTATCATATCAAAGTAAAAACCAGACCCAGTAGGAAATTTAAGTAATCAAAGAATTACCAATCTTAGCGTCTACTACGATAAGGAACTGCATTCAAGTAATCAATATCTAATGCAGATAGCTTTTGGGCATAATTACCCTTACCAGATAGGGATTCAGCCATATCCGCATACTTGCCAGGATCACCTTCTTTTAAACGCTTTGTTTTAGCCTTAGCAGTATAGAAGTTTTCCAAAGTAAAGCGCCAGTCGGTTCTGACTGTACCTGCGGTTTCTTGGAAGTCTGCACCATAACGAGGTGTCACCAAGTTATGAGGACGACCTTCTAAGCGGTTGCGTTGGTAGGGTACAGTGTTGTCACCAAAGCTTTGATTGTATTCTTCGCCGTCTAACAAAGCATCAACAAAACCGCTAAAACCTTTGTTACAAATAACAATAGACCAAGCGATTTCTTCTTCTTTGTTGTAAGCAGCACGACCCAAAAGGCGCTTGAGGGTGATATCTACCAAACGGTAGTTGTTGTTAACAGAAACAACTAAACGATAGAAAGCCTCAGACTTAGCTAAACCACGGATGAAGTCTTTAACAGACAAAGAACCATTTTTCAGTTGAGATTCTAAAGTACCTTGACGGTTAAACTTGAGAATTTCATGTTCGCTGAAAACTTGGCGATAAGATGCCCATATAATGCTTTGGATGTCAGTGTAAGAACTAACATCTTCTGTACGATAGATATAAGGTGTATCTTCATTTTTGTCAGCAACTCCAAAGGTGCTAACACGGTTATTTTGAGTGGTTGGTTTGTATTGAAGTAATGGCAGTGCCATGCTGCGTCTTTCCTCTTGTGAATAAATTCGTTTAAAAACAGAATTAGGTTTGATGAATCAAATTCCCAATTCGCACTTTAACTATTTTCCCGCATTAGGTAACACACCTAATTAAGAGATTTAGCGTACCGGAAAACCGGCGCTAGGACTGATAGAAACAGGAACACCTGGGGTTATAGTTTCCCTAGTAGTATCGGGAATGCTAATGTTAGCTGTGTTAACTGGTGTGTAAGTAACAGTCCTGATACTAACAGAAGCAGCCATTTTCATGAAGTCACTGATACTGCCGGGCTTGTAGCGTGCATCTTCTAGCTTGTCGCGCCAGTAGCCAGCATAACGAGGTGTTACCAAGTTAAAGGGTCTGTCTTTGTAACGACGGCGTTGGTAGGGAACTATATTTTCACCAAAGCTACTTTGATATTCTTCGGAATCTACCAAAGCATCAACAAAGCCATCCCAGCCAGCGGTAGCAATTTTGATTGACCAAGCGATTTCTTCATCTTTGTTGTAAGGCGCACGACCTAACAACCGCTTGAGTCCAATTTCTACCAAGCGATAATTGGAATTAGTTTTAATTACCAAACTTTGGAAAGCTTCAGATTTAGCTAAACCCCGGATGAAGTCGCGGACAGTGATGGCTTTGTTTTTTACTTGAGATTCTAGATTACCTTGACGGTAGAATTTCAAGATCACGTGTTCGCTAAAAAGTTGACGATAAGCCGCCCAAATTAACTCTTCAATTTCACCGCTAAAGCCATAGTCTTCGATGCGGTAAATTCTAGGGGTGTCTTCGTTGGGTACTTCGTAACCAGAAACCCTTTGATTTTGGGAACTTGGTTTGTACTCTAGTAAAGGTATTGCCATATTTCAGGATGTTTGTAAGTTGTAAGTTGTAATTGGTAATGGGTAATTGGTAATTGGTAATTGGTAATTGGTAAAAATAAACTCTTGCCTTCTTACTGTCACCTGTCACCTGTCACCTGTCACCTATTCCAAATGACTAATTTTTGGCGATTCCCGGTATGTAACTATAAGGTAGGGAAACTGCTACGGGTTTGATAGTTACTTCCTCTACGGATACTTCGCGGGAAGTGTCGGGAATCTCCAGAGTTGTTACTTGAGAAGTAACAGAAGCAATTGTCCGCTGGTAGTTGCGTTCTTCGGTGATAATTTTCCCTGCCATGGTAAAGAAGTTTGCCGGAATAGCCCGACGGATATCTTCGGTAGTGAGAGTTCCTGAAGTGCGGATGCTGTAGAAGGAGCGACCAGCCATGTAACGCACGGATTGGATATCGCGCCAGTAGGAATTATAGCGGGGATTAACTAAGTTAAATGGACGTTTTCCAAAGCGGCGACGTTGGTAAGGTACGATGTCATCACCAAAGTTTTCTAGGTACTCGTCAGAGTCTAATAAGGCATCAATAAAGCCATGTACGCCTTTAGTAGCAATGACAATTGACCAAGCAATTTCTTCGTCTTTGTTGTAAGCTGCCCTTCCTAAACACCGTTGGAGGATGATATCAACTAAGCGGTAATTGGAATTAACATCTACTACTTGGCTACGGAAAACTTCTGATTTACCTAAACCACGGATAAAATCACGGACAGTAATTGCCCGGTTCCGCAGTTGTGATTCTAAAAAGTTTTGACGATAGCTGGTTAAAATCAGATGTTCGCTGAAAATCTGCCGATATGCTGCCCAGATGATGGCATCAATATCTGTAGCTGAGGTAGCAGAGGTCAGTTTATAAAGGGTTGGGGTGTCTTCGTTGGGAACTTCGTAACCTTCGACACGCTGATTTTGCGAAGAAGGAGAATATTCTAACAGTGGTATTGACATCTTTACTTTTACCTTGTTTTATGGTATATAAAGCGGTCTATTGATTGTGATATCCAGTTGGGATAGTGAGGTTGACACTCCCCGGTCTAAAGACACGGGGATTCTGAAGCAGCCCAAAAACGGACTCTTAAAGGCGTAGTCAAAGCGCCCTTATAGACTCCATCGAGATTTAATCCCAATGTTGCCTTTACTTTAATCCCAAATTGGTAGAAGCCAATATAATCCTTGCTCTGACTGCCTTTTGGGCATCATTAGCCAGCATTTCTTGAAAGAGAGTCAAGATGGTTTCTCGAACCTCCGCTATTTTTGCCAAAGCCTGTAAACCAACAATGGCTGCATAACGAATTGACCAGTCAGTATCTTGGCATATCAACAGCAGTGTATCTAAGGCGCGGTTGATGGCTGTTTGACTTTCAGGAAAACCTAATTTAGACCAATTTAAGTTTCCCAGTCCTTTAGCCGCAGCACGGCGAACACTAGGAGCAAAGTCTGTAGCAGCAGTAGTGATTAATACATCTAAAGCACGGGGATCGGCGATCGCTGCTAAAGTGCGAATCGAATAAGCCCGTGCGCCATAGTTATAATCATCAAGTTGTTCTAGCAATTGAGGTACTGCTATTTCTCCCAATTCTGTGAGTGCGGCTACTGCCACTACAGCCGCTGCTGGGTTGTTATAACCAAAAACAGCGATTAAGGTGGGAATAGCGGCTGGATCTTTGGCTTCTGCCAGATTCTGCACTGATGTTACCATTTGCTCTGGTGTTTCTGCCAGAGCAACAGCATTAATTAGTTCATCCATTTGTCATCTGTCAGTAGTTGGGAAAAAGGTGATAGTTGACGGCTGATAGGTGACAGACTAGCCACCAATTACCAATTACCAATTACCAATCACCAATTATCAACTGACTATAAAAGTGAATCCATCAAGTTCATGACCTGGACTGCTTGATGAGAAATAGAGAGAGAATCTAGCTCATCAGCAAGTTGATTCTCTAGCAATCCTTTCAGAGCAATAAGTTTGAAGCTATTTTCTGTTTGAGCTTGGGCGATCGCATCAGCCGCTGCCATATACCCAATTGCTCCCAAATCCCCCAAAATTGACCGCCGCAATTTGAGATCACTTTCTTGCAACATCTTCACCAATAGCTCACCATAAGTCGAATCTTGTGTGAGTTGGTACATAGCTCTAGCAGCAGAGCATTGTACCCGTGGAACTGAATGCCCAAGGAAAGGTTGAATTAGGGAAATAGCCTCAGTTGCACCAATAGCTCCTAAGGCCTCTAATACAGCTGTATAGGGCTGTGTAAGATGGGGCAGGTTTGATGCCTGCACGGCCTGGGCAACTCCCCCATCTAATAGTTTAATTAGTGCTGGTAATGCTGTTTGAGCGCCAAGCATCGCTAAAGATTGGGCTGCGGCTTCACGGACATAATAATCAGAACATTCCAAACATTGAATCAAGCCTGGTACAGCTTTGGCATTGCCCAATTTACCGAGCGCCCTGGCCGCATTCCGTCGTAAGGGATAACCTCCCAGTTCTGTTATGTCCGCTTCATCCTCTAAGGCGGCGATCAAACCATCTACAGCTTCTGTCTGACTGACTCGGAACTTACCCAACCACCAAGCGGCATAATAGCGGAGACTTAAATCTGATGATTGCAGATTAGCAATAGCTTGCTCTGGTGTCAGTTGCACCCCGTTCTCGGCAGAATGGTCTTCTGCACTGGGTTCTACTATCATTGCCAGGACTTTAGTTTGATTCTGCTACAGTCAATGGTTCAATTTTGACGATTCTGCCACCTAGACGGCTAATCCTCTGCATTTCTTCAGTCATACGATTGTAGGGGACGGTAATAAATACGCTACCGCTACGACGAATGCTGAATTTATTCTTGTCGGTTTCTTGATTTTGACGCAAGCCAACTACTTCATAACGAAATACACGGCTTGCAGATGAAGAAACGCTACTAGCGCCAAGTGTGGTTTGACCGAACATTACTTCTAAATCTCCTCTTGATGAATTATGCCGAAAAACAGCACTCTCTACCTTACGTAGATGTAACGCTGACAATTTTGCCGCCTACTCGATGAATCTGCTGCATTTTGTCTAACAGACGTTCATAAGGTACAATGAATGTCGTGCTGCTTCGGCGCACGCTGGGGTATCCTGGATTGCGAATGCCTGCAACTTCAATTCGGTAAGCGCGATCCGATTGCCCTACAGCATTACCTAAGTTTTGCTTAGGAGCGTTATCAGCAGATGCACGGAATGCCCAATTATTGTTACTACCAGATGGTCCGACAACTGAGGAAGACTTGTTACTAGCCAATTCCCTAGCTAACCGAGATCTAGAACCTTCAACTTGAGCAGTATCACTGTTGGCGTAACCACGGTACAAACGAAACATCCGGGTAAACCCGGCAGCACTTTGTCCGGCTTGAAAATCAAACCCACGATAATAGGGAACAACATTATCCCCAAAGCTGTTTTGATACTCTACAGAATCAATGTAGGCATCAATTTCAGCATCGTAGCCTTTGTTAATGTATAAGTCTAAGTGGTAAGTCACCTCAGACTCATCATAAGGAGCGCGACCCAACAAATGTTTATAGTTGAGTTCAATCAACCGAGTTTGGAAACTGTTATAGAAAAATTTTACTTTGTAGAGTTCTGATTTAGCTACACTGCGGACAAATTCACGCACTGTCAAATTGCCATCGCGCAGAAGTGACTCTACACCAATCAGGCGATCTGATGCCAATATATAGTCGTTTCCTAAAACTTGCCGGTAAACGGCTTTGATCACCAATTCGACTTCTTCTCGGCTGGCGTTGGGGCGCAGTTCAACTCGACGTGTTTCGCTAAAAGGCTCTGTCCCTAGCCTAGATGCTGCTGTTGTAATTGCCATTATTTTTTCCCCTTTGATTAGCAATACGGCTGTTTTTACCGATTGCTTATTAAATCAAGCTGGTTGTTTGTTAGCTATAGCCACAGATAAGGTAGTTGGAACATCAAGTGCTGAGAAATTCAGTCAACAGTCAAAGTTAATCACTCTTGCCTCTTGCCTGTTGCCTTCTTACTGACTCCTGACTCCTGACTCCTGCTATACCTAAAACTATGCCCGGAGCGAGATCCAACTGCTAGGTGAGTCAGTCCAGTCGAGTGAGTGTTTATTTCCCACGAATAACTGATTTAATCCCTTTAGGGATAATTCCATCCAGCACTTGTACCCCTATCCGGGCATGAAGCTATCTAGCTAAGAGCATTAATTGCGTAGTCGATGTAGGTATTAGCTTCGTTAGCAGCTTGACCACTTAAACCATGATTAGCTTTGATGGATTTCAAAGCTTCTACATACCAGCTAGGAGACAAATCAAATGCAGTATTGACTTCAGCCAAGCCAGCAATTAGGAACTCATCCAAAGGACCTGTACCACCAGCAACCAAGCTATAAGTGATGATGCGTAGGTAGTGACCAACGTCACGAGCGCACTTAGCTTTACCACGACTATCAGCAGCATACTGATTACCAGGTGTATTGGTGGTGTAAGGGAATTTTTGGTATACAGCGTTGGTAGCACCATCAATCAGTTTTTGAGCGTTAGCTGTCAAACCTTTAGCAGCTTCCATGCTGGCAGCAGCACGTACTAAACGACCGTTAACTGCTTGTAATTCGGTGTTGCTGAGGAAACGTCCTTGGGTATCAGCAGATGCGATAGCTTCGGTAATTGGTGTTTTCATGATCTAAATTTCTCCTTGATTTGTTTCTTATGCTTGTTGGATGAGCTAAATTTTTAGCTCTTGACTACTTGTACTTGATTAAGCAACAGCAGCAGCAGCTTTATCAAAGTAACTAGCCAATTCAGAAACTAAAGAACTGCAATCACCTGCGGTGATACCGTTGGGATCGTTAACGATGCTGATAGCAGCTTCTTTCATTTTGAGAACACCCTTAGCTACGGAAGCACCAGGAGTACCCAAAGCTTGGTAAGTTTCACGCAAGCCGTTTAAGCAACGATCATCAAGAACACTAGCATCACCAGCGATTGTAGCGTAGGTAACATAGCGTAAGATGATTTCCATGTCGCGCAAACAAGCAGCATTACGACGGTTGGTGTAAGCGTTACCACCAGGAGCGATTAAGTTAGGTTCTTCTTCAAACAAAGCACGAGCAGCGTTGGTAACGATAGCGGAAGCGTTGCTGGTGATGCGGTTAACAGTATCTAAACGCTTGCTGCCGTCTCTAACAACTGCGCTTAAAGCATCTAAGTCAGCGGTGCTGAGGAATTCACCTTTAGCGTCAGCTTGAGCAACCTTCTTGGAAAATACATCTAATGTCATGGACTCTAATCTCCTAATTACTTAGTTGAGAGATGTTTTGATGAAAACTGTGAATGTTTTATCAATCAGGAATAGGTGATCACAAATTGCAAGCTAACGATCTCCTTACTTCTTTTCTCACTTTCTTGTCAATCATACTGAAGGTAGAAATATGAGAATCAGAGGTAATTTTATGAGAAACAAACAAACATGATTGGATTGGTTGCTTCGTTTAACTTTGCTCAGTTGTTTAACCCCTCCAGATTATGTTTATACAATGCCATAGATACTTTATTTGTTACAATTTATGAATAAATAAGATCGGGCAATAAGAAAAGCCCCAAATCCTTTACATACAAGGGGTCTGTCCGAGAAATGTCACTTATTTTCGTTACAAAACTTTATAGAAAGAGGATCTCTTAGTAAGTTTTCTAGATTTTATATTGATTTAATAATCTCGCAAATATTTACCAATCCTAACTTACCGAGGTCTTGAGTGTATAGTTAAACTCAGTAGCTTTTATTAAAGAATGTAAATTCTACATTTCTAAATATTTGAGAAAATCTATAAAATTAACCTCCCAGGGGGGATAAATCAAGTCAAAAGTCAAAATTAGAGAACTTTTAACTCCTACCTTGCTTACCGACGACGGAGAACTTCTAACAGCTTTGTCAAGGTTTGAGGAAGAGGGGCAGTTACTTCTACCCAATCTCCAGAAATGGGATGCTGTAACTTGAGTTGCCAAGCGTGTAATGCTTGACCAGGCAAATTTACCCCGACTGAACGACCAGAACCATAAACAGGGTCGCCAACAATGGGATGGCCAATTTTGGCACTGTGGACACGAATTTGATGGGTTCGTCCTGTTTCTAGCTGGAAATGGATCAAGGTGTAGTTACTAAGCCTTTCTTTAATTTGCCAATGAGTTATCGCCGTTCTTCCCCCTTGTTCCACGGGAATTATTGCCATTTTCTTGCGGTCTTGGGGATGACGACCAATAGGTAAATCTACTGTTCCACTTTCAGTCTTTGGCGCACCATAAACCACCCCTAAATATTCTCGGCGTGCTGTTTTGGCTTGGAGTTGTGCTTGTAAGTGTTGATAGGCGATATCTGTTTTAGCAATAGCGATCGCACCAGTTGTATCTTTATCTAATCGGTGAACAATGCCCGGACGTTGGACACCGCCAATTCCCGGTAAATTTGGGCAATGTGCCAATAAAGCATTAACTAAAGTTCCATCTGCGTGTCCGGGTGCAGGATGAACTACCAAACCTGCGGGTTTATTGAGAATCAGTAATTGCTCATCCTCGTAGAGAATATCTAAAGCAATATCTTCTGCTACCAATTGCAATGGTTTAACTGCGGGTATTTGCAAACTAATGCGATCGCCTACCTTCAGAGTTATTTTCTTAGATGTACAAACTTGATCATTGAGTTGGACATGACCCTGTTCAATTAACTGCTGCACACGGGATCGAGATAAATCTGGTATTTCTTCAGACAAGTAGCGATCTAAGCGTTCAGTTTTTTCTTGGACTAGGAGATTAATTGCAGTCACAGTTGTTCAGGTTAAACAGTTATAGCGATCCTAAATCATAAGGCTTCTTATGCCTATTTACTGCTGGGTATAATTACCAAACCATAATTATCCTGATAGTGAATTAGGAAAGTTGTAAAGAATAAATTAAGCACTTGAGGAATAGAAATATGCTAGATACAAAATAATCCAGGCAGTCATTTACAGTACAGTTGTCTTGTAATAATTAGCTACCATTATGTAAGGTAACTATTTATTTTCATCATTTAAATATTTTTTGATCAAGAAAATTAGATGATATCTAATAATCTAAAACAGTTATCCTGATTACTTAATTTAGTATTAACTTGAAGTTTTTATAATAGTTTTAAAATAGTTTTTTATTTCCCTGTTAAATCTATAGTAATCTGAATTTAGTAAGTAATTCTTGAGCATCTACACATTTAACTAAGAATGGCTATTTTTTGGGTATTTGCCAAAAAGCTATCATCTACAAGCCTTCAAAAATTAGTTTATGCAGGTAGCTGTTTTTTCCCTGTAGGGGTGTATCCCTTACGATTAATGAATCAGTGTTCTAGGCTTCCTGCTTAACCCTCTTCTATTTCCAGGAAGTAAGCATTTTAAATGCACAAGATGAGCCAGATTAGCGAAAAATACAAAACGTCGATCTGATGTTTGGAATACTTTTTTTTGGGATAATTTCAGCCTTTTTGCTGAAGTGATGAGGGGTGAGTGGGGTGTGGGGTGTTGGGTATTGTGTGATTAGAGGAGAGACTTGCTATACTCACCCCAATATAAACCGCTATCTTTATTTGGCAGTAATTCCAAAAAGACCGGTGTGAATCCCCTACGGGTGGTTCACAAATTGCAATGTCAAATTTTTATTTGTATTTAGAGCCGTGCTAATGAAAACGCTTCCGATCAGTAGATACAGATTTTTCCAAAAGCTACAACCTCTATCCCTGTTGAAAAAAATCACCAGTAAATCTGTGACTGGTTGTTTAGAAGTATTTAGCACTTCCGGGGCTTGGTCAATATATGTACAAGAAGGAAAGCTGATTTACGCTTGTTACTCCGAGCAAATGTTTGAACCGCTTTATCGCAACTTACAGCGGTTGAGCCAACAAAATTCTACTCTTCCCAGAGGTATTAACGAGCAGTTGCATAGCATATTTGAAAGAGGTATTGAGAATCAGGCTATACCAAATCCAGATTATTTAGCTATTTGTTGGCTAGTGAATGAGCAATATATTAGTCCTGTCCAAGCTGCAATGCTAATTGAGCAATTATCTTTAGAGTTTCTAGATTCATTTTTGAAAATAGAAGAAGGGAGTTATGAATTTATCCCTGAAAGCTTTCTAGATGATTTACCCAAGTTTTGTCATTTAAATCTCCGCTTATTAGTTGAAAAGAGCCAAGCGGGTATCAAGGTTTCGCCAGAGCAGTTTTGGCAGTATAATCAAGAGTCTCAGGTGGGGATTACAGTTTCTCCAGAACAGTTTTGGCAACAAAATCAGTCAAAAACGCGCCCCAAGATTGAGGTGCAATTACCTCCAATTCAAAATCGACCCATAACTGGGGACAAATATCAGCGGAATTATTCACAACCTCATGACAAGAAAAACTACACCATCTTTTGTGTAGATGATAGTCCGATGGTATTAAATGCCATTAAAGGTTTTTTAGATGAGCAAATATTTTCTGTAATTGGAGTTACAGACTCTTTAAAAGCCTTAATGGAAATTTTCCGTGTTAAACCAGATATGATTTTTTTAGATGTCACCATGCCGAATTTAGATGGGTATGAACTTTGTTCTTTATTACGAAAACAGGCATCTTTTAAAAATACACCTGTAATTATGGTGACTGAAAAAGCTAGTTTGATAGATAGAGCTAAAGCCAAATTAGTTAGAGCATCAGCTTGCTTAAACAAACCCTTAGATCAAGGAGATTTACTCAGAGTAATTTTTCAGAACATGAGTTAAATACATGAGTTAAATTTTTCTAGATCGAGACTATAACGGACGACAACCAGATAGAATACTGTGCATTTTCACTACAGAGCCAATGACTGCGATCGCTGGCGCACTAAATCCCGTCTCTTCAACTTGCTCAACTATTGTTCCTAACTTACCAATTAATTCTTCTTGTTCTGGCCGGGTTCCCCACCTCACCAAACCAATGGGAGTCTCTGGACTCAAAAGGGCTAAACTCAATTGTTCCACGATATAAGGTAGATTGTGGATACCCATATAAATCACTATAGTTTCTGAACCCTGGGCGATCGCTTGCCAATTTACCGCCGGTCTATACTTACCCGCCGATTCGTGACCCGTTACAAATGTCACCGATGAACTATACAGACGGTGGGTTAAGGGAATACCAGCATAAGCCGCCGCCGCAATTCCGGCTGTGATCCCCGGCACAACTTCTACAAGAATTCCAGCTTCTACCAATTCGGCCATTTCTTCCCCACCACGCCCAAAAATAAAAGGATCACCACCCTTTAGCCGCACCACTACAGCATGATCCTGGGCTTTTTCAATTAGCAGATCGGTAGTTTCTTCCTGTGGGAGCGAATGTCTACCCATGCGCTTACCAACGTTGATTTTCTCAGCTTGGGGATTGATCATCTCCAAAATTGCTGGACTCACCAAGGCATCATAGATAACGACATCTGCACATTCGAGCAAACCTTTCCCCTTGATAGTCATGAGTCCAGGATCTCCAGGACCTGCACCGATTAAATAAACTTTACCCAAAAACCTTTTCCCCTTCTGTTGCTAAATCCCAAATTAAATCAGCCATTTCAGCACTTGCTCCTAGAGGTGGTGCTAATTTAAACGTCACCCCAGGAAATTGTAATTTTAGCTGTTCTACAGATTTTGCGATCGCATCTGTAATGCCACCAGTGAATAAAAAATATGGCAAAATCGCAATTTGCCGATAACCCGCAACCACCAACTCTTTCACTCTTGCTTCTAAACTGGGAGATACAGACCAATAAGCCGTTACTGCTTCCAAATTCCTGGCCATAGTTTCAACTGGCTGTTGCGAACCAGAACGACGGCTACCATGAGCTAAGACAATTGATACTTCTGCTTGTATTTTAGCCATTGTTGGAGTCAGCAACTTTGCTAAATTTCCATGGCTGCCTACATAAGGTTTAATCTCAATCTTGATATTTTCACCCAGTGCGGTTTGTGCGAGTTCCACTTCTGCGGGAATATCCGTCATCACATGAACTCCCGGTACAAGAAACAAAGGTACAATTTTCAGGCTTTTACAACCAAAAGCCAAGGCTTTTTGAGCAAAATCTTGAATTTGCTGATGTAAAGGTTGAGTATTTACCTCTAAAGTAGCTGTACCTACTAAATTTTCACTATTTGGTAATTTCAGACTTACCAGCTTTGCTAGTTGCTGCATGGCAACATCTGGACGCGGATCACGACTACCATGAGATACTAAAAGATAGGCAGATGGCATGGGCATAAAATGTGATTTACTAAAAGTTTAGGTTAAGGGGTATTGATATGAAAGAATTCATGAATGTTTTAGAAGGGTTGGTGGATCAACTAACACTGGGTGCGATTCTAGAGATGTTAGAACGAATCTGCCATAAAAAGGCAGAAAATCTCAGAACTCATTGGAATGATGAAGAAAACGCCAAATTGTGGGATAAAGCAGCTAAACAGATCGAAAATATCAACGTCGATATCTAAGTAGTGGTGCAAAATCAATTGCATATTGACTCGATTATTCAATCAAAAGACACGACCTCCTTTGATGCTAGTTTAGAAACTCAATCACCCGAAAATACAACGCCGAAATTCAACATTAATGTCGAGTTTCAAATGGCAAAACTATGGCATCAGAAAGGCAAAATTGAGCGGGCGATCGCTGGCTATCGCAAGGTGTTAGCAGTCAATCCCATGCACTGGTCATCCTTGCTGGCTTTGGATGAATTGTTAACTACCAAAGGAGACAATCAAACAGCGATCGCCCTATATCGTCAAGCCATTAAAAACCTTGCACTCATCGAATGGACACAACAGTCCACCATCTATCAACGCAACGGTCAAATCGAAAAGGCGATAGAGGAATGGCGGAAAGTTTTAGAGGTCAACCCGACCCATAGCGAGGTACTGCAACTACTAGAATCGGCACTAACTAAACAAGGGGATCTCACATCAGCGATCGCAGCCTACCGATCAGCCATCGAACGCGATCCCAATAATGCCGAATTTCACAAGCGTCATATCAATTTAATTGTAGTGGAAGCAGGAATAGACGCGGCATTTGCATACTATGAACTCACCAGAGCAGACAAGAAAGCGATCGAGATATCCCCTACCGCTCTCCTCTGTTGCGTAGTTGTCAGAAACGAGTTGCCCAGACTACCCTATTTCCTCAATTACTACCGACAAAAAGGAGTAGATAGGTTTCTCATTGTTGATAATCAATCCACCGATGCAACACTAGAATATTTACTGCAACAGAACGATGTTTATGTCTGGTCATCAGCCAAATCCTTTAATCAGGTGAATTTCGGTTCAGTGTGGTTTGATCTGCTGCTGAGAAAATACGGGATTGATCGCTGGTGTCTGACAGTGGATGCCGATGAGTTACTGTATTATCCCAATTGTGAGCATGAAACTATTCACCAGCTATGTCAAAGATTAGATAAGGGACAGTACAGAGCTTATACCGCCATGCTGTTGGATATGTATTCTGATCAAACAGTGCAAAACACGCACTACAAATCGGGGGAAGATTTTCTGGAGGTTTGCCCCTATTTTGATCGCCAATACTATCATCGCAAATATCCCCAAGCCAGCCCCTACCGCAATCAAACCCTTTATTTCGGTGGAGTCAGAGAGCGTGTTTTCGGCAGAACCGGAGAATACCTTTTGAGTAAAGTTCCTCTACTGAAATACGGACTAGAAACGGTGATGATCGGTGGACAACATCTCACCAATTTGCCAGAATCCAAAATCGCCAAAGAAAGCGGTTGTCTGTTGCATTTCAAATATTTTTCACTATTTACCAAATATGTGGCGCAAGAGGTCAAGCGTCAGGAACATTACGGCGGCGGTCATCAATACGCAGAATACTTTCGTACCCTCTCAGCAAATTCCGCTCTCACCCTGTACGATGAAAAACAGTCGCTCAGGTTGGCAAGTTCCCAACAACTGGTACAACTGGGAATTATAAAGGTTGAATCGGAGAGCTAATTTTACCGTTCGCTCGACGGCGATCAAGGGAAGCTTTCAATATCCGTGCGTAATCGCTGCGATCTAAGTCTGGGTTTCTGCCAAGATTGGTTTGATGGATGCGTCTTTCCATGACTACTTCCGGTAACATGGCCATCTGCAAACCTGCGTCAATCGCTCGCAGATACCAGCTGATGAACTCCCCTTGCTTGAGATTCGTTTCCAACCAACCAACTCGGAAAAAAGCCTCCCGACGGATCAGCATCGTCCCGATATGATAACCAGGCATGATCTCTCTGGGAATCTGAATTTTCCTTCTAGCTGTTTCATCCAAGTCCGGGCTATAGAATTGGCGAACCTGTCCTAAAACCATATCTAACTTCGGATTTGCGGCCAAAGCAGCCACTTGACGCGCTAGTTTATCCCCCATCCAACGATCATCCGAATCCAGGAAGGCTAAGAAATCCCCTGTTGCTAATTTAATTCCCTGATTTCGAGCCGCCGCTGCGCCTTGATTTGTTTGATAGTGATAGCGAACCAAGGGAAAACTGCGGGCGATTGCTCCCCCACCATCTGTAGAACCGTCATCAACAACAATCACTTCATCCAGGGGAACGGATTGAGTGAAAATACTTTCCAGCGTCTCGGATAAATAGGCTTCGCGGTTAAAAATCGGAACAATCACACTAATTGTAGGATTCACATTATTCATTTTTTTGTCAATACCTCTTAGGTGGTATATTTAGGATCATACAAGTTAAAAATTCAGGTTAATAGTGTCTAGTCATATTGTTAAAAATCTCTATCCTGAAACAGAATTGATTTTATCTTGCGCTCGCACTCACATCTCAGATGGTTTAGCAGAGCGCATCCAGTATCAAATACAACAAAAGATAGACTGGACTTATTTGTTATCAACGGCAGAAAAGCATCGCGTTATACCTTTGCTATACCACAGTCTTAAGGTAGTCAACCCCCAAGAAATTCCCTCAGAAATCAGCACAAATTTAAGAATGCGCTTTTTGAGAAATACGCGAACGAATTTAATATTGACCAATGAAATGCTGCGTTTGTTGGAGATTTTTGCCACAAATAATATTAATGTTATTCCCTACAAAGGAACAATTTTATCTGCTTGTTTTTATGGTAAAACATCCTTCAGACAGGTATGGGATATTGATATTCTCGTCGATGAAACGGATGTTTCCAAAAGTAGAGAGTTATTACTATCTGAAGAATATATAATTAAAACTGGTTATGATCGAGAACAGACTTTTTACCATCCTCAGAAAAAAGTAGAAGTAGATTTACACTGGGGTTTGACTCCCTACTATTTCCCAGTCAACCTAGATTTTAAAAAACTATGGTCAAAAACAAAATACTATCCACTTTCAGGTGTTGAGGTAAAAAGTTTCTGCCCAGAAGATTTATTGATTATCCTCTGTCTTCAATTAGCTAAGGACTGTTGGGAAAGACGGCAACATCTGGAACAGTTAGCTAAAGTTTGCGATATTGCAGAGTTGTTAAGAAATTGCCGAGAATTAAACTGGTCAGATGTCATAACTGAGGCTCGTGGGCTAGGTTTAGAAAGAATATTACACTTTGGTTTATATCTTGCCAAAAGCCTTGTAGAAGCTGATATTCCTGAGATTATTTGGACTAAAGTTCAAGGGGATAAATATGCTATTTCTTTAGCTTATCAAGTTTGCTCTCAATTATTTGGGGAAATTGATAATACCTTTACTAACCCTAATGATAATTCTATTTTCGATCTAAAATTTCGACTCAAACAATTGGTATTTTATTTGAAGATGAGAGAACGTCCTCAAGACTGGGTGGAGCATTTTTTAGTAATTTTTCAAAACCTATTTCAGTCCTTAAAATCATCAAAAAATCATTCTGAATAAAAAGTTTATGGTCAACTCGATTAGCAAATTTACCATAGGAACTATCCCAACATTAAACATTTTTTCTCCATCTTCTTCATTAAATATGCAACGAGTCCTTCTGCAAGCCGCTATCCTGGAAAAACAATCGGCCTTAGAAGCATGGCAACAGTGGCGAAATAGAGTGGATATTGAAAAACTAGATTCTGGATCTCACCATCTGTTAAGTTTGCTCTATCCCAACCTGATCCGACACGGCATTGAAGATAGCCATCTGAGTAGGCTAAAAGGTGTTTATCGTCGTACTTGGTACGCTAACCAGCTATTGGTTAAGTCCTTCGGTTCTATCCTCCAAGGATTACAGACCGCAGGAATACGCCCTTTAGTAATCGGGGAAATGGCGCTGGTTTCAACCTGTTATTCAGATTATGGGTATCGTCCTCTTTATGGTTTCGACCTACTTGTACCCTGTCCCCAGACTCTAACAGCGATAGATACCTTGCAAAACCTCGGTTGGACTATTCCATCATCCTACAGACCGCAATCAGGAGAACGCCTGTGGAAAAAACCCCTATACTTTTGCCAGCCAAAATCACCTGACAATGCTCTTTCCGTTTCTATTAATTTACATAATCATCTATTTCGAGGCGAACCCCAAACCTATATAGATGAACAGCTATGGACAAATGCAGTTTCTATCCAAATCGGTAACTTCTCTACATTCGTCCTCAGCCCAGTTGATCAGTTATTACATCTTTGTCTCAAGAATAATCGAGAACAAAAGCAACGCCCAATTTATTGGCTTGCTGATGCTGCTCTGCTCCTGAAGGCTCTATCTGAAGAATCAGACTGGGTAAGATTGGTGACTCAAGCACAACGCTATGAAATTGTTTTACCTCTGCGGTATTTATTGAGCGAACTGGGAGAAGTTCTGAATCTATCCCCACCGACTTGGGTGTTACCGAGTTTGAACCAGATGGCAATTTCCTACTACGAACTATTGGCATATAACCTAGCGAGCGATCGCAAATTACTCCTCCTCAAAGCTCAATTATTACGACTACGCCAGCGATGGAAACAGCTATTGGTGGGGGATTTCCAGCGATGAAGGTAGTCCATAGAGGTTTATTTCCTCAACTTTCCCGGCGAGAGGTTTTACATCTGCGCGATCTTATCTATCAGTTGGTCGGACGGGAACTGAAAGTTCGATACAAGCGATCAGTTCTCGGTATCGCTTGGACGCTGTTGAACCCCTTATCACAACTACTAGTGTTCGCCACGGTTTTTCGCTCGGTGCTAAAACTGAGTATTCCCCACTACGCTTCGTCGGTGTTCTGTGGGTTGATGGTTTGGACTTGGTTTCAGGCTTCGTTAACCGAAGCAACGGGAGTAATTAACGCCAATGCAACATTAATCCGTCAGCCGGGGTTTCCTAATATCATCCTACCAATCGTGACGATCCTCGTTCACATGATTCATTTTGTATTGGCCTTGCCCGTTTTGCTGCTCTTCCTACTCATAGATGGGGTAACATTTCAATCAGATATTTGGCAGTTACCTGTTTTAATGCTCCTGCAATTGGGATTCACCGCCGGACTGTCCTATATTCTGGCAGCAACTAGCGTCTCCTTCTACGACACAAAATACACTGTCGGCGTACTGTTGCAACTTCTGTTTTATGCGACCCCGGTCTTTTACGATATCAGTGTGATTCCTGATCGCTATCAATTTTGGTACTGGCTCAATCCCATGTCCCATCTCGTATCCGCCTATCGTGCTGTCCTGCTGCAAGATGCTCAACCTAATTGGTTGCCGCTCCTGGGTATTGGAATCGGGGCGCTAGGGCTATTTGTGATCGGACGGGGCTACTTTATTGCCCAGAGCGATCGCTTTGTGGAGAAGATATAGATGGAAACAGCCATTACTGTCAGGAATTTAGGCAAGCGATTTCAGTGCTACACTCCAGGAAAACCCCGCACCATCATGGAAGCGGTACTTACTGGCGGACGGGGAATGAAAGCCCGCGATTACTTCTGGGCGTTGCGAGATATTAATTTCCAAGTAGAACGCGGCGAAATGCTAGGGGTGATCGGCCGGAATGGCGCGGGTAAATCCACACTTTTACGTTTGCTGGGACGGGTGGGACGACCAGATGAAGGCAGGATCACACTTCATGGGCGGGTGGGCGCTCTCCTGGATCTGGGAGCCGGGTTTCATCCCGATCTAACCGGACGGGATAACACTTTTGTCAATGCGGTCGTGGCGGGATTGTTAGAACGTGAAGTGCGGCAACAATTTGATGCGATCATCGCATTTGCCGAACTATCAGAATTTATTGATCAGCCAGTTCGTACCTACAGTTCGGGGATGAGGATGCGTTTGGCTTTTTCTATTGCTGTTCACACGCACCCGGAGATCCTGCTGGTGGATGAATATCTGTCAGTCGGAGACAAGGCTTTTCAATTGAAATGTATTGATCGCATTGCCCAAATGAAAACCGACGGTTGCGCGGTGGTGTTTATTTCTCACAATACCGATCAGATCGCAGAACTGTGCGATCGCACAATCTGGCTAAATCGGGGACGGATTCAGTCTGAGGGCGAACCTACGACCGTTGTTGAACAGTATTTAGCGTTAGTTAAAAAAACTTAAACTTAAAAAAGAGGATGCTTATGAATTGGGATACTTTAGACTGGATGTTCCGCTATGTTGATACTGAGCCATTCGCGTGGCACTTGGAGCAGCAGAAAGTTTTACAGCACTTCACGGAAAGCGATCGCCTGTCCTTTTTCGATACCCTGCACAATTGGTTTCATCGGGTTACGGAAGCAACGGGAACGATTGATCGTTTCTTCAGTATCGGCGGCTATACCATCTGCTTAAGCTTTGCGACCCAGAATATGGCTGACGCACTCACCCGTGCCATTTCCCATCTGGAAGTCCTACCCACAGAACAGCCCTCTCTGACAATCTGCGTTTGGGATAATGTCTCGACCAAAACTCGATTACCCGGATTAATGCCGGCTTTCCTCAATGTCTTCCACTGGTACTGGCACGAGTATTTAGATTCCCGCCAGAATGTCAAGCTGTTGTGTAGCGATCGCTTCCAAGCCCGCTACAATATCGGTCCAAATATTTTCAGCGCCCTAGACAGCAAGCGGAATATCGGTTTGTACTGGTTGGCAGACGCAGATGGACTGCCCTATTGGGAGCGGGGTTCTCCTTTACAAACCCTCCTGAATTGGTGGACAAGCAGCCAAAACCGCCAGTACATTCACGCAGCCGCCGTGGGAACGAGCAATGGAGGCGTTTTACTAACGGCAAAAGGTGGATCGGGGAAATCTACCTCGGCTCTGGCCTGCCTAAAATCCGATCTAACTTATGCCAGCGATGATTACTGTCTGGTAGCGACCGATCCCGTTCCCTATGTTTACAGCCTGTATAGTACAGCCAAACTTAAAGGAGTTAAGGATTTAGAGCGGTTTCCCGAATTAGCACCTTTGGTGAGTAATAGCGATCGCCTCGACGAAGAAAAAGCTCTCATTTTCCTCAAAGAACACTTTCCCGATAAGATAGTGACCGGTTTTCCCCTCAAAGCAATTCTAGTTCCGAAAATCACGGGAGAACTAGATACAAGATTACGTAAATCTACACCGATTCTCGCCCTGAAATCTCTCGCTCCTAGTACCCTATTCCAGCTTTCTGGCACGGGACAAAGTGCGTTAGAAATGATGTCTAGCTTAGTGAAGCAAATTCCCTGTTACACTTTGGAATTAGGCACTGATATTACTCAAATCCCGCGAGTAATTTTAGAGTTTTTGAATTCTAGTGAACAAATTAATGCTACTCGTACATTTTAAACAGTAAACTTATTATCTAGATTTGGTGACAAAAATGATAAAAGAAATTAAAAAATTACAGAATGCCTTAAACTTTTACGCGGATATTGTGGCAGCTAATTTAGGTCTATTTAATAGCTCTTCAGATTACTGTAAGTTTATTGTACTTGGACAAGCGAGGTCTGGCTCCAATTTTCTCAGGGGCTTATTGGATTCACACAGTCAAGTAATTACTTATGGTGAATTATTTGTCAATCCTGATTTTATTGGATGGCATAGACCAAAATATGATCGGTATCTACAAACAAAATCTTTAATATTGTTAATGAGAAAAGATCCGAAAAAATTTTTAGAACAAAAAGTGTTTAGAAAGTATGCTTCGCAAGTATCGGCTGTTGGATTCAAAATTTTTTACGATCAAGCAAGAGAAGACTCTAGGAAAGCCGTTTGGGATTTTCTACAAAGCCAGAAAGATATAAAAGTTATTCATCTCAAAAGAAAAAATATGCTGAGAACATTCTTATCTCTTAAGAAGGCTCTCACTACTAAGGAATGGATAATTATTGCACCAAAGGTTACAAACTATAAACCGCAAGATGTCAAGATTTCGTTAACTTATGAAGAGTGTCTCCAGTATTTTAATCGGATGCAGGACTATATGAGTGAACACGATATATTTTTCGCTCAACACCAAAAAATAGATGTTTTTTATGAAGAACTGTCTATAAATACAGAGTATGAAATAAGACGAATTCAAGATTTTCTCGAATTGGATTATAAACCTTTAAAATCTTATACATTAAAACAATCTTCCCTTCCTCTCTCCCAATCCATATCTAACTATTTTGAATTAAAAGAAAAATTCCAAAATACCCCTTGGGAGGGTTTTTTTGAAGATTGAAATATCAACTGAAAAATTCTTGATGTCTACGAGTCAGCATAGTTGTAGGGTTCATCTTACAGGATATTAATAACATGGTAGGTTTTAAACAAAGATTAAAAGCTTCTTTAAAGTCTTTTCTCAATCCCGACATTATTCGCGAATCGAATCAACAGCAAATACCACCGACACCTTCCTTATATGTCCGACAAATAGTAGAGCAAGAAATAAAGTTCGCGTTTGATAATAAGCTTTTATCCCAGAAAAACGTTTTAATTACTGGAGCGGGACAGAATATCGGTAAAAATATCGCTTTGGAAATGGCGAAACAAGGAGCGAATATTTACTTCACCGATATTATTCCTGAGCGAATAACTTCACTTGAACAAGAACTAAGTACCTATGCTGTTAAATACAAAGGATATATATCAGATATATCCAAAATGGAAGATAGTGAGGCTCTATGTTAAGATTTACTCGCTCAAAACATTACAATTGATGTTCTTGTCAATAATGTCGGGATTCAATTTGAAACAATGGGAATTGACAATTTGAATTTGCAAGAATGGCAAACAATATTTACTACAAATGTTTTCGGACCACTGTATCTCACGAGATTAATTTGGCAAAGGATGATCGAGGAAAAGATTCAAGGTTCCCTAATATTTATAACTTCCATACACCAACAGGAAATCAGCCGTTGGCCTAGCTATAGTGCCTCCAAAGCCGCTCTAGCAATGACGATTAAAGAGATAGCTGTTGATTTGGCTCCCCACGGTATTAGAGTAAATGCGATCGCCCCTGCTGCGGTAAATGTGGATGAACAAGGAAATCCTTTCTATCACAAATATTATCTATTACATCATAGTACAATCCCACCTTATTATATCGGGAGAGCCGCTGTATATTTAGCGTCGGACTACTTCTCGAAATATACAACGGGAACGACGCTGACGATAGACGGTGGAGTATTGTTATACAATTCACGCGTCGCTGAAAATCCGCCCATTTGAGTTTTTTTCTACTATCATTGTCAGGATATAAAATGATGTCACGAATTCAAACATGGTTGGAAAGCTTCTTTTCGTGTAGTGTCTTGCAAGCAAATTCTCCAAAATTTAAAGAGCTTTTTCCCAAAAACGCCAAACTAGAAAAAGTAGCTACAGGATTTCAGTTCACCGAAGGACCTGTCTGGATTGAGCAGGAAAAATGTTTATTATTTAGTGATATTCCTGCCAATAAAATTTACAAATTGAGCCATAAAAATCAAGTTTCTCTGTTTAAAGAGCCTAGCTATAACTCTAATGGTTTAACTAGAGATATACAAGGTCGCTTGCTTGCGTGCGAGCATGGCAAACGGCGCGTAACTCGTATAGAAACAGACGGCTCAGTGACAATTTTAGCGAGTGTTTTTCAAGATAAAAAACTGAATAGTCCTAATGATATCGTTGTTAAAAGTAACGGCTATATTTATTTTACAGACCCACCCTACGGAATCAAGCCAGAGCAACAGGAACAACCCACACAAGGCGTATATCGGCTTTCACCAGATGGGGAAGAAATTGTTTTATTAGTGAGTGATTTTAATAAACCTAACGGATTAGCTTTTTCAACTGATGAAACCAAGCTGTATATTGATGATTCTCAAGAATGTCATATTCGTTTTTTCGATGTACTGAAGGACGGAACGCTAGATAATGGTCGAATTTTCTATGATATGAAGACTGACAAAGCAGGTTTGCCCGATGGTATGAAAATTGATACACAGGGCAATATTTTCTGTACTGGTGGAGGTGGCGTTTGGGTATTTAGTCCAGAGGGGGAACATCTGGGAACGATCGCCACTCCAGAACCACCTGCTAATTGCGCTTGGGGTGATAGCGATCAACGTAGTCTCTATATTACTGCGCGAACCTCAATTTATAAAATTCGAGTTAATATTTCTGGAAATTCAGTGTTTTAATTACAGGTAAATAATAAATATGTCAAACTACAAAGAACGAGCATTAAAACTGTTTCAAGAAGCGACCGAGGATAAAAAAACTTACAATGAAACTCAAAATGATCGCTGGATTTCTGAGTGTGTCTATCCGGGCAAACGTGACGGGTATTTTCTAGAAGCTGGTGCCGCAGATGGTAAATTAGCTAGTAGTTGTTATATCCTAGAATCTCGCTTAGGCTGGACGGGAATTTGTGTAGAACCGAATGATGAGTTTTTTCAACAACTGGTTAAGAATCGTCCGAATAGTATCTGCGAGAATGTGTGTCTATCTGATCAAAGCGGACAGGTCATTTTTATGGAGGGATACGGGAACAATGCTAACCCTTACTTAAGTGGCATAAAATCTAACTTAGAAAAATTTAAACATAACAGTGAGGAGATTATTCAACAAGGACGGGAGATAATTAAGGCAGCGATCGCCCTGGAGGAATTATTAAAAAAACACAACGCTCCTAAAATCATCGACTACGCTGCATTTGATATTGAGGGTAGCGAATTTGAAGTTCTGAAAAACTTTCCCTTTCACAGGTATCAATTCTCAACACTGAGCTTAGAATGCGATGGATATATTTGGGATGCGATTACCGATTTATTGACTGCAAACGGTTATCGGGAAGTCAAAAATCCTTTTAACACCGATAAGAATTGGGAACGATATTGGTTGCATGAATCTTTGCCTTGACACTCTCACAAACTTCCTAAATTTAAATCTAAATCTAAATTTTGTCATCATGCTATGGAACGAGAGAATTTATCTATTAGTGTTATTCTTCCAGTTTATAACGGAGAGAGGTTTTTAACTCAGGCAATTGAGAATATTCAAGGGCAAAAATATCAACCTTTGGAAATTATTGTTGTTGATGATGGTTCTACTGATCGCACTGCCGAAATCGCCCAGAAATTTCAGGACAAAATTCATTATATCTATCAAACCAATCAAGGACCTTCCGCCGCTCGCAATCATGGGATTAAAAACGCAAGGGGAGAAGCGATCGCCTTTCTTGATGTAGATGATTTATGGGACGAGGGAGTATTAACCGAATTTGCCAATTATTTAGTAGCTCATCCCCAAGTAGGAATTGTGCAAGGATTAATCCAGCAAATGCAAATGGAAACCGTTTCCCTGGATAATGATTTTTATCAGTTCCAACCCATTTTTCAACCCTATCAGTTTATTAATTTGGGAAGCGCCCTCTATCGTCGTTCGGTGTTTGATCAAGTGGGTTTATTTGACCCCAAACTACAGGATAACGAAGATACGGATTGGTTTATCCGTGCTTGGGAAAACAATATTTGTAAAGTCGTTATTCCTAGAATCATGTTGTATTACCGAAAACATGATTGCAATATGACCCTGCAACAAAAAGATTTAGTTCATTTTGGAATGCTCAAAATCTATAAGCGCCATATTGATCGCCTACGATCGCAGGGGAATGAAAAACATTCTCCTTCTGTCTCCTGGACTAGCTATTGCGGTCAGCCACCAGCGTGAATTTCCAATACCCAGATCCCCGACTTTTTCAAGAAATCGGGGATCTAATAACCGATTTAATCAACTTGATATAACTATCTAACATCCGTTCTTCTCGAAACATTGCGATCGCTCGTTCTTGGCAGTTATGACCGACAAACCGACGCAAATCGGTATTAATTGCCCATTCCTGAATTGTTTCCACAATCTCCTGAACTGTCGCTGTCGGATCGACATTTGGAT
>NZ_JAYGHA010000034.1:45425-60845 GCF_034931405.1 Anabaena sp. UHCC 0451 | reverse complement strand
CCCATTGTATTTTGCCGTCATGGTCATTGGAGTGAATCTAAACCTGACGATATTCCATCCTTTGTTTCTTGTGCTTCCAAAATAGAAATTGCCCAATGGCGACCTGAGTATGAAACAGGCTATATACTCATTGATAATCAGCATCAAAGTCTCTTCCATGCTATTAATGCCCTCAATAGTGCCATGCTGGCAGGAAGAGGAGCAGAATTACTCGAAAGAACTTTAGATATTCTGAAAATCTACACAACTATTCATTTTGAAACAGAAGAAGAAGTGATGGTGAAAAATGGCTATCCTGGCTACCCGGAACATAAGGCAAAACATGAACTTCTTCGGGAACAAGTCAAAGTGTTTAATGAAAAAATAAAGATACAAGATAGCTCCCAAGTTACTATTAGCGTATCCCATTTTTTGACAGATTGGCTGATTCAGCATATCAAAGATGAAGACCAAAAAATGAGTGCCTTTCTACGAAAAAACGCCAAAAAACATTAGGTTAAGCCACTTCAAAAATAACAATGAGCTACAGAAATCCTGCACCTACGGTTGATATTATTATCGAATTAATTGATCGACCCCATCGCCCGATTATTCTGATTGAAAGACATAATGAACCGTTAGGATGGGCTATACCTGGTGGTTTTGTGGATTATGGTGAACCGGTGGAAGTGGCTGCAAGACGGGAAGCTGAGGAAGAAATAGGTTTAAAAATAGAGTTGATTGAGCAGTTTTTGGTTTATTCTGATCCTAGTCGCGATCGCCGTCAACATACGATTAGCCTTGTGTTTTTGGCGACTGCAACGGGTGAACCTGTAGCTGGTGATGATGCTAAGGATGTGGGGATTTTTGAGCCTTGGTGTGTGCCGAGTAATCTATGTTTTGACCATGACCGGATTTTGCAGGATTATTGGCGGTATAGGCATTATGGGATTCGTCCCAGGTTGGGGTAAGATAAACGAACCGCAGAGGCGCAGAGGTCGCAGAGAGAAGAAAGGAAGAAAAATGTGGGAGTTTAGCATTACTAAACCTAAGCCTTCTAACTCCCAGACTGCCTTAAAAGATAGTCTAAAACTCTATCAATTCGTTCCAAAGCTGCGTTAGTTGAACGTTGGAATTCTTGAAACTGTGATTTTTGCTCTTCATAGTTCCGGTCAAGTTTTAACATTAATGCTTCTAATCGTTCAGTTCGTGCTTTTGTTTCTTCTGTTTCACTACCTGCTTTGTTAAATAAGCGTTGGGTATGAAAGACAAACTCATCAACTCGATTTGATAATTGGTCAACTTTTAGCCCTAGCTGATCAAGTTGTGCCTGGGTACGGTCTTGTTTTGTACCTAATTCATCCAGCATGATTTGGGTACGGTCTTGTTTTACACCTAACTCATCAATTCGTCGATTAGCTGATTCAGCATAGGTAGCGGCTGAGGTTAACAGTTGACGGATGGTAGCAAATTCACTTTCTACACGGTCAAGCCTTTGTTCTGTGGTCATGTTAGTTCTTTTTGTTTTTGGCGGTTAGCTAGTCCATCACTGACGAGTATTTTCACCATCTGACTCATAGAGCGTTTTTCGTTTTTCGCTGCTGTTGATATTTCTGCATAAAGCTTTAAATCATCTTCATCGGTGAAATATATGTTGAGTCTTTTTCCTTGGGTCATAACAGCACTGCTTAATATTTCCATGTGTTAATTTTCTCTTGATTTCGCTCCCCTTGTCATACAGTGTTAGCTAGTGCTAGTGTAGCACTATTATTGCTCACTAGACAACATCGCTCTCAATACCTGTAATTTAGCGTTAAGCATTGTTTTATACTTATATGAGTATTTAATGGTGATTTATGGACGCTAAAGAACTTTTAGAGAAATACGCCGCAGGACACCGGGATTTTAAGGGGCAAAATCTTAGAGGTATAGACCTTACAGGTGCAAATCTGATTGGTGTAGATTTAAGAAATTCAGATTTGACAGGAGCAGATTTGAATGAGGCTAACTTGAGTAAAGCAAATCTTCAACAAGCAAACCTCACCAGAGCATCTTTAAAAAATGCTAATTTAAGTGAGTTGGTAAATAGTTCTGGTTTAATTTTGTCTTGGGTAGATTTGAATAATGCCAATTTTTGCAAAGCAAATCTAGATCATGCAAATTTCAGTAACGCTCAATTGGATCATGCTAACTTGAGAGATGCTACACTACAATCGGCAAATTTTACTGAAGCTTCTCTAATAGATACAAACTTAGCCAGAACTAACCTAAATTCCGCCAATTTTACTAACGCTAACTTGACTAATTGTGATTTGAGTCAAGCAATAAACCTAAATAATGCAGCACTAAAAAATACCAATTTTCAAGGTTCAAAGATTCGAGGTGTTAATCTACAAAATAAAGATTTATCAGGTCTAAATTTGGCTAATGCTGATTTGGGTGCAGCAAACCTAAATAGTGTAAATTTCCGAAAAGCTTGTTTACAAGAAATAAATTTAGAAAGAGCAGATTTGCAAAAAACCGATTTAATGAAAGCAAATCTCGATGGTGCAAACTTGAGAAGAGCAGATTTAACCGGCGCAAATATCTATGGTGCAACCTTTAAAAATGCTGACCTCACAGGTGCGATAATGCCAGATGGAGAAGTTTATACAACAGATGTTGATTTAGACTTCGGTAAATCAGATGCACCCTTACCAAAAGAGATTGTTATGACTCGTAAAGTTATCCGTACTGATAAAGCACCCGCACCAGTTGGACCGTATAATCAAGCTATTCTTGCTTCTGGACAAATGTTGTTTGTAGCTGGACAAATTGCCATTGATCCCCGTTTGGGTGATGTGGTTTATACAGATGATGTCACCAAGCAAACGGAACAGGTGATGAGAAATATTGAAGCTATCCTGAAAGAAGCCGGCGCTACTTTTAATGATGTGGTGAAAACTGGTGTATTTTTAGTTGATATGAATGATTTTGCCGCTGTAAATGCGGTTTATGCAAAATATTTTTCTGAAGATACAGCCCCTGCGCGTGCTTGTGTGCAGGTGTCGCGTTTACCTAAAGATGTACTGGTAGAGATTGAATGTATTGCTGTAATTAGTTAGCAGATTTTTCTCAAGTATACTATTAGCGGGCAAGATGCCCGCACCACAAGAGTTTTATCATTCGGTGTGTCCTCCTAAATTCATTCCTATACAGAGTATGGGAACGAGAAAACGGGATTTTTACATGACAAAATCCTTATAAAAATTCACATAAATTTTCAGTGAAGATACTAGGCATCGTTTAGTATGTGGGATTCGATGTCTTCTTCTGTTGCTAACTCTGCTGTGTCTAGTGCTTTGTTTTCTTCTAGTGATGTACGTACGTACGCTATCGCTACCATACAAGCTACCCCCGTCCCCTTCGACATTCCCGGAGGCGCAACCATCCCCACAGTCGGTTCTCTATTCGCCCTGGCACTGATGAGAAAAGCTAAAAAGAGCATGGCATTAAAAAACCGCATCGCCAACCCTGTAACCACAACGATTAGCTAGGATAAATTTTTATACTTCGGGGGGTGCGGTTTTCGATACCTGGCACTCAATATAAAACTGGTAATATAGCAATCCTATTTGATTTGTGAACACTGCAAGAGTCAGATCCCCGACTTCTTTCATTAATTATGTCCATAAATGATAAATTGATCACAGAAGTCGGGGATCTTGTTGTTCATAACTAATTTAGGATTGCTATATGTCTTGATATGCTGCTAAAAATTCTTCTCTAGATATTCCAGCCTGAGTACAAATAGACCTCAATGTTGAACTTTTAATCTGGGGATGATTTGGCATAGTTAATGGCGTTTTTGTTCCATCTTCATTTTCTCTCACCATCACAATATGTTCTCTTTTCCCTAACAATAATAAATCCCAGGATTTCTAATGTCCTGATCACTTTTGTTTTTGGTGCATCTACAGGGAATTTGGGCATTAGATAGCTACCTCTGCTTCTGCTACAAAAGCTTCTAAAATAGGTGATTCATCTTCTAAAACTTCCTGTCCAAATTCTTCTATATGACATCGAATAGCAGATTTTACATCAACTAAAGCTGCTTCATAAGTATCACCTTCTCCCACGATAACACCTTTAATACCCAAGGGATAGGCAATATAACCATCAGAATGTTTTTCGACAATAATTTTGATTTGTTTCATATCCTTAATTTGCATAGTATTTAAAATAGACTAAATTTAGTTTAACTGATATCTAAGGAAATAGAAAAAATGGAAACAATACTACTATGAATATCTCGCAGAAACGTCTTGAATAAATTCAAAATATCCCAAATTCTGCTATTGATACCTCCGATATTCCCGAATTAGATGATCATTTTTGGGAAACAGCTAAAATGGTGAAACCAATCACGAAAGAAAATCTCTAATGTAATTAGTACCCAGATCCCCGACTTCTAAGATCAATTTGTCATTTATGTACGCAATAAATAAAAGAAGTCGGGGATCTAAATCTTACTTACTCGCTTGTTCTGTAAGCTTAGTCAACACCTCATTAGACCTTTCTACAAAGGATTTCATACCTTCAGCATCAAAGCCTTTTTGAGACATCAACGCCAAATCATAAACGTGCTGACAAATCATTTTTGTTAACTGTTCTGAGGGTGATTCACCATCACCTTGAATAATGCTACCTTGATTGATAGTTAAAAGGTTTTGAATCAAGGGATGGGCAGTATTTACTAACAAAATATGATCTTCGGGAAACTCTGCGTTTTGCTGTTGCATCATGGCGTTCATATCCCGCAGACGACGGAGAATTTCTGGTAACAATACCATTGCTGGTGGTGTTCCTTGGGGATCGTCTGATTTTAAGGCTTCGGTACGAATGTTAACTTTTGGTTTGTTGAGTGATTTTTCAAATAATTCTTTGATAATTTCACTCTTGGTTTTGTTAGTTGTGGGGTCAACAATTTCCCCTGATTTATCATCTAATAAGGTATTATCAAGGTCAGAGTCTACCCGTGTAAATTTAACATCTTGATATTCTCTTTCTAGGAAGTTAATAAAGTGGGTATCAATGAAAGAGTCCATAAATAGGACTTCTAAACCTTGGTTTTTATGTAATGCGATGTATGTGGCTTGACCGGCTTCATCGGTACAGTAAAAAACTTTATTTTCGTGGCGTTCTTTGTTGCGTTCTAGATATTCTTTGATGGTGGTGTAAGGTAGACTGGTGGTTGTACCTGAAGTCACATCTTGCCAAACATCACTATCAGAAGATTGGACTTCTACTGCGGGTGTTTCTGCGGGTTTTGTTTCTAGTGTTGCAGTGCTGCGGAAGATGAGAATATCTTCGACTTGTTTTTTAAATTTCTCGTCGTTGAGAACACCAAATTTAACGAATGTGCCTAAATCTTTCCAAGCATTGATGTATTGTTCGCGGTTGTCACGGTATAATTCTTTGAGTCTATCGCCGACTTTTTTAGCGATATAATCTCCTATTCTTTTAACGGTGCGATCGCCTTGTAATGCACTACGAGAAACGTTCAAAGGAATATCTGTACTATCAATTACACCCCGCATTGGTAGTAAAAATTGGGGGATAATTTCTTCACAGTTATCACTGACAAAAACCTGATTGCAGAATAACTTAATTTGTCCTTTGGTTACATCTACATCAGGACGCATTTTCGGGAAATACATAATCCCGTTCATCATAAACGGATAATCAGTATTCAAATGCACCCATAACAAAGGTTCCTCTTGAAAAGGATAAAGATAGCGGTAAAATTCTAGATAATCTTCATCTGTTAAATTGCTAGGAGATTCCCGCCAAGCTGCTTTCTGTTTATTTAATACTTCCCCTTCCAGTTTAATTGGTACTGGCATGAAGTCGCAGTAAGTTTTGACCAGATTTCTAATTCTGGCTGCTTCTAAAAATTCTTCTTCTTCACCTTCGAGAGTGAGGGTAATCGTAGTCCCGCGAGTGGTGCGGTTTGAGTCTGATAAGGTAAACGCTGGTGAACCGTCACAAGTCCAATGAACAGCTTGAGAACCTTCTTTGTAGGAGAGGGTATCAATGTCTACTTTTTTCGCCACCATGAAGGAAGAATAGAAACCTAAACCAAAATGACCGATAATTGGTTGATCGGCTTTTCCTTCATATTTGTGAATAAATTCTTCCGCACTGGAAAAAGCGACTTGGTTAATGTATTTTTTGACTTCTTCCGCTGTCATGCCGATACCATTATCGGAGATGGAGAGAGTTTTGTTATCTTTATCAATGGCGATCGCAATTTCGTCTTCGCCAATGTCTCCATTATACTCACCAGCACGGGCTACCATTTTTAATTTTTGAATCGCATCTACGGCGTTGGATACCAATTCTCGCAAGAAGATTTGGTGATCTGAATAGAGAGATTTTTTGATAATTGGGAAAATATTTTCAGTATGTATACTGATAGTACCTTGTTCTAGCATAGTTAACCGTCTGTTGTACTTGCTTGCTGATAATCCTGAGAATCAATTTTCGTCGATATATGTCTTTTTTGAGGTAAGGAATACCTCTTAATTATGATTCGGATTACACTACCATGTTAGGGATTGGGGACTAGGGAATGGTTAAGAAAAATTTATAGGTGTGGTTTTTGCCGGTTTATAAATGTGAAATATACTACTAAGTTGTATTATGCAAAAATAAAAAAGCACAAACTGTAAATCAAACAGAATATGTCAAAGCCTGAAAAAATGATGAAAAAAGCCGAAAAAAGCACTATTTATCTAGGCTCTATCCCTTTAGATGTTTATCAAATGCCTGATAGGAGTTATAAGTTATACTGGGAATCCATCACCTCCGTTGTTGATCAACCGAATAATGACTTACTAAGTTTTTTGGGAGGAGAATCCCCGCAAGGCTTTGCCTTATAAGAATAAAAACTGGCTACAAAGTCCAATGATTGAGGTAGAAGAATATGGTGGCTACATCAAATCAGTACCTATAAAATTAGCTACATCATATTGGCTCTATCATGCTATCAAAGGTAATCAAATAGCACAGGCTATAATCCAAGCTTCACTAGCAGAATCAATTGAACGACGAGCGGATACAGCCTTTAAATTTAAACGCACCGAAGAAGAATATAACCAAAAATTTGGTGAAAGATTAGAGCAGGTTTTAGCTGATAACAGAAAAGAAATTCAGGATAGAAGGCTACCTGGTGATAAGCTATATTTGCCTGGTGGAATTAACTAATATGGAATACTCTATACAATAGATATTCCTGAAATTAAATATGTGTTACCCGAAACAATTTGTGGTAAAAGTAGGTTGGGTTAAGCAAAGCGCAACCCAACAATTTTTGTTTGGAATTAGGAGTTATCTTTAATGATGAAAAACTAACCGCAAAGGACACAAAGAAAAGAGGGTTGCTGAGAGATTTTTCATCAGTCGTGAACAAAATATTTTTATGATGTATTTTCAGCCTTTGCCACATTTAAGAGGGAGATTCAAAATTCACATCTTCATAAACATCATTTATAGAACATTGAAAATCTACACTTGCTAAGTGTAAATTTTCCTCCTTTCCGTAACTATACAATACCCATTGTCCTTCTGAATTACGACGAAAAACTTCTACATTAATTTTATTTTGACTGACTAACACATATTCCTGAAGTGATTCTAAATTACGATAGTCAGCAAATTTATCACCTCTATCAAAAGCTTCTGTAGTCGGAGATAAAACTTCGATAATTAAACAGGGATAACGTAAAAAGTTATTAAAGGCTTTATCTCTTGAATCACAACTAACAATGACATCAGGATAATAATAAATATCCATTGTTTCAATGTGCACTTTTGTGTCGGAAATATAAGTCTGACAACCTTTTCCGCGCAGATGATTTCTTAACCTTGAAGCAATATTGAGAGTAATAATTACATGAGTATTACTAGCACCAGCCATTGCGTAAACTTGTCCCTGTCTGTATTCATGTTTGATAGGGCTTGTTTCTTCTAATTCTAAATATTCTTCAGGAGAAATATAGTTATAACTAGGATTTGCAATCATAGAAAATCACCTCGGTAAATATATTAGGTAATGCAACACAATCTTGTGGGGTTAATTATCCTATTCACCCCTACAAGATATATAAACTTACACTTCAGAGGATGCTTCCAATAACTTCACAGTATTTTGCACCAGTGACACCTTTATTGGTGCTTTTTTGCTGAAAGTTAACCCATGTTCACCTTTTTCAATGATGATTGTGTCACCAGAAATAAAGGTATTCTCTAATAACTTGGTAGCAAGCGGGTTTTCGACTTCGCGCTGAATAGACCTTTTCAACGGACGTGCGCCATAAACTGGATCATATCCAGCTTCAACAAGATGGTCACAAGCTGCTTGGGATATCTCAAAGGAGATTTTTTGCTCTTGCAGGAGTTTTTCGACCCGTTTCAGTTGAATACGGATAATATGCCGCATTTCTGAACGACTGAGGGTGTGGAAGAGAATTAAATCATCGACACGGTTGAGAAATTCAGGACGGAAGTGACTTCTTAGACCTTCCATTACTTTATTTCGCATCATATCATACTTGGAGTCATCACCAGAAACATCCAAAATATGTTCACTGCCGATGTTGCTAGTCATGACTATAACTGTATTACGGAAATCTACAGCCCGTCCTTGGGAATCAGTAACTCTACCGTCATCTAACACCTGAAGCAGAATATTAAACACATCTGGATGTGCTTTTTCTACTTCATCCAAAAGGACCACAGAATAGGGATGACGACGGATAGCTTCGGAAAGTTGACCACCTTCTTCATAACCGACGTAACCAGGAGGCGCACCTACTAAACGAGAAACCGAGTGTTTTTCCATGTACTCGGACATATCCAGCCGCACTAAAGCGTCATCAGAATCAAAGAGAAATTGAGCTAAAGCGCGAGCGAGTTCGGTTTTACCCACGCCTGTTGGTCCCATAAACAAAAATGAACCAATAGGTCGAGAGGGGTCTTTCATCCCTGCACGAGCGCGACGAATAGCCGCAGAGACGGCGGAAACGGCTTCTTCTTGGCCGATAACTCTCTCGTGTAAATGACTTTCTAATTTCAGTAATTTCTGCCGTTCTGATTCCAAAAGCCGATTTACAGGAATTCCTGTCCATTTGGCGACTATTTCAGCAATATCGGCTTCTGTGACTTGTTCGCGTAGCAGTGTAGAACCTTGGCTTTGAATTTCTAGGAGTTTCGCTTCTTTAACTTCCCGTTCTCTCTGCACTCCTTCCAATTTGCCATACTTCAATTGAGCAGCTTTATTTAAATCATAATCTCTTTCAGCTTGTTCAATTTGCACCCTGAGCGCATCTTCTTCTTTCTTTAAAGTGCTGATAGCTTCTAATAATTGCTTTTCCCCTTGCCACTGTTCATTAAATATTTGCTGTTTAACTGTTAAAGTGGCAATTTCTTCCTGAATCCGTTCTAATCGTTCTCTAGTTGGGGAAATACTATTGTCTTCTCCTGCTAATGACAGTTTTTCCATTTCTAGCTGCATCAAGCGTCTATCAATGGTTTCTAATTCCGCAGGTTTGGAGGTAATTTCCATTTTTAATTTCGCTGCGGCTTCGTCTACTAAGTCAATGGCTTTGTCTGGTAGAAACCGATCAGCAATATAACGCGCTGATAATGTAGCTGCTGCCACTAAAGCGGAATCGGAAATTTTGACGTTATGATGCACTTCATAACGTTCTTTTAAACCGCGTAAAATCGAAATGGTATTTTCTACGGTTGGTTGATCTACATATACTTGTTGAAATCTTCTTTCTAAAGCTGCATCTTTTTCAATGAATTTGCGATATTCATCTAAGGTAGTTGCACCGATACAACGCAATTCACCACGTGCCAACATTGGTTTAAGTAAATTACCAGCATCCATTGATCCTTGTTGGTTAGCACCTGCACCAACAACGGTATGCAGTTCATCAATGAATAAAACTACCTGACCGTTTGATTCCGTAACTTCCCGGAGGACATTTTTTAAACGGTCTTCAAATTCACCACGGTATTTTGCACCTGCGATTAAACTACCGATGTCTAAAGATATTAATTGACGGTTTTTCAAAGACTCAGGAACGTCACCGTTAACCATTCTTTGGGCTAAAGCTTCGGCGATCGCAGTTTTACCAACTCCCGGCTCACCAATCAAAACAGGGTTATTTTTGCTACGACGAGACAAAACTTGAATTACTCGCCTAATTTCGTCATCACGCCCAATCACAGGATCTAACTTTCCTGCCTTTGCTTGTTCTGTTAAATCTCTACCAAAACGTTTTAAAGCTGGTTCATTGATATCCGCAGATTCTTTTTCTCCTGCTTTTGCAGTCACCTTTTGAGTAACGCGAACAGTTTTGACAGCAGTTTCTAACTTAGCAATATCGACATTTAAGCCTTTAAATATCCGTCTTCCAATGCGTTCATCTTCCGCAAAAGCTAAGAAAATATGACCTTCCGAAATTTCCGCATCTTTGATTCTACCGCGAATTTCCTCGGCTCTATCCAGCAGTAAATCTAACTTAGATCCTAAATAAAGCTGATCACTTTTTGCTACTTTCGGCTGCCGTTTTGTATAAGCTTCTAGCTGTTCTTGTAACCGAATAGGATCAATTTCAGCACGAGCCAGAATACCTGTGGATATGCTGCTAGACTCTTCTAAAAGGGCAAGAATTAAATGTTCTACTTCTAATTGTTGTTGTTGATAAGCACGGACTATATCCTGAGATTTTATCACTGCTTCCCAGGCTGTATCAGTAAATTTATTTGGATCTGTAGGCTGCATTTTTAAGATTTTAGATTTTAGATTTTATAAGATTGACGATTTTAGGTTATAAATTGGTGATTGGGAAAGAATAACAGGTTTATCAGCAAAACGGAGACAAATCACAGGGATGATGGTTGTGGTGGGACAAAGCCCACCCTACTCCAAGATAAGATACTTCAGACTAGAATTACTGACTTACAAGTTGTGCTGGGGATTTTTCTGCTTCTGTTGTACTGTGAGTAGCTAATTGAATCAATTCAACTTTATAGCCATCGGGATCTTCGACAAAAGCGATTATTGTTGAACCGTGTTTCATCGGACCTGGTTCCCTGACTACTTTACCACCACGGTTTCTAATTTCCTCACAGGTAGAGTAAATGTCATCTACTCCCAGTGCGATATGACCATAGGCTGTACCCAAATCATATTTTTCTACGCCCCAGTTATAAGTTAATTCTAGCACCGTGTGGTCGCTTTCCTCTCCATAACCAACAAAAGCCAGGGTAAATTCCCCACCTGGATAATCTTTACGTCGGAGTAATTTCATTCCCAGGAAATCGCAGTAAAATTTTAAGGACTCTTCTAGGTTGCCTACCCGCAACATGGTGTGTAGTAATCGCATATTCACCTTTTGTTTAACTATTATATTTTATATCTCATTAGAATCAGCACCCCACCCTAGCCAATATTTAGAATCTTCTTAATACTTATTAAACCGATACCATTTGTGATATAATTATTTTCAATTTAGATGGAGTAAATAATTATGCTTTCATCTCCCTTAATGTTGCAAATGCCATCATCAATGACAGACGAACAATTTTTTGAGTTCTGTCAATTAAATCGTGATTTACGCATTGAGAGAAATCAATTTGGAGAGATATCAATTATGCCACCAACAGGTTCAGAAAGTGGAAATAGAGAAGGTAGAATCATCCAGCAAGTAATGAACTGGACAGATGAAGATGGTACAGGAATAGCATTTTCTTCCAGTGCAGGTTTTAAACTTTCTACAGGTGCAGAACGTTCTCCTGATGCTGCTTGGATAAAACTTGAAAGATGGAATGTACTCACACCAGAACAACAAAAAAAGTTTGCACCTATTTGTCCTGATTTTGTGATTGAATTGAGGTCTGCTTCTGATAACTTGCAGCCTTTAAAAGATAAAATGCAGGAATATATGCAAGAACCAGGAATACAGTTAGGTTTATTGATTGACCGCAAAAATCGCCGAGTTTATATTTATCGTCCTGGACAAATAGAAGAATGTTTAGAAAATCCTGATACTGTTAGTTGTGAACCTATTTTACCGGGTTTTGTTTTGAAGATGGGGAAAATTTGGTAGTTATTGAATTAACAACAATTCATTTTTGATTTAGCAATGCCACAATACGATTTATTTCACAATCAAGTTAAAAATGCTCTAACTAAAGATGGATGGTTAATTACCGACGATCCATTTATACTGGAGTATAAAGGTTTGCGTTTATATGCTGATTTAGGAGCAGAAAAGTTATTTGCTGCCCAAAAGATGCAACAAAAGATCGTGATTGAAATAAAGGTTTTTAACAGCCCTTCTTTAATTACAGAATTAGAAAAAACATTAGGACAATATAATATTTATGTTAGTTTAATAAAAAGAATTAATCCAGAACGTAAATTATATTTAGCGATTCCTGAAGCTGCTTATCAAGACTTTTTTCTAAAACCAGCTATTCAAGATATTTTAAGTGATCAACAGCAGATTAATTACATTATTTTTGACCCAATTCAGGAGGTAATTATACAATGGATAAGTTAGATAAATACAGGAAAATTATAGTTAGTATTGTGAAAAAACACGCTGAATATAAACCTAGTCATGGCAAAATTGAGGCTTTGTGTATTTGTGATCAAGAATCTGATAATTATTTGTTAATGGATATCGGTTGGGATAAACCAGGTAGAGTTCATGCAGTAGTGTTTCATCTGCGAATTATTGATGGTAAAATCTGCATTGAATGGGATGGTACAGAAGGGGGGATAACTGCGGAATTATTGGAATTAGGAGTAGCAAAGGATGATGTTATTTTAGGGTTTATTCGTCCTGAATATCGTCAGTTTAGTGATTTTTCTGTAGCTTAAAACACAGTCATTAATAGGGTGCGTCAGATGTCAAAAATCAGTTTATCTGCAAATGCCTTACTGCAATTGGGACAATGAATATCAAAGCTACTCCAAATAGATGTTTTATGATAGTCCCAATAAGAGCCATGTTTAAATAATTTGGTTGAACAATTCCAACAATAGTCTAAGTGTATTTGGTGTCCACATTCTTTTGATTTACAAGTTGCCGTGTAATAAAATTTGTTTTCACCCCTTCTATGCGTGAGAATGTCTATTTTTTTCCGCCACAATTCAAACAAAATAAATCATTAGTAGGTTTTGGATCTTTTGTAGTTCCATTGTTTGCATTTTTATGACTTTCTAAAAGATACTCAAAAGCCATTCCAATTGATTTTTTTAGGTTATCTGTAAAATTTGGTTTGTGGGTAATATATCCATATTTGTGAAATGGAAATGTAGGTTTTTGATCTTCTTCTTCACCAAAATAAATTTTATCCCCTCCATAATTTGTCATTTTTACTGGCTTATTTTCACCAGTTAAATCATTACATAGGATATTTTATTTCTCGTCCGTTATAAGAACAGATTTAAAATATCCTAACGATTCATTACGTAGGCTTACGGTTAGCACTCCAGATAATACAAAAGATGAAATTTGATTGTATTCAAGAATGTCCTTAATCAACTCACTATCGGGTTTTGCTAGTAGTTTATTAAGTTCCTGTTCATCATTTTCAGTCATAGGCTATTCTATGGTAATTGCGTTTTTATGCTTACCAGCAACTAAGATTTACTTTGACATTAACTTGATTATGGGTGTTGTCAACGTCCAAGCATTGTTACCGAAAGTATTTATACCAGTCTTCTACATTTATATAATATACAAGTGTCTATCTTTTTTAGCAACTATACGGTTAAATGCTTAAAAAAATTAATTAAGTAATTTATTGAAGTAATTTATACATTTACTAGTATTCCGCAGGTTATGGATAATGCCACAGGGCGCTATCAGAAACTCATCGACTTTCCCATGAGTTAACTCAAACTCGGAAATCTTCTTTAATCTCAGGCAAAAAATTCTGTTATCAGCATAAGCTAACGATTGGGTTATTAGTAAACTGTAAAAGTTAAACCCTGACTGCACACTGAGAACAAAGGACAAACAACGCATGACGAAATATCTAGATACCGCCATTGAAGCAATTGTATCCCGCGAAATCCTCGACTCACGCGGAAAACCCACAGTTGAAGCCGAAGTCCATTTGGCTAACGGCGCTATCGGAGTAGCACAAGTTCCCAGCGGGGCTTCCACAGGCACATTTGAGGCTCATGAATTGCGTGATGGCGATAAAAGCCGTTATGGAGGCAAAGGGGTACTCAAGGCGGTGCAGAATGTCAATGAGGTACTAGCCCCCAAATTACTAGGTTTGGACGCTCTCAACCAAGAAGCCTTAGATAGATTGATGATTTCCCTAGACGGTTCACCCAATAAAGCGAATTTGGGAGCAAATGCAATTTTGGGGATTTCCCTGGCGGCTGCAAAGGCTGGTGCGGAGTCTTTAGATATTCCTCTCTACCGTTATTTAGGTGGACCTTTGGCGAATTTATTGCCAGTCCCCTTAATGAATGTCATCAACGGGGGAGCGCACGCATCCAATAACGTTGATTTCCAAGAGTTTATGATTGTCCCTATTGGTGCTCCTTCTTTCAAAGAAGCTTTGCGCTGGGGTGCGGAAGTATTTGCAACTCTCAGCAAAGTCTTAGATGATAAAGGTTTGCTGACTGGTGTAGGTGATGAAGGTGGTTTTGCACCGAATCTAGAATCTAACCAAGTGGCTTTAGAATTGCTGGTAGCGGCGATTAAACAAGCTGGTTACAAACCTGGTGAAGATGTAGCCTTAGCTTTAGATGTGGCTGCAAGTGAATTTTACAAAAATGGCCAGTATGTCTATGATGGTAAACCCCACTCACCAAATGAGTTTATTGATTATTTAGGTCAGTTGGTTGACCAATATCCCATCGTTTCCATTGAAGATGGTTTACATGAAGAAGATTGGCAAAGTTGGCAATTACTAACTCAAAAATTGGGTTCAAAAGTGCAGTTGGTGGGTGATGATTTATTTGTCACCAACGCCACCCGCTTACAAAAAGGCATTGAACAAAAAGCCGCTAACTCGATTTTGATTAAGTTAAATCAAATCGGTTCACTAACTGAAACTTTGGAAACCATTGATTTAGCAACTCGCAACGGTTTCCGCTCAGTTATTAGCCATCGTTCCGGTGAAACTGAAGATACAACCATTGCTGATTTAGCTGTAGCTACTCGCGCCGGTCAAATTAAAACCGGTTCTCTGTGTCGCAGTGAACGGGTAGCAAAATACAATCGTTTACTCAGAATTGAGCATGAATTAGGCGATCGCGCCGTCTATGCTGGTACTGTTGGTTTAGGACCAAAATAGGTTACAGGTGACAGGTGACAGGTGACAGTAAAAAGAAGGCAAGAGGCTTAATAAATA
>NZ_JAYGHA010000034.1:26146-45307 GCF_034931405.1 Anabaena sp. UHCC 0451 | reverse complement strand
TGTTCCCTGTTCCCTTTTATGGATAAAACCCAACTTTGGGCAACCCCAAGGTTTCATCCCAACCCAACATGATATTCATACACTGAATTGCTTGTCCGGCTTGGCCTTTAATCAGGTTGTCAATGGCTGACATGACAATAACGCGGCGGGTGCGAGGGTCAACTTCTATACCTATATAGCAAACATTACTACCGCACGCCCATTTGGTTTGGGGGTAAGTGCCACTATTACAGATTTTCACCCAAGGGGAATTACGGTAAAATGCAGTGTAAATTGTAATTAAATCATCACGCACTAAACCCGGATCTCTGAGGTTGGCGTACACGGTTGCTAAAATCCCCCGTACCATTGGGATTAAATGAGGTGTAAACTGCACTGTAACTTCGTGTCCTGCCAAATCACTGCAAATTTGCTCAATTTCTGGGGTGTGGCGGTGTCTACCGACGTTATAAGCACCCAGGGAGTTATCTGCTTCGGCTAACAACAGGTTGACTTTGGCTTGTCTGCCGCCCCCAGATGTGCCAGATTTAGCATCAATAATGGCTGTTTCAGGAACTATTAAACCTTGTTTGAGGAGTGGGGAAAGTGCAAGTAAGCTGGCTGTGGGATAACAACCAGGACAACCAATGAGTTGAGCTTCGGCAATGCGATCGCGATATAATTCTGGTAAGCCATAAACTGCTGTTTCTGCAATGGTGCGATCGCTTCTTTGAGTCCCATACCAAGTTGTATAAGTTTTCAAGTCACTGAATCTATAATCTGCACTCAAATCCAGCACTTTGCAGCCTTTCTCTAGCAATTTAGGCGCAATATCACAAGCTAAACCGTTCGGAAGAGAAAGAAAGACTACTTCACATCGACTCGCAATAATTTCTGGATCTACCGCTTCAATTTTGAGGTTAACTATACTACCCAGATGGGGGTAAAGATCCGCAAATGTTTTGCCGGCGCTGCTTTCACCACCTAAATAAACCAGTTCAACTTCTGGATGATCCATCAGGAGTCTGACTAGTTGCACTCCGCCATAACCTGACGCGCCAACAATTCCAACTGGTACGCGCCTTACATTACCCATGTTATGAAATCCTTATCCGCTTTTGGTTAATCTAATATAGCTATCATCAATCAGGTTGTTAGCTAATTGGTAATAACTGAATTATTATTGAACTTTCGCTGCATTGTATAGCAAAGATCCTCTTTTAGCGTACATATCAATTTATATCTGGGAAATATCTTTACAGAAAATCACACTCATAGTGTGTAGAAACTCATCTCAGTCAAGATTATGTTTTTTATGTGACAGAAAATTCTCAACTGCAAAAATTTGGTGAACATATCCGCACCATTAGAAAAGCTCAAGGTCTTTCACAAGAACAGTTAGCAGAACTCTCAGGACTACATCGCAACTACATCGGTGGTGTAGAACGTGGTGAAAGAAATGTTGCTTTATTAAACATAATTCGTATTGCTCACGCTTTGGGAATGTCCCCCAGTGAGTTATTAAAAGGTTTAGATTAAAAAATGGTATCTCCTTATTTTGGTATTCCTGTTGAAAAGTGGGCAGATAAAACTAAAGAACTGATAGAACAACATCCTCTAGATGTTAATGAAATATATGAAATTGTTATGAGCGTATGGGAGGAAATATTTGAATCTAGTATTACCAGTCGCGGATATAAAATAGGAAAGGATATATTTCCGAGTCCACAAATTATAGGTTCACTGTTACATGAACTGATTCCCTTAGAATTATCTAGTAAATATCCCCAGGTATGGAGAAGAGAACAAAATACTACAGAAAAGGATTTAGTTTATATCCCAGATGACAGTTTTTCTGTTGAAATTAAAACATCTTCTAGTCCTCGTGATTTTTTTGGTAATAGGAGTTATGCTCAAAAAAGCACTACTGGTAAAACCAAGAAAAGTAAATCAGGATACTATCTCATCATTAACTTTGAAAAAATAGAAAAGAAAACAAAACAAACTGATAATCTATTATTGACTAATCCCAAAATAAAACTTGTGCGTTTTGGCTGGATAGATCAAGAAGACTGGCAAGGACAAACATCTGCAACTGGACAACAAGCAAAATTAAGTGTAGATGTAAAACGCTATAAATTGCTTGAGTTACCTTTATCAAATTAGCGATAGCTGTTCAAATTTACTATTTTTCTCACTCAAAAAATTATCAATTCTGTTAGCAGCAATATCACAATATTCCTCACGAATTTCAAAACCAATTACCACACGGTTTAAATCTAAAGCTACCACAGCAGTAGTACCTGAACCTAAAAATGGATCTAAAATTATTTGATTTTGATTTGAAGATGCTTTAATTATTCTTTCAATTACAGCGACGGGAAACTGTGCAGGATGTGGTGTTCTTTCTTGGGAAGATCGGTTTTTACCAGAAGTAACTTTTGGAAATTCCCAAACATCTGTAGGATTTTTACCTAAAGGATTTACTTTGATTTTACCATTCTTTTTCTGATTGGGATATTTAACATTAGGATCACGAATATCGTCAAGATTAAAAGTATAAGTTTCTGAATTTTTCACATACCACAAAAATTTCTCATTTCTAGGTGAAAAGAACTTACTTCCCGCCACACCAGCACCATAATTCCAAACAATTTCTTGAATTAAGTAAAAAGGAATTTTATCCCAAAGCAAATAGGAAATAGGAATTGCTTTAGCACGATTTTTAATGGATAAATAACCTAAATTTAGCCAAAAAGCGCCATCAGATGAGGTAAGACGATAAACTTCTGTAATCCACTTTTCACACCAGGTTATATAATCATCTAATGGTAAGGGATTTTCATATTCTTTACCAATATTATATGGCGGACTTGTTACCGTCAGATTGATAAATTCATCTGGTAACATTGCCATTGCTTCTACACAGTCTAAATTGTAAATAAAGCAATTAGATGTTTGAAAGTAAGGTTTACCTAAATATTTAACTATATCAGATGGGTTCATAAACGATGATTTTTAAGAAGTAAATCAACCGTGAAAAAAAAGTTTAGCATAAATTAGCAAATAATTAATCATCAATATCCATCGCCAAATCTTCAAAATTAGTAATTGTCACTTCCACATCAGGGAATATTGCTGTTATTTTCAACTCTCCTCCCATAGCTTCAATAACTTGTCGCAGATGACTAACATACATATCATTACGATTTTCTAATCTAGAAATAGCAGGTTGTTTAATTTGCAATTTTTCAGCTAATTGAGTTTGAGACATTTTTAAAGATTGGCGCAATTCAGCTAATGCCATTTCCTGTTTTAATTTAGCTGTTTGAGTGGCAATTTTGGCTTTTCTTTCTGCGGAGAAATCTTTAGTAAGATTGCTAAACTTCTTATGTCCTGTCATATTAAACCCTCCCGACTAATTTCTTCAAGATATTCCTCATAAAGACGATCTGCTATGGGAATATATTTTTCATAAAATCGCTTATCTCCTGTTTTATCTCCACCAATAAGTAAAATTGCCACTCGTCGCGGATCAAAAGCATAAAAAATTCTGATTTGTTTACCACCGCTTTGAATACGCAACTCTCTGAGGTGGGAATTTTTTGCACCTTTAACATCGGATGAATAAGGAAAGGGTAATTGAGTTCCTTTTTCTTCCAGTAGTTGAACAATGCTGACAATATCATCTTGTTGTTCTTCTGTAAGAGTCTGCCACCAAAGCTCAAACTCATTCGTATATTCTATTTCCCAACTCACGTTCTATTATATTACGTTGATGTAATAAATCATAGCTCTAAACCAAGGCGAAAACAAACTTAAACTAGCTTGATTGCTCTAAATATCTGGATTAATTGTAATATTATTTACATATTCGTCATTAGTCAGGCTAAATAGACAGAAATCATTGTACAGAATCTCTAGTTTCGATAAACAGGCTACAATTTACAATAAGAAATTGTTAAAAAAATTTACGTTGGTAGCTAGAATTTCCTGTGTCAGAGCCTAATATTACCCAAACCTTTAAATTTGATTCTATTGATGCCGCTTTAGCAGACCTCAAAGCCGGTCGTGTCATTGTGGTGGTAGATGACGAAAATCGAGAAAATGAAGGTGATTTAATTTGCGCCGCCCAATTTGCCACGCCTGACATGATTAACTTCATGGCTGTGGAAGCCAGAGGGTTGATTTGTTTGGCTATGACAGGCGATCGCCTGGATGAACTAGACTTACCATTAATGGTGAGTAACATCACAGATACTAACCAAACTGCTTTCACTGTCAGCATTGACGCTGGACCTCATTTGGGTGTTAGCACAGGTATCTCAGCGGAAGATCGCGCTCGCACTATTCAAGTAACTCTCAACCCAGCCACAAAACCTGAAGAGTTACGCCGTCCTGGGCATATTTTCCCAATTCGGGCTAAAGCTGGCGGTGTTCTCAAACGGGCAGGACATACGGAAGCGGCGGTTGATTTAGCAAGATTAGCAGGATTATACCCTGCTGGGGTAATTTGTGAAATTCAAAATCCTGATGGTTCAATGGCACGATTACAGCAACTAGTTGAATATGCCAAAACCCATAAACTAAAAATTATTAGCATTGCTGATCTTATTAGTTATCGTCTGCAAAATGATCGTTTAGTGTATCGAGAAATCGTCACGAAGCTACCTAGCCAGTTTGGGCAATTTGATATTTACGGCTACCGCCACACTTTAGATAATACTGAACACGTAGCTATTGTCAAGGGTGATCCCGCAAGTTTTCGAGATGAAGCCGTGATGGTGCGGATGCACTCGGAATGTTTAACTGGTGATGCTTTGGGGTCTTTACGCTGTGATTGTCGGATGCAGTTAAACGCAGCATTGAAAATGATTGAAAATGCTGGTCAAGGTGTCGTTGTTTACCTACGTCAAGAAGGACGGGGTATAGGTTTAATCAACAAGCTAAAAGCCTATTCTTTGCAGGATATGGGCTTGGATACAGTAGAAGCTAATGAACGTTTGGGCTTTCCCGCTGATTTGCGTGATTATGGCATGGGGGCGCAAATTCTTATGGATTTAGGTGTTAAAAAAATTCGCTTGATTACTAATAATCCCCGTAAAATTGCTGGCGTTAAAGGTTATGGATTGGAAGTAGTTGATCGTGTTCCTTTGTTGATAGAGTCTAATGATTACAACTCTTATTATCTAGCGACTAAAGCCAAGAAGTTAGGACATATGTTGTTACAAACTTATCTGGTGACAGTAGCATTACACTGGGAAGATGAACCGGAATTGGTGACAACACGTTATGAACGTTTAGAAAAACTGCGACATTTAGCAAAAAATAATCATTTACTATTACAGGAAGAAGCAAGACCATTAGGAATTGCTTTATTTGATCAACCATCATTAACTGTACATTTGGGTTTTGACCAGGCAAATATTGCTGATGCTAATTGGTATCAACAGAAAGGACATCCTTACCTGCAAGCAATTGGTCAAATTCTCGATGATTTGGTGAATTTACCCTATGTCCATCAGCTAGATTTTCTCGTTTCTTCGGGTAGTGATCCGTTGAGTAATTTACAAGTAAAGTTAGATCGGCAGATTTTCAGTTCTGATGTACTACCTTCATCCTTGAGCGATCGCTTGGAGACACAACAGATTTATAGTTTTAGTAAGTAGGATATTCCGAATTTCCACACATTGATAATAGCTCTGGTTTTACGGCTAGAGCTATTTGTTTATTTTTGTTTATTCTTTCTGTATGCTTGAGTAATCCCACAAATATCTGAACCCACGTATCCCTTACGGGACAGAAGGAATAGGTGGGTTTTGTCTGTGTAGCCGCGTATCCCTAACGGGAGCCGGAGGCATCTTTATAATCGCCCAGAGAGTATGAATTTAGACTTGATTTTCGACCTCGTGAAGATGAATCTTTACAACAAGGTTATCTGTTAGGGCGATATGGTGCTATTCCTTTTATTAATGGGTTGAGGATTTAAAAAGATGCAACGAGGAAAATCTACCAATGTACCAGTTGCGTAAGTCCTGTCCTTATGAAGAATAGAAATCAATAAAAACTACCTATAGTAAATATCAAGGTGTAAAAAAATGAATTTATTAAAAAAACAACCAAGAGAAGCACTAAATAAAGCCTTTCTGAAAGTTAATCCTTTTAGAAATGATGTGGAGAATTTTAAAAGTCATCTGCAAAATCTACTTGATAAAATTAATGAATTTGAATCTGAAGAATTTCATAAGAATCTGATTGTGGATTTTTTAAAGAATACTTTTTATGGTGGAAATCATTTTATTAATACTAAGGGACGTAATGATTTAGTTATTCATAATGGTAAAGATGCTAAAAGTAATGTGGGGGTAATTTTAGAATTTAAAAAGCCAACTAACAAAAGCGAAATGCTAAAACTTGACAATCTGAATACTAAAGCATTTCAGGAATTAGTTTTGTATTTTTTGAGAGAACGTCTAATAGAGAAAAATTTAGAAATTAAATATTTAATAGCTACTAATATTTACGAATGGTTTATTTTTGATGCTCAGACTTTTGAAAACTTATTTATTGGTAATAAATCTTTAGTTCAACAATTTAATGATTTTGAAGAGGAGAGATTAAGTAGCAAAAAGACTGAATTTTTCTATAGAGAAATTGCTCAACCTGCTATTGCTGAAATTGCAGATAAGATTACTTTTACACATTTTGATATTCGAGAATATCAGGAATATTTAAAACCTGGTAAAAATCCAGATGAACATAAGTTAATTTCGCTGTTTAAGCTACTTTCTCCAGAACATTTATTAAAATTACCTTTTACTAATGATAGTAATACTCTTGATAAAGGATTTTACAGTGAATTATTACATATTATCGGTTTGGTAGAAACTAAGGAAGGTGGTAAAAAGCTGATTCAGCGGAAAAAGGAAGATGATAGAAATATTGGTTCATTAATAGAAAATGCTATTTCCCAAGTTGATAGTTTAGATAAAATTTCTCGTTTAGAAAAACCGGAACTATTTGGAGAAACTTATCAAGAACAACTTTTTAATCTGAGTTTAGAATTAGCAATTACTTGGATGAATAGAATCCTGTTTTTAAAATTATTGGAAGCTCAATTAATTAGATATCATAAAAATGATTCGTCTTGGGGATTTTTGAATTTACAAAAAGTCACAAATTATGATGATCTCAATAGTCTATTTTTTAGTGTTTTAGCTCGTAAACCACAAGAAAGAAGTAAAAATTTACAAGAGATATTTTATCATGTTCCTTATTTGAATAGTTCTTTGTTTGAACTTACAGAGATTGAACAAGAAACTATTTGTATTAGTAATTTGAGAAATGAGAAATTGCAAATTTTTCCTGGTACTATTCTAAAAGACAACAACGGTAAAAAACGTACTGGTGAAATTAATACTTTAGAATATCTATTTGAATTTCTCAATGCTTACAATTTTAGTAGTGATACTGGGGAAGAAATTCAGGAAGAAAATAAAAGGTTAATTAATGCTTCTGTATTGGGTTTAATCTTTGAGAAAATTAATGGTTATAAAGATGGTTCTTTCTTTACTCCCGGTTTTATTACCATGTATATGTGTCGGGAAACTATTAGAAGAGCGGTTGTACAAAAATTTAATGATATTCAAGGTTGGAATTGTGAAACTATTGATGATTTATATAATAAAATAGAGGATAAAAAAGCAGCTAATGAGATTATTAATAGTTTAAAAATATGTGATCCTGCTGTGGGTTCAGGACATTTTTTAGTTTCTGCTTTAAATGAAATTATTGCTATTAAAAGTGAGTTAAAGATTTTACTGGATAGACAAGGTAAGAGATTAAAGGAATATAGTTTTGAGGTTGCTAATGATGAGTTAGTTGTGATTGATGAGGATGGTTTATTATTTGAGTATAATCCGAAAAATCAGGAAAGTCAACGAGTACAAGAAACTCTATTTCATGAAAAACAAACGATTATTGAAAATTGTTTATTTGGTGTGGATATTAACCCCAATTCTGTAAAGATATGTCGGTTACGGTTATGGATTGAACTTTTAAAAAATGCTTATTATAAAACCTCACCCCTAACCCCTCTCCTGCGAGGAGAGGGGAAAATGGAAGAACTGGAGACTTTACCGAATATTGATATTAATATTAAATGTGGTAATTCTTTAATTAGTCGGTTTTCGTTAGATGCTAATTTGCGAATTGCTTTAAGTAAGAAGAAATACACTATAGAAGATTATAAAAATGCTGTAAAAACTTACCGCAATGCTGAAAATAAGGAGCAAAAGCGGGAAATGGAAAGATTAATTAAGGAGATTAAGGGTAATTTTAAAACTACTTTACAGGGAAGTGATCCCAATCAAACTAAGTTAAGAAGATTAGAGGGTGAACTTGATAATTTAACGCATAAGGATCAACAGTCTTTATTTGAAGAAACAAAAGTAGAAAAAAATACCCGTGAAAAAAAGATTATTAAGTTAAATAATGAGATTGATAAATTACGGGTTGAGATTGAGGATATGGAAAACCGTAAAATTTATGAAAATGCTTTTGAATGGCGTTTTGAGTTTCCTGAAGTGTTGAATGATGAAGGTGTTTTTATTGGTTTTGATGTCGTGATTGGAAATCCACCTTACATAACCTATCATGGTAGAAGAAGAGTTATAATTTCTAATGAAGTAATTAATTATTTCAAAAATCAATATGATTGTGCAAAAGATACAAAAAAAGACGGTAAATTTAATTCTGCAATGTTTTTTATAGAAAAATCTACTTTAATTGGAAATGAAAATTCTATATCATGTCTTATAACTGACATTTCATTTTATGAAGATTTTTATACTGGTGTTAAGAGAATTTTAATAAACAATACACTCATAATTGAGGTGGTAAATGGGTTATCTTCTTTTGAAGATGTTGGTAGTGGACAGCTTATTTTACTATTTAAATATTTACCATATAATCAAAGAAAAATAATTAATACTAACAAAGTTCGTGTTTTAATAAATGGTTTAGATGATGAATTTAGATTAGTTGATCAGAAAATTTGGGACAATGTAGATAAAAGATATCAATTTTATTTACCGGAGGATAATTACAACTCAATTATAGAAAAATTTGAAACTAATAATCAAACATTAGAATTTTATTTTCCTTATAAACTTATTAGGACGGGAGAAAGTATTGGTGTTCAAGAGCAAGGATTTGTTATAGATTCTATGACAAATGAAAAAAATATTAAGATTTATGAATATTTAGAAGGAAGTAAATCAGTTCCTAGCAAATATTGCGAACCTATGCCAACAAGATGGTTTAGATTTGATATACCCTTGCTAAATCAGAGAAACGAAGAATATAAAAAAGAAGCTAAGAATAATAATAGAAATAATCCTAAAGTATTGGGTATAGGAGATGAATTAACATTTGAAAACCCCAAAATTTTGATCCGACAATCTTGCGATCATCTCTGCTGTACGTATTCCGAAAAGCCTTTTGTTTATAACAGAAGCTATTATAGTATTAGTATTAAAAATAGTTCTGGTAGTTCTGGACTATCATCAAATAATTTATTGTATGTTTTAGCTTTGCTAAATTCAAAATTATTTACATATTATGCTCAAAAAACAAGAATAATTAGAATGGAAGTTGGAAAACGGCCACAAATTAGGTTAAATGATTTAAAAAGATTACCAATAAAGTATGAAAAGGGTGAATCTGAAAAACAACTAGTTACTAAAGTACAAGCAATACTAACTGCTAAAAAATCAGATCCGAATGCAGATACAACCACATTAGAAGCAGAAATTGATCAAATGGTTTATCAACTTTATAATTTAGAACCAGAAGAAATTAAAATTATAGAAAGTTCTAGCGCGTAGAGATTTACCATTACTAAACCCCTACGATTAATTTATAATTATCAGGATTTTCGTGAATTGGTATAACATCCTGTAAATCCTTAAATCCTGGAAATCCTGATATGGCTAACGCCACGCTTCGCTATCAGACAATTTGACAATTTAATTTTATCATCCTAATTAACATACAAAACCATAAACGGAATGATAGAATCAAAATATTAATATTTACCAAATAACTGAATTATAAAATTCCATGATTATTTTATCTGCTGTAATTAAATCAGCCTGATATTTTTGAGATAAAGCAACAATAACACGATCTGCGGGATCTTTATGACTCCATTCTAAAGCAACACTTTCTAACCATAAATTTTCATCAATGGGAATTATGGTAATCACATCAGATTTTTGTAAAGTTTCCAGATAAGTGGTTACAGGAACTCCTAAATCTAGCTTTTGATTTTTAATTTTAATGGCAATTTCCCAAAGTGAAATAGAAGCAACCAAACCATTTTTTTCAGCTTCCATTTTTTCACAAGCTGCTTTTGCGGAAACAGAGAGTTTATCAGGATCAAGACTCCACCAAATTAAAGCACAAGTATCTAAAACAAAGGTCATATTTCCCCCCATTCTTCAGTTGTGGGTGTGGTGATATCTTCAAAATATTGGACTTTACCACGTAGGGGATTAAATAATTCCTCTGTTGAACTTTTGACACTAATATTTTCTGATGTTTTAGTTTCTATAAAAGTGATTAAAACTTGGCTTTCTAAAATATTTTCAGGAATTTCAGCTAACTCAATTTTTCCATTGCGGTAGATTCCTTTAACAGTTTGTAGCATAGTTAATTATCTCCTTTGCTTTTAAACCCATTTTCGCTTAATTTACTTCTGAATCTCATAAACAAATTAGTAAAATTGATTTACCTAATTAGTGATAATATATCATAACACATTAATTTATCATCCTCATTGTCACATCAATATTAATAACCCTATGAGTTTTGACAACGTTTGTAAACTACTAGCAGAAAAATATCCCTTTGATTTTGCTAAATGGTTACTTCCCCAAGAACCAAAAACCATCAAAGTCTTAAAAACCGAATTGAGTATAGAACCAATTCGCGCTGATTTTGTCACTTTCTTACAAACAGAAAATCGCATTTTACATCTTGAATTTCAAACCAAACCACAATCTAAACCTCCTATTCCTTTTAGAGAGTTAGACTATTCGGTAAGATTAATTCGTACATATCAAGTTCCGGTTACTCAAGTCGTGATTTTCTTACAAGAAACAGATGATCCCATTGTTTTTACCGACGAATATGTTAACGAAACAACAACACACCGTTACCGTGTAATCAGAATGTGGGAACAAGAACCAGAATTATTTTTAAATAATCTGCCATTATTACCATTAGCACCATTAACGCGGACAAATTCACCCCAAGGTTTATTATCCCAGATTGCCAATAATGTTGCTAAAATTGTAGATAGGGAAACTAAACAGGATATTGCAGCTTACACAGAGATTTTAGCTGGTTTGCGGTTTGAAAAAGATTTTATTCGTCAATTATTGAGTGAGGATATTATGCAAGAATCAGTAATTTATCAGGATATTTTCCAGAAAGGAGAAGGAAAAGAGGCAGTTAAATTTTGTCTAATGTTACTTAATCAACGCTTTGGAAAACTTGATTCCGAAATAATTAACAGAGTTAAAGTTTTACCTGTGGAACAGCTAGAAAATTTAGGTGCAGCGTTGTTTAATATTTCCGAAATTGCTGATTTAGTAAATTGGTTAAATCAAGAAGATCATCATTAATAGTAGTTTTTGGGTTAGGTTTTCTCAACCCAAATAAAAATATCATGGCTGAAGTTACGCTATACACATTTGATGTAAAAAACCAGATCCCCGACTTCTTTAAGAAGTCGGGGATCTTATTCTCATCGGTTTAAAAATCTACCCCCCGCTTCAGTTCTACACCTTGATTTGCATAATGTTTATGACAATAAACCTCAGAATGAATACTAGCTAAATCAAAATATGCAGGTTGATTTTGACAGCGGCCAGTAATAATGATTTCCGTGTCTCTTGGTTTACGTAACAAAGCTTGAACAATGGGATCAACAGGTAATAATTCTAAATCAACTGTAGGATTGAGTTCATCGAGAATGATGGTTTTATAAATACCAGATGCGATCGCAGTTTTGGCAATTTCCCAACCTCTTTCTGCTTCTACATAGTCTAATTCTTGGCGAGAATTACGCCACACTATCGCATCTCTACCACAGCGTAAATGATCCACTACTTCAGGATAGGATTGTTGTAAAGCTGCGATCGCTGCATCTTCAGTATATCCACTACCACCCTTTAACCACTGCATAATTAATACACGAGTCGAACCAGGATGATTAATACCTCTGCCAATGGCTTGTAAAGCCTTACCCAAAGCACTGGTAGACTTTCCTTTACCTGCACCTGTATAAATTTCTATGCCTTCAATTAAAAGTGCTGCTGCGGTGGGGTGATGCTGGGGTTTCATTTCCGAGTGTAGATCCGCAATATCTAATAAATCTTGCGGTGCAGCGCGTCCAGTCGCAATGATCTCCAATTCCTGGGGTTTGGATTTTAAAGTTTGTACCACCTCATCAACGGGTAGTAAACCCAAATCTAAAACCGGGTTAATTTCGTCTAAAACCACAACTGAATACAACCCAGAAGCGATCGCACCCTTAGCTACATCCCAACCCCTTGCAGCTTCGGTTCTGTCAAAGGACGTAATTTCATCATAGCCAAAAAACTCGGCTCTCCCCGTGCGAACCTGATCGATTAAATGGGGAAAACCACGCTGTAAAGCTGCGATCGCCCCATCTTCATCATAATCACGTTCTGGACCTTTCAAAAACCGCAACAGTAAGACACGATTGGAATTACTGGGTGCATTTATTCCCAACCCAATCGAGCGCAAAACCACCCCTAAAGCCGCTTGGGACTTACCTTTACCCACACCATCATAAACGTGAATTTGACCCGTGAGACGTTCAGAACGCACTTGCGCTGTGCGAATACCGATGCCATTTCTTGTCATTTTTGAAAAAGCTGTAACGTGGCAGTTTCTTATTTTACCGAACCTCTTGGCTAATTAGGTAGAATAATTTTACCTCATGCCTCAGTATTAGAAATAAATATATGTATTAATAATATCATTAAAAATATACTGGCACAATCAGAACAAAAATGGTAAGAAGAATGAGATAATTTCCACCATCATCCGTATTATCTCAGTTATACTTTCTACAGTTTAGCTGTTCAATATCTAACATCCTTCAGTTCCATCCTCACCGGGTTGGGTTCAAGTCAAAATTTCAAATCCCAAATTTATTGATGCTTTATGTCTGACGAATTATCAATACCAAGAATTTTACCCATTGGGGCGATTTTGTTTGAGACTTTATTTTTATTAATTGCCATTTCCTTAGAAGGCTACATTCTCAATAGATCACTAAAATTTGACAAAAAAACCAGTATTTTTTATGCCATAGCTATGAACGTTTTTTCCAGCGTTATTGGCTGGAATGTATTTTTTCTGATCGAACCAATATTATCTTTACCCATCAAATCGGAACTAATTAGCTACGTTTTTTTTAACACATTCAAAAATCCCCGAACCCAAAATTATATAATTCTCACCGGGTTTATGATTTTCTTTGCTACTTTTTTGGTAAAGTTTATATTTTTAAAACTATTGATTATTACCTTAGATGAAAGTGGTAAAAAGGAAGAAGTAACAGAAACCTCCCAGCGTCAAAAAATACTCAGGAATGAAAAACTAAAATTAAAAAATAACAATTTAATTACTACTACATTAATTGCAAATTCACTGAGTTATACGGCTATTACAGTAATTTTAATAATTCGTAATTTGGCTATAGGAATTAAGTAATTATAACTCACATTCACTCTGATTAAATAGGTAAGAAAAACATGAATTCATCATTGTTTAAAGAAGTAATTGTTCTATTTAAATTTATTCAAGATTTATTTTTGGGAATTCAAAAACTTTTAATGCCTCCCAAGGCTTTTTCTTGGCAAACATTTATTTACTTAAGTATTTTTTCTTGGGTAACTTCATATTTTGCAACAGGCCCAATAAAAAGTATTATTGCCCTCACAGGTTGGGGATTTTTAATTGCTGGTACAGCTTGGTATACTACAGATGATCCTGCTAGAGTTCCTGGTACTTTCATGCCAGTGGGAGCATTAATAACTGGTTTTTTAGTTAGTGTTTTTGCCTTTGGACATCAAGAAAACGTAATTACAACTAGAACTATAGTTCTTTGGCCAACAATTGCAGCAATTATTACATCAATACCGGAATTTTTCGCAGGAACAGGTACATCAGCAAAAGCAACTCTTCCTAAGTTAGAAATGCGGCAAAAAATTATCGTTTTGCTGGCTTGGTCTATGTTAATAAGTTGCTGGATTCAGTTTTATTTTGTTATAGATAAATGGTTAAAAGAATATCCCAGTTTATCAGCAGATAATTTTCAACGTAGCACCTTTGTCATTAGACTAGAACCAAAATCTAAAAGACCAGAAAACGGTAATATGTTATTAAATAAAATTCAACCGTTAATACAAGAACAAATAGATAACCGACCTTGGTCAGAAGTAGAAAGATGGTTACTAGAAGCTAACCAACAAGTTGGCAATTTGGGGAACAGTATGATTAACAAAAACCTGGATAAATACGAAGAAAAGGGACTATGGAGAATTGAACCACGTGTAGTCAATGTCCAATCTGGATATAGATTAGATATCCTCAGTATTTGGCAAGGTCCAAGTACAAATCCCAGGGGCTTTTATCTGCAAAAATCTTGTCGCATTCAACCAGTTGCCACAGTTAAAAATCCAGAAAATAAAAACGCATTAGCAGAAATTGAATGCGATCGCAATAGCAGATTTTTCCTGGGTTCACCACCACCACAACAGTAAACAATTAAAAGAATGCAGAATTTAGAATTTAGAATTACGTTTTACAACGGGGATTTTACCCCGATGCAAAACCCGCTGCTTGTAGAAGCAGGGGGACTTTAACCCCCAAAGGTAAATTAAAACCTAAAAATTACAAAATCCACAACACCAAAAACTATGAATCCAGTCAGAACTTTTGTCATGGCAAAAAATGTGTTTCAGGAAGTGATACGCGATCGCATCCTCTACATTATCGGTTTTTATGCCATTATTCTTGCTGTCGCTAACCGCGCAATTTTTGAATTTGCCGCCACAACTCAAGAAAAAATCTTTTTAGACTTTGGTTTGGCAGTCATGAACGTTATCGGTTTAATTGTTGCTATCTTTATAGGTACAGGACTAGTTAACAAAGAAATTGAAAAGCGCACTATTTTAATGTTAATTGCTAAACCTATCAGTCGTAGTGAATTTATCACCAGTAAATACTTAGGATTATCCGGTGTACTGGGAGTAATCATAGCGGCAATGACAGCAATTTATCTGGTATTTTTACAACTTGGTAAAATTTCTTATCCCATCACCAGTATTTTAATTGCTATATTGTTCTTATTTTTGCAATTGACCTTAATTACCGCTGTCGCTATCACATTAGGTGTTTTTACAAGTTCCCTAATAGCAACTGCTTTAACATTTGCAGTCTATTTAATGGGGAATATTAGCAAAGATTTAGTTGCACTTGGCCGCCTTAGTCAAAACCCTGGTGTCGAAAGAATTACCCAAGGTTTATATCTCATACTTCCCGACTTATCTCGCTTAGATCTAAAAAATGATGCCGTTTATGGACTGCAAGCAATCCCAGACACTATGACACTCATCAGTCATGCAGGTTATGGTTTACTTTATAGTTTCATGTTGTTAGCGATCGCTATTTTTATCTTCTTGAAAAAAGAGTTTTAATCACAGATAGCAGGAGTTAAAAGGCAGAAGATTTTTAATTTTTATGTAAGTATTCAGCTATAGCAACAGTTCATACCCAGATCCCCGACTTCTAAGATCAATTTATTATTTATGGACACAATAAACAAAAGAAGTCGGGGATCTTATCGCCTCACCTGAATTCTGACATTTTTATGAATCTTCTCCCCAAGTTCTTAACTGCAAATAAACTAATACCAAAGTTACAACTAACAATACTGTTGCTACTGCTGCGGCATAACCAAAATCAAATTGAGCAAAAGCTTCTTGATAAGTGTAATAAACCAACGAATTAGTAGAATTTAATGGACCACCACCTGTAATCACATAAACAGGTTCAAAACTTCGCAATGTAAAAATTGCCGTAGTCACTGTAGTAAAAATTAAAGTTGGTCTTAAACCTGGTAAGGTAATGTGCCAAAATTGCTGCCAAGCATTTGCCCCATCCATTTCTGCTGCTTCATAGTGACTGGGAGGAATAGCCTGTAAACCAGCTAAAAAAACCACCATATTGAAACCTATTTGTTTCCAAATACTAAATAAAATTATGACTGGCATTGCCCAAAAAGTATCACCTAACCAGAATATGGGTGCAACACCAAAAAAATTTAAGAGTCCATTAACAGGACCAGTATTTTGAAACAACCAGCGAAATCCTAAACCAGCAGCAACTAGGGAAATAATGGAAGGTAGAAAATAGGCGCTTCGTAACAAACCCCGCAAAGCTAAAGTACGGTCTAATAATACTGCTAATCCCAAGGGAATAACTAAACTGGGAACAAGACTCCCAAGAGTAAAATAAGCAGTGTTAAAAATAACTTGCCAAAAATCAGAGTTTAGTAACAAACGCCAATAGTTTTTGAAGCCTACTAAATAAGTCCCGGTTGAGGTAAAACTACCCGCAGTAAAACTCAGATAAAACAAATAGGTAATTGGCCAAATTACAAATAAGCCTAACAAAATTAATGCTGGTGTGAGAAAAACCCAGGCAGCCACTGTATCATTATCTAGCAGTTGCTTAGAAGAAGAACGAGTTATTTTCATGGTAATCTTAGTAATTCAGACAATATTTATAATTTTATGAGTCAATATTACCCGATTGATACATCATCTAGCCTAATTTCTCCCGACATTTCTACCAACAATTTACAACCAACTAAGCCATTAAAACTGGGAGTGATGGCTTCTGGAAATGGCAGTAATTTTGATGTAGTTGCCCAAGCTATCCAAGAAGAAAGACTCAACGCCCAAATTCAAGTTTTAATTTATAATAACCCCTCCGCAAAGGCAGCAGTTAGGGCAGCAAATCGAGGAGTGGAAGCAGTATTGTTAAATCACCGTGATTATAAAAAACGCGAAGATTTGGATAGAGCAATTGTCAAAACTTTACAGCAATATAATGTAGATTTAGTAATTATGGCCGGTTGGATGCGTTTGGTTACGCAAGAGTTAATTGATGCTTTTCCTGATAAAATTATTAATATCCATCCCAGCTTATTACCTAGTTTTAAAGGTGTGCGGGCTGTTGAACAAGCTTTAGCCGCAGGGGTAAAAATAACTGGTTGTACTGTACATCTCCTGCGTTTAGAAATGGACAGTGGTCCGATTTTGATGCAAGCCGCAGTACCTGTATTGCCAGATGATACCGCAGCAACACTACACGCGAGAATCCAAATCCAGGAACATCGTATTTTACCATTAGCGATCGCTGCAATAGGGAATAGGTGACAGGTGACAGGTGACAGCTAAGAAAGCAGGGGCGCAAGGGAGAATAACTTTAATATCTATTTCCCAATCCCCAATCCCCAATCCCCAATCCCCAATCCCCTGTATAAATGCTACAATCCTCAGTTAGAAATTTAGGATATATCAATGCCAATTTTAACTAGCCCAATCAAATTTGGTACAGATGGCTGGCGGGGGGTAATTGGCGAGGAATTTACCTTTGAGCGCCTAGCCATAGTAGCCCCAGTTGCAGCCCAAGTCTTATATAATACGTATTATTCTACAGTGGGTAGCCGTACCATCATTGTCGGTTACGATCGCCGTTTTATGGCGGAAGAATTTGCCCGTGTCGTCGCTGATGCTGTCAAAGCAGTTGGTTTTGATGTGTTATTTAGCGAAACTTACGCCCCAACCCCGGCTTTTAGCTGGGCTGCAAAAGACCTCAACGCTTTAGGTGCGTTAGTCATCACTGCCAGTCATAATCCCGGCACATATTTAGGTCTAAAAGTCAAGAGTGCTTTTGGCGGTTCTGTACCCCCAGAAGTTACTAAAGAGATAGAAGAGTTGTTAACGGTGGAAGTGGCAAACTCAGCAACTCCAGGAAAAGAAGAAACTTTTGATCCCTGGCCTAGTTATTGTCAAGCCTTAGAAAAGAAAGTGAATATTGACGAAATTAGAGCAGCAATATCATCAGGTAAATTAACATTATTTGTTGATGTCATGCACGGTGCAGCTGCCAGTGGTTTGGGTAGATTATTAGGCGAAAAAGTCAAAGAAATTAACAGCAACCGTGATCCTTTATTTGAAGGAGGTGCGCCCGAACCTTTGCCAAAATACCTTTCCCGACTATTTGCAGAAATCAAAAATCATAGAGAAAGTAATAACTCAAGTTTAACGGTAGGTTTAGTATTTGATGGAGATTGCGATCGCATTGCAGCAGTAGACAAAAACGCTAATTTTCTCAGTTCCCAAATATTAATCCCCATCTTAATTGATCACCTCACCCGCAGACGCAATTTTACAGGAGAAATTGTCAAAACAGTCAGCGGTTCTGATTTAATTCCCCTGGTCGCTAAATTACTGAATCTATCTGTATTTGAAACCGCAGTTGGTTATAAATACATTGCTGATAGAATGTTAGTAACAGAAGTATTACTAGGTGGTGAAGAATCTGGAGGTATTGGTTATGGTAGCCATATTCCCGAACGAGATGCTTTACTATCAGCGTTGTATGTGTTAGAAGCAGTTGTAGAATCGGGTTTAGATTTAGGCGAATATTATCAACAATTGCAACAACAAACTAATTTTTCCTCAGCCTATGATCGCATAGATTTACCTTTGGCCAGCATGGAAGTTAGAGGACGTTTATTACAACAATTACAAACCCAACCTTTAACAGAAATTGATGGTAAAAAAGTAATTGATTGCAATACAATTGACGGCTATAAATTCCGTCTTGCTGATCAAAGTTGGTTAATGATTCGTTTTAGTGGTACTGAACCAGTTTTACGCCTTTATTGTGAAGCACCCACAATAAAACAAGTTCATCAAACTCTAGCTTGGGCAAAAACTTGGGCGGAATCAAATTAATAGGTAATAGGTAATGGGTAATGGGTAATTGGTAATTGGGTTATTCATC
>NZ_JAYGHA010000034.1:21225-26042 GCF_034931405.1 Anabaena sp. UHCC 0451 | reverse complement strand
TTCTTTCCTAATGACAAATGACTAATGACTAATGACTAATGACTAAATTACTGGTAGTAGCTACGGGAAATCCCGGTAAATTGCGGGAAATGCAAGCTTATTTAGTTGATTCTGGTTGGGAATTAACCCTTAAACCCGCAGATTTAGATGTTGATGAAACTGGAGAAACTTTTGCAGCCAATGCTTGTCTCAAAGCCGCTGAGGTCGCTAAAGCTACAGGAAATTGGGCGATCGCCGATGATTCTGGTTTAGCTGTAAATGCGCTAAATGGCTCTCCTGGTGTATATTCTGCCCGTTATGGTCATAGCGACGCAGATCGTATTTCTCGGTTATTACGGGAATTAGGAGATACAGAAAATCGTCAAGCACAATTTCTCTGTGCAGTAGCAGTTGCAAACCCTCAAGGGGAAATAGTTTTGCAATCTGAAGGTATTTGTAAAGGTGAAATTCTTTATGCAACCCGTGGTGAGGGTGGTTTTGGTTATGATCCGATTTTTTATGTACCAGAAAAGCAGTTGACTTTTGCCGAAATGTCACCGGAATTGAAAAAGTCAATTAGTCATCGGGGTAATGCTTTGAAAAATCTAGTTCCCCAGTTGTTGAAGTTGTTAAGGTGATGGTTTTTGGGTAAGAATTCAGGTGAGGCGATAAGATCCCCGACTTCTTTTATTTATTGTGTCCATAAATGATAAATTGATCTTAGAAGTCGGGGATCTGGGTGTGAACGATTGCTAATTTTTTCTTCAGCTAGTCTGAGTTCATAATTTTTCTGCAAATTCATCCAAAATTCAGCACTATTACCAAACCATTGTCCTAGCCGTAATGCAGTATCAGCAGTAATTGACCTTTTACCATTAATTATTTCGGTAATTCTATTTTTTGGGACATGAAGCAAACGAGCTAATTCACTTGCACTTATTCCTAATTCATGCAGTTCATCAGCTAAAATTTCTCCAGGATGAATAGGTGGACGCGCCATATAATTTTCCTTTAGCACAATCAAACCACAAAAGGCGCTGCTGAATCACGAAATTCAACAACGCCAACTTTCTAGATACTCAACAATTACACAGCTTCGGTGTTCTTTTCTCCGGTACGAATTCTGACAACCTGTTCAACAGGGGAGATAAAAATTTTACCATCACCAATTTCACCAGTTCGAGCAGCGGCGATAATTTTATCAACCACCATATCTACTTGGTGATCTTCAACCACAATTTCCACCTTTAGTTTTTGCAAAAATTCAACAGTATATTCCGAACCACGATAGCGTTCAGTTTGACCTTTCTGTCGTCCAAAACCCCGGACTTCAGAAATTGTCATACCCACAATTCCCGCATTAACTAAGGCAATTTTCACCTCATCCAGCTTAAATGGGCGGATAATAGCTTCTACTTTTCTCATTTTTTTGATTCCTGACTTCTAAGAGCGTCGTTTATATATCTAACCAGATTCGTTGTCTAAAGCTGTAAATATAGCTTTACTTATTTAACTTAATTGTTATTATGTATTTTACGTCACCTCTTTTCTTGTTGCTGAAGGAGCGATCGCCAATCTGCGATCGCCTGATCTGTCCACAGCCAATTTTGAGCTAATTGATCTACTGTAAACTTCACAGGTTCATTCTGAATCACCATTTGACGGAGTTTAATAGCTTCTTTAATATATCTTTCCTGCCTATCAGCAGGTTGAGTATTCGCAGATTTATATAAACCCAAAGCTAATCCCGCATAAGCATTTAAAGCTTCTGATGGCATAATATTATTAGCTGTCTGGTTAGTAGACAAGCTTGTATCTTGCTGTTTAAGTGCCGAATCCACAGCCTTAAACCACGCATCATTAGCCCGATTCAAATTTCCCTCTGCATAGTAAGCAAATCCCACAGCATTCTTATACAGCGCCGAATCTGGGCGATCCCGTACCGCAATTTCCCAGTAACGACGGGCATCATCAATACTGTATTTTTGATCTTTGGTTTGAGCAAACTGCCAAGCCAATCGTCCGCGCAAAAAATTAACCGCTGGATCTTCTGTTTGCTGGGCGGGAATCAGCGCCAAAGCAGTTTCTGCTGATGCAAAAGCCCCACGATTGAGTAATTCCTCGACAGCCTCTAGTCCAGCTTGTAAATTACCTTGACTCAATTTTTCTGTAGCAGTAGCAGTAACAATACCTGTTGATGATGTTTTTAACTCAATAGGTTCGGGTTGTTTAATAGTCAAAGTTTGAGTAGGAATGGGTGGGATGTCCGAAACCAATGACTGTCGGTGATTCCACCACCAACTTAACGCAATTATCGCCGCGATCGCACCTGCACCCACCAGCCCAAAAATTGGCCATAGCCGACGACGGCGACGTGGTTGGTGAAGTGGTGGTAATGGTATTTGTTGAGAAACTGACCGATTAGTTTCAACAGTTGGCTGATTGGGTGTTGGTTGAGTAAGTCTATCTCCCCAAAAATTAACTTCCTTTTCTGCTTCTAAAGACGGCTGTTCCTGAAGATGATTTTCAGAAACCAGTGGCTCTAATTCAGCCTTCATGGGCGTTTCTTCAGTTTGAACCTGTGGATTACCTAGCTGACGAAATAAATCCGCAACAATTGCCGAATCTTCATCATAATCGGGATGATCATATTCAATTTCATCCAAAAGATCCCCCCAAGTATCATCCCCTAGCCAATCTAACTCAGAAGATTCCCTGGCTAACTCAGAAGGCATCATCATCTCCTCCAGAGTTAAAGGTATTTCCAAATCATCTGTCGCCGCAGCATACATGACATTATTTGATGTTCCCACAGATGACTGATATTCATTGACAAACTCCGAACTAGCAGATAAGCCAAGTTGCGGTCTGAGAAAACCTTCAAATTCCCGATGCAAATACAACATCGGTAAAGCCCAGTACATTTGGTGAGAACCATAGGCAGAAATTAAGCCCTGACGTACCCGACTCACACACAAATCCAGAGGATAGCCCTGGCTTAAGTTGCGGTAAAATAATTGAGTCAGTGTCAGCGCCACCTCATCAGGAATGCGTTCTGACATCGCCAAAACGCTGCTAATTCCTCTTTTTACCAAACTTTCCGTTAGGTTTCGTTCTCCTGTATCCCCAGCGGTTTCCGACTTAGCTCTATATGCTCCCAAACAAGAGTTAAATACCGCCATTTGGATATTATTATTGACCAGCAACCCAGCTAAATCATCACCACTCAGGGTTTCTGTTAAACCAGTTCTTCTACTAACTAAATATATTTCTCCCCCATTCCCACCCACATTACTATGACCGGAGTAGTGGAGAACATGATATCTTGCCTGTTCTAAAGCTTGAGTCAACTCTTCTCTTCCTGGTTGATCTAGAACAGTCAATTCAATTTCTGGGAGATAATTATTATTTTCCCCTGATCGGGGGATTTGGCGATGTAGTTCTGCTTGCAGGTTGATAGCTTCTTGTTTAAGCAAAGTTAGACGTATTTGATCAGTAGGTGAAGAAATCACCATCAGCACTTTTACCCCACTATCTTCCTGTTGTGTCGGCAGGTTGCGTGTGGGTAGTCTAGATGTGGAAGAAATTCCACTTTGGTAGCGAGAAAAAGCGATATAAGGACCAGTAGCCAGCGGGCGATCGCCCGCGTGCATTACTTCCCAAGGCAACCGCGCTAACCTAGTATCTTTCAATCCCAAACGCAAGCGCAGTACCTGTTGTTGATTCTGGGCAATACCTTGGGCAGTAATCCAACTATCTCTGAGAGTGCCTTGAAATAGTGCGTTGTATAATTGTTGACCCAGTGCTACCAGGTTTACAGAGTTTCTGGCGATAGCATCCCCCTGTAGCACCAACTGTAAAGGGTCATTCATTAAATGTCCTCCGGCCGCTAACCACTCAGCCACAGGCCAACTCACCAGTTCTTCTGCTAATGGCACCCCAGGTGCGACTTGTTCCGTCCGCACCAAGTAGTCATTTTGCCCTACTGGGGTTACGGAAATGTGAAATTCCTGGGTCACAATTTCTCCTGTTTGCCTCCTAAAATCCGGTTTTAACCATAAAATTGCCTAGTCTTTCCACTCTCTCTCCTACTTTAGAAGTATCTTGCTGAGGAATGTTTCTGATTTCGCGTTGTTTCGCCTTTAAGTGCTGCTACAACTTTATCCGGATTGGATTACTTCAGACTAGAACACTTTATTGGTAGATGCACCTTGATCTTCAACTCCCCTGGTAGGTTAACACCTGTTGGGGGTTTTCTTTTTAATTTTGGCAAAAAAAAGTAATGTTTGACCCAAGAATTTTTTCTCAAACATAGAAAATCAAATCCTGATAACTAACTCCCCTAACTAACTACCAACTATAGAAATTTTTTCGATAAGTAACAGTCACCTACATTTGGTTAAATTTATCCGGAGCATATTACAGTAACGAAGAAGGTTTAAATGGTAGATGCACCCTGATAATTAATCTCCCCTAGCTGGCTAACACCACTGGGGGTTTTTTATTTGCTTGCTAAATATCAATCATGGCAAAACAAGCAAATTTTTCCGGAAATAACATTTAACTTATGAACATTAAATTAGTAGATGCACCCTGATAACTAATCTCCCCTAGCTGGCTAACACCACTGGGGGTTTTTTATTTGCTTGCTAAATATCAATCATGGCAAAAAAACAAGTTTTTCCGGAATCAGACATTAAACCCCAGAAGATTCAAATTAGTAGATGCACCCTGATAACTAATCTCCCTTAGCTGGCTAACACCACTGGGGGTTTTTTTTGCTTAACAAACAATAATAATCACGGACTTCAATTGATCCGGAGCATGGCATCAACACC
>NZ_JAYGHA010000034.1:0-21001 GCF_034931405.1 Anabaena sp. UHCC 0451 | reverse complement strand
TAAGAACATTGAATTGGTAGATGCACCCTGATAACTAATCTCCCCTAGCTGGCTAACACCGACTGGGGGTTTTTTGTAGGCAAGATTGAGTTGGCTGTAAGTGCTGCTCTCTCTTGTTGCCACTAGGTATGGAATCCTAGTTTACTCCTGTTTTCTGCTAAATGCCAAGCCTAATTTCCGAATTGCTTTGATTTTATTTTCAGCCAAAGCCCAAGTTCAGAATGATTACCGCGATATATAATAGGACTCTTAATAATTTCTATATAATTAATGCCTGTGTAAGTCTCTAACTATTTGTTAGCATTTTATGACTAAATAAAAGAAAAATTTCCTCAAAATTGAGAATTATTAAAAACAAATGAGTTTAGCAGTGATTAAGTTCTCTTCTGAAGATTGCGGCATCTGCCACAAGATGTCTTTTTATGACAAAAAGGTGGCTGAAGAACTGGGTTTGCAATTTATTGATGTGAAAATGCAGGATACGGCGACTTATCGTAAATATCGGAAAATTTTGCTGAGTCAATACCCTGATAAATCCCAAATGGGATGGCCTACCTATATCATAAGCGATTCTCCCGATGGAGAATTTCAGATTGTTGGTGAAGTTAAAGGCGGACATCCCAAAGGCGAGTTTAGAAGCCGTATCCAAGAAGTTTTGGATGCAGTTGCTAGTCAGAATTAATCACCTCAAAGGATTTTACCTCTAAAACCGGACCAATCATGGCGATTGTCATCATGTCATCGCGTACTTGTCCGGTGACTTTGGCTGTTTGTCCTGACTTGAGCAAATTTTTGTCCGCACTTTTAGGAATTTCGTAGGTAACGCCATCGTCTGTAACGAAAGCCCAAGCGCCAAGTCCAATGTTTCGACGTTCTATTTTACCTGTGGCTGTAATCATAAAAAAATTGGTGATTGGTGATTGGTAATTGGTAATTGGTGATTGGTGATTGGTGATTGGTGATTGGTGATTGGTGATTGGTGATTGTTGATTGGGAATTAATCCTTGAAAATCTTGATATGCTTTGTGATGCACGAAAATAAATCTTCCCAGTCCCTAGTCCCCAGTCCCCAGTCCCCAGTCCCCAGTCCCCAGTCCCTAAGCTGGTTGTTCGTCGTTTTTCAAAGCTAAACGTGCTAGTCCGTAACACAGTAGGGCATTGACGATGAGGAAAATGCGAGCTAAATTACCATCTCCCAAGCCCCAAACGGTGGGATCATAAATAGCACTGATTGTTAAACAGGCAGCTATACCTAAAGTAGAACCAATGGCGAACCATTTCCATGTGGGATGTCCTAACAGCAATGCTATTAAAATGATGGGAATTAAGACACTGGCAAAGAGGGGATTTAAAGCACCTGTTCCCTGTATACTGTTGCCTAGTTCGGGAATGGAACTGCCCAAAAGCCGGAAAGGCCACTGGGGAAGGTCAAAGATATAAATTCCTCTGAGGAAGAATAAACCAGAACTACCAAATATTAAGCCACTGGATAAGGACCAACTCCAAGCAAAGGGGAAGTAAACCCGTAAAAACCAAGCGAGGAGATAGGAACCGACTACCATTAATATTTTCGGGACTAAGGCGACAACACCGCCATCAATCCAAAAACCAGGGTTGATATAGCCGTTATCCCGTAACCACCGGAAAAAGTCGGGAAAACTAATTTGTCCTTCACTAGCAAGTTTAACGGCTGCTTCGGCGTTAATTTGTCCAGCACCATAGTAGTTTAAACCGTCATCTTGAATGACTCTAGCTGACTGTTTGAGGACTTTTAAAATTTCCTCTGGTTCTGTAACTCCGGCTGCTTTGACTAATGCTGCTACTCCTGCAACGTGGGGGGCGGCCATACTTGTACCTTGGAGTCCCAAAAATACGCCTTCGCCGTTTTCGTTGATGGTTTCTTGGAGTATTGCACCTGCTTCACTTCCACCAGGGGCGGAAATATCTACACCTGCACCAAAGTTAGAATAGGGCGCTTTTTCGCCATCTGGTCCAAAGGCGGAAACACCAATAACGTGAGGATAACGGGCGGGATAGCTTGAACCATCGGTACTTTCGTTACCTGCGGCGGCGATAATGACTACACCTTTTTTGTAGGCGTATTCGATGGCTTCTTTCATTAACTGGCTTTCACCACCACCACCTAAGCTCATGTTAATTACGTCTGCACCGTTGTTGGCGGCAAATTTGATGGCTTCGGCAATGTCGGCTACTGTTCCACCACCATCTGCACTTAATACTTTTAAGGGCATGAGGTTGGCTTCGTAGGCTACTCCGGCTACACCATATTTATTATTGGTGGCTTGGGCTACTGTACCGGCTACATGGGTTCCATGGCCATTGTCGTCTTTGGCTGTTTCGGTGTCGTTAACAAAGTCGTAGCCTTTGACGAACTTTGTCTCATACAAGTCCCGGACTTTCGTAATACCGGTGTCAATGACTGCTACTGTAACGCCGCTACCTTTGGTGCGAGTCCATGCGCCTTCTACGCCAATTTTGTGCAGGTTCCACTGTTTGCTGTAATATTGGTCGTTTGGACCGGTTAATGAGGGAGTTGTTTCTTCATCCCCTTCTTGGGGACGTAGAAAGTCTCCTAACCAGGCTGTTTCGCCAATGGGAACTGCTTTATAAATATAGTTAGGCTCAATGAATTCTGTGGTGTTGGCGAATGGTGATTTTCTCAGGTCTTGCAACCGTTGGCGATCGCCTTTGATAATATAGACATTATCGGCCGCTGAAAATTTGTTATCCAGTCGGGGTGTAACGTTATATTGTTGAGATATGGCTTGTAAATCCTTTCGGATGACAGTTTCTCCAATATCTTCCCGAAAATCCATTAAAATTGTCTCAAATTCACCTTTGGTTGCCAATCCCTGGAAATTCAGGAAACCGAAAATGGCAGCAACCAAGCCGATGACAAACAAGCACAATAATATAAGTCTTCTCATATCAACTCATCACCGCTTTTTGTCAGTTTGCACACTACCATAACTCATATCTTGCAGTATTAGGTGTCATTGTTTCTAGGAAAATGATGCGTCTTTGTCAAAGAATTTAGCCAGTGCTTGCATGAAATTAAGACACTGCTCTGAAGTCATGGTCTGTGGTTGTAAGGTATTAGATGCAGAATACTTTAAAATTAAATTTCTCACTTGCTGAGAGTTTAAATCACTCAAGTTTACTGCTTTCATTGACCAAACGCCAAAAATCCGACTTTCGATGGGTACACATTCAATCAATTCAGGATTATTGTGGCGTGTGTCTAGGGAAATGCGATGGTAAGTTTTACTAACTACTGTGCGATAGCGAAGCGCTCCGCAGGAATCGCCTTCTAATATCTGCAAAAATATAGAATCACCATAACAGAGTAGTCCTGTAATACCCTCCAATTGGTTGTTTTTTTCAGATTTCTCCATGATATCTTTGAGATCGTGATACCCCAGATTAGGTTTTCCATGACTACTGTAAATTAGTCGGTATAAACTCATATCATCTCCTGCTTGTATGGTGTAATAGCGTTATTGTCTATTGGCATAAAATGAGGAAAATCCAAAAAATAATTATGCACCCATGCGCTTAAAGTAATGGGATATTTTTTGATTTGATGGGAAATTCCTGGCAACACCCTCAATATTGATATTATGTATCAAATTTGGATTTTTAACTTACAGATAATTACTGAGTTTAGCAGTATCTGATTACATTGATTTTTATAAAAATACTAGTATTGCATATAGCGGTGTGCAGTTGAGTCACATCCACAAAATTTGATGTTTTATTTGATATTTTATAATTATCGACTAGCTAAAGCTAAGGTTATAATTTGAATAGGTTTATGAATGTTAAACTATGCCAAATTAGATTTATCAATTGATGTTTGGCATATTTGAATATTTGAAACATAGAGGAGATGAGAATAAACTCTATGCTCTTAGTCTGTTCTTTAATTACGAATTACGAATTATTATGGAACGTGGTCTTTTGTGGTTGCCTCTGTTAGTAGCATTTTTCTGGTTAGCTTGGCAAGGTTCACAGGAATATCAGAAACTGGAAGCTTATCGAATTTGGGCAGAACAATTTGAACGAGCTAAATATGATATTTATGCTGTTATTGGTCAAAAAGGTAATGATATCACTTGGGGAAAACCAACAACTAAAGGACCAATTCAATTAGAAACTTTTTGTTTATTTGATGTTGAAGAAATCCGGTTTTTGGTAAATGATAAACCAGTAGAAATAAAAAATCCACCATTAAAAGGTCGTACTATTGAGTTAGAATTTGTATTTTCTAAATCTGTTAAATCAGTTAAAATTCCTTTTACAGAGATACCTTTAGCAGCAGAATGGGGTAAATTTTTGCAGAGATTTTTGCACAATTTACAAGCAGAAGAGCAACAATAATTGATGTTATTAATCAGCATTCTGTTGGTGAATAGGGATTTTAATTACAAATTTTGAACCTTTACCAATAGATGAAATACAATTTAAAGAACCCCGGTGTTGTTCGGTGACAATTTGATGGCTGATAGATAAACCTAAACCAGTACCTTTACCTACAGGTTTTGTGGTATAGAAGGGGTCAAAAATCCTTTGTCGCACTTCCTCTGACATACCCAAACCATTATCACCTATGTGAATAATGATTTCCTGGGGATTGACGATTTTAGTAGTGATGCTAATTTGCGGATTTGGTATTTCCGATGTAGAATTTTGGATTCCTATCCCTTCTAAGGCATCTATAGCATTAACTAAAATATTCATAAATACTTGATTTAAGTGTCCTGCGTAGCACTCTATTAATGGTAGATTGCTATATTTTTTAATGACTGTAATTGGAAGATAATTATTTTCGTGATGCAGACGATGTTCTAAAATCATTAAGGCGCTGTCTATACCTTCATGAATATCAACATATTTTAATGATGCTTGGTCTAGACGGGAAAATGTGCGTAGAGAATCAACTATTTGACGAATACGTTCTGCTCCAACTTGCATAGAACATATTAGTTTCGGTAAGTCTGCTTGTAAAAATTCAAGTTCAATTATTTGATTTTGTTCAAGAATTTCGGGAGTAGAATCTGGGTAATTTTTTTGGTATAATGACAGCAGTTTTAATAAATCTTGAAGATTTTTATTGGCATGAATTAAGTTACCATAAATAAAGTTAATGGGGTTATTAATTTCATGGGCAACTCCGGCTACTAATTGACCTAAAGAAGACATTTTTTCACTATGAATTAATTGAGATTGAGTGCGTCGAAGTTGTTGAAGAGTTTGTTCTAATTCTAGTGTGCGCTGTCTGAGTTTAGTTTCTGATGCTTTTAACTCTGTTTCGGCTTGATGACGGTCTGTAATATCCCTAGCAACGCCTAGCAGAGCGAAAATTTCTCCTTTGCTATTGCTGAGAGGTATTTTTTTTGTATCTAAAATATAAAAACTTCCATCACAACAAGGAATGGGATCATAATGATTATGAATTGTTTCTCCAGCAATGACAAGTTGATCATCTTGGCGGAAACCACGAATTTTTTTATCAGGATTCCCAAATACTATTTCTGTGGGTAAATTTATTTCTACATCATCTTTTCCAATCATTTCTTCAGATGTTTTACCTAGCGAATGAGCGACGGTATCATTAACTAAAAGATAACGATAGTTTTTATCTTTGACAAAAATCCAATCAATGGCTTTATCAATGATCATTTTGTATAAGTAAGATTGTTCTTCTGTTTTTTGTAATTGTTTTTCTAATTCTGTATTTATTTGTTTATATTCTTCAAGTTCTTGTTGTAATTGGTTTTTCTGTTCTAAGGCTTTTTCGAGTTCAGCAACTCGTTGACGTAAAAATTCAATTTCCTCATCTGGGGATTGATTAGACATAAGACAGTAATATAGATGTATTTTTAATATTGATATTTAATCATCATGGCAACGAAAAAGACATTTACACCTGTAGCTTTAACTATTGCTGGTTCTGACAGTGGTGGAGGTGCGGGTATTCAAACCGATTTAAGAACTTTTGCATTTCACTGTGTTCACGGAACTAGTGCTATTACTTGCGTTACAGCCCAAAATACTCTAGGTGTAAGCCGAGTTGATGCCATGCCCTCAGAGGCTGTTATAGCACAAATTCGGGCGGTAGTTGAGGATATTGGTGTGCAATCTGCGAAAACGGGAATGCTACTCAACCAGGAAATTATTTTGGCTGTAGCACAGGAAGTCGCGGCTTTACAAATTAAGAATTTGGTAGTTGATCCGGTAATGGTATCACGGACGGGGGCGCAATTGATTGATGATGATGCTGTAAAAACTTTGTGTGATGAATTGATTCCTCAAGCAACTATCATTACACCAAATCGTTATGAAGCACAGATTTTAAGTGGGTTAGAAATTGTTTCTCTGGAAGATATGCAAAAAGCTGCTCAAGTTATACACGAAAATTTAGATATAAAAGCAGTTTTGGTTAAGGGTGGGGGAATGTCTGGGAGTTTGCGCGGGGTGGATGTGTGGTTTGATGGGGAAAGATTGGAAGTTTTGAAGACAAAACAGGTAGAGACGAAAAATACTCATGGAACTGGTTGTACTTTGTCTGCTGCTATTACTGCTAATTTAGCTTGGGGTAAAGATTTGTGGACAGCAGTACAAGAAGCAAAAGAATATGTGACTACTGCACTTACTTATTCTTTGGATATTGGTAAGGGACCTGGACCTGTGGGGCATTTTTTCCCGTTGTTGGAAAAATAAATGTCTGAATCAGGATGTCCAGGATTAAAGGATTAACAGGATGGAATATCTGTTTTCATCCTTTTTCAAGCAATTTGCTTATAAATATTTAATATATAATCTACCATATCACCCACATAGTATCAAACTATGAATTCCCCTGTTCCTGAAAATTATCAATATCAATTTGGTGGGAGTCTTTCACCTAATGCACCTACCTACGTCACACGCAAAGCTGATGATGATTTATATCAAGCGGTGAAAGCTGGGGAGTTTTGTTTTGTGCTGAACTCTCGACAGATGGGAAAATCAAGTTTGCGAGTAAAAACAATGCAAAAATTACAAGCGGAAAATATTGCTTGTGTGGCTATAGATTTAACTGCAATTGGTACATCTGGCTTAACTTCTGAACAGTGGTATAATGGCATTATTAATAATATAACTGAAAGTTTAAAATTAGCAGATAAATTTGATTTAGATGCTTTATGGGAAGAGAATAAACGACTTTCTCCCGTACAAATTTTTGGTAAGTTTATTGATAAAGTCTTAAAAATAATTTCTACACAGATTGTTATTTTTATTGATGAAATTGATAGTATTCTGAGTTTAGATTTTCCTGTTGATGATTTTTTTGCTTTAATTCGGGCATTTTTTAATCTCAGAGTTGATAATCCTGAATATAACCGCATTACTTTTGTATTGTTGGGAGTTGCTACCCCTTCGGAATTAATTCAAGATAAAAAACGCACTCCTTTTAATATTGGTAAAGGTATCGAATTAACCGGATTTGAATTTACTGAAGCTTTACCTTTAATTCGCGGATTTTCTCATTTAACTAGCAACCCGGAAACGGTACTCAAAGAGATTTTAGCTTGGACGGGAGGACAGCCATTTTTAACTCAGAAAATATGTAATTTTATCCGTGAATCTCAAGATATAATTCCCGATGGAGAAGAAGCTAGTTTTGTAGAGAATTTAGTCAGAGAAAGAATGATTGAAAATTGGGAATCTCAAGATGAACCGGAACATTTTAAAACCATTCGAGATAGAATTTTAAAAAGAGATGAACAAAAAACAGCTTATTTATTAGATTTATATCAACAAATTTGGCATTCTGGAGAAATTGATGCTGATAATAGTATTGAACAAAGTGATTTACAGTTAGCGGGAATTGTTGTTAAAAAAGATAGCAAATTAAAGGTTTATAATCGGATTTATTCTACTATATTTGATAATTTATGGATTGAAAAAAAGTTAGCTGGTTTACGGCCTTATGCAGATAGTTTTCGACAGTGGTTGTTATCAGGTAAAAATGATAAATCTCGATTATTAAGAGGGGAAGCTTTAGCAGAAGCAGAAGGATGGGTAAAGGATAAAAAGTTAGGTTTTGAAGATCAGGAATTTGTATCAGAAAGTCGTAACCAGGAAAAAAAAGAAGAAGCGATTAAAATAGAAGCTGAAGCTAAACAGGAAGCAGAAAAGCAATTACGTATAGCTAAAGAAAAAGTTACTGAAATAGAACGAAATATTTCTAAAATTAGGGATTTATCAGCAGTTGCTTCTCAACTTCAACAAAACAACCAAGTCAATGAAGCTAATCAATTTTTAAATATTGCAGGGTTAGTTTTGCAAGAAAAAATTGAAAATCATGCACTTAAAGAAGCTTTATTAGATAGTTCTCTAGTTTTAGGATATGAATATTTAAAGATAGAAAAAAAATATATTAAAGCCAAAGAAGAATTCGATAAAAGTTTTAAAAAAATACCAAAAGAAAATAAAAACAGTAACAATAATGCTAGTTATTTAGCCGTATTAGTCTATATTTATTATGTGAAAGGGAAATTAGAAAAAGAATCAAATAAAGCCTTAGATAATTACAAGATAGCTTTTGAAAAATTTAATATTTTACAATCTTGTTTTCAATCTAATCTTGAATTATTTACTTTAGACCTCAATATTCTCTACAATGGTAATATTGATATTGTAGCTTTGCTTTATCATCAACTTAATGGTTTAGATAGCTCAAATACAGCTTATAATGAATCATTCAAAGTATATTTATTGAATGAACTAGATTATTTAATGCAGAACAATAGATGGAAAGATGCAGATGAAAAAAATTGGCAGTTTCTTCTTGTTTCAGCTAAAAGAGAAAAACAAGGTTATTTAGAATTAAATGACATTAAAAATTTTAAGTATAATGATTTGAAACAATTAGATAGTCTTTGGGTAGAGAACTCTCAAGAACATTTTGGTTATAGCATACAAAAGAGAATATACCTGGAAACAGGCAATTATTTAAATTTTGATGATTGGTATCAGGGAGAATTAAATTGGGAAAGAATAAGAATAGAGGGTGAAGAATGGGTTAATTTTACAGACACAGTGGGATGGACAGAAAAGACATATTATAGAAAATATGAAGAACTGGGTTGGGAAGATATGAAAAACTTAGACACATACAAGCTATATGGTACAATACCGTATTGGCATGGGGGTGGGGGGTTTGAGAAAAAGAGTCTTTTTACGGATTTTTTAATAGTATTTTTTCATCATATCTTCTCTCTTCTTACAGAGACTGTGGTGACATGAGAACTGTATCCTAGTATTAAGTCTGGTTTTGGTCATGGCATCAGATAACTGCTAACTTTTACTGGAAGAAATCATTATGCTATCAGTTGAGGAATTAATTCAAGAAGCCTTATCTTTACCAAATGCTACCAGAGTATTGTTAGTAGAAAAACTCATTGAAAGTATAGAATCTGAGATTGATGAAAACACCCAAAATCTTTGGAATATAGAAGCTAAAAAACGCCGTGATGAAATTCGTAATCATACAGTTGAGGCAATTCCTGGAAAAGAAGCTTTATCTCAAGTCAACTGATTAAGATTCTCCAGCTAATCTGAGAACATCATTAATAATATTATCTGTCAACCACATTCCTTGTTGACGTAACATGGTAATCACAGGAGTAACAGAAGACAAATAACCAAGTTTTTTCGCTTTTACTAAAACCCCAAGTGTGCCTGTATATTTTAATTTATATATATTAGCCATGCGTCTAGCTAATTGGTCATCAAAAATCAATAAACTGCCAGGATTTTCCAATCCTAAAGCTAAAACTTCTGCTTCTCCTTGTCCTAAATCTATCACAGCAGGAATTAAGCTAATTGATTTTACTGGAGTAATGGAAATCCATTCAATAGCATTAATATCTGGTACATTGATTCCTTGATTTTTTCCAACTGCTAATTCTTGTATTACCGCAGGAGCGGTTAAAATTTCACTATACAAGTTTTGCAGTAATTCTAAACAGCCAACTTGATGCAGATACAATAGAGGAGAAGTATTGACAATAACTAGAGAATTAGGCATTGTTAACATCTTGTTCTAACTGTTGAGAAGTTAAAGAAAAAGGTGAAACTTGATAGCGTCCCAAAGTCATTAAAAATTCTACCCGTGACATTCCTGCTAATTGTGCTGCTCTTCCTGATGACAGTTTACCAAGTTCAAACAGTTTGACTGCTGCTAAAATTGGTATTTCTCTAGATAAAGTTTCTGGGGTTTCTTTGAGACTAATTAAAATTTCTTCAGGTATTTCTAAGGATACGCTACTCATAGTTTTATAGTTGGTTAATAGGTTTTAGGTTAGCTTTGCAAGATATATGATATAATTTATTGCTGTTAACCTAATTAACTCTACTATACTATGGTTTTTAACTTTTTTAAGGAACTTTTCGGTAAAACTCCACAACCCGAACCCATCTCAGCACCCACAGAAAAAACAGGTTTAATCAAAATCTCAGGATGTGACAACCCCAAACGCAAGGGAAATATAATTTTTGTTCATGGTTTAGGTGGTGATGCACGGAAAACATGGCATCCTGAAGAATTAGATAATGATGATAATTTCTGGCCGATGTGGTTGGGGAAAGAACGACCAGATTTAGGAATTTGGTCTTTTGGTTACAACGCTGCACCCTTTGAGTGGAAAGGTCAAACAATGCCACTTTTTGATCGTGCGAGTAATTTATTAAAATATTTAGCAGTTAATGATATTGGTGAACGTCCGATAATTTTCATCACTCATAGCATGGGTGGTTTATTAGTAAAAGAAATGTTGCGAAATGCTCAAACTTTTAATAAAAAAACTAACAATAAAAAAGTTATTGAACAAACTAAAGGTATTGTATTTTTATCCACTCCTCACACTGGATCTCATTTAGCTAATTTAGTCACAAATATTGGTACTTTTACACGAAATACTATTAGTGTTGAAGAATTAAAATCACATATTCCTCAATTGCGTCAATTGAATGAATGGTATCGGCAAAATGTTGATGTAATGGAAATTGCGACAGAAGTTTATTATGAGACAAAACCAATTTTCACAATTTTAGTTGTTGACCCAGATAGTGCTAACCCAAATATTCAAGATGTTCAACCAACTGCTACGGATGATGATCATATTTCTATCACTAAGCCAAAATCACCAAATAATTTAGTTTATAAAGGTGTGAGTCGGTTTATTAAAGAACAGTTATCAATTATTCCTCAAGAAATAAAAAATAATTTACAAAATATTTCTGCTCCTATTCTTTCTAATATTTATATAGCACGTCCAGAAATTGAAGATAAATGTTTTCAATCTATCTTGCAACCAAAAGCATTAATTCGGATTAAATCACCCCATAAAATGGGTAAAACTCATTTAATGAGTCGCATTTTTGATCATGTGAAACAAAAAGGATATAAAACAGTTTCTATTAATTTATGGAGTAAAGAATATTTTGCTGATTTGAATACTTTTTTACAGAGCTTTTGTACAATTCTGAGTTTAGAATTAGGTCTAAAAGAGAAAATAGATGAATTTTGGAATAAACGATTAAGTAGTCAAACTAACTGTACTAATTATTTAAAGAAATATCTATTATCAAATATTGATAGTCCCTTGGTTTTAGGTTTGGATAATATTGATGAAATTTTTCCTTATACTGAAATTACTCAACAATTTTCTGCTTTATTAAGAGCATGGAATGAAAACCCAAATAATGAAGAAAGTTTGCAAAATTTACGTTTAATAATTTCCTATTCTCAAGATGTTTATGTTTCTTTAAATGTGAATCAATCTCCTTTTAATGTGGGTATACCTGTGGAAATAGGAGAATTTAACAACACCCAAACCAAGGAATTAGTAAAACAATATGGTTTAAATTGGTCAGATACAGAAATCAACCAATTAAGAGCAATGAGTGATGGACATCCTTATTTATTAACTACTGCTCTTGATAAAATTACTAAGAATAATCTAACCTTAGAACAGTTTATCAAAATTGCTCCTACTGATGAAAGTCCATACAGAAGTTTTTTGACTGATATTTTACAACAACTAGAAAATGATAGCTTGTTAAAAACAGCAATGCAGCAAGTTATTAAGAGTGATGTGAGTATTCAAATAGATTCTACACAAGCGTTTAAATTACGGAGTTTGGGGTTAATTGAGTTTCAAGGAAATAAAGTTCAGTGTCTTTGTAATTTATATCGTCTTTATTTTCAAGAACGCTTATCATAAGTTAGAAACGTATAATCAAAAAAAATCAAAAAAAAATCAAATAAATATAAAACCCATGATTTAATGATGGGGGTTTCCACACCCTAACCATCACAGTTATTTCATTGCTATTGTATGTTTATCTGTGTTGAGGTAGGTGATTTTTATATTATTCTATAGCCTAGTCTCCGGGATCACCTTATTCTGATAGTATATTTTGTTAATCTAAAGGCATAATTTTAATACCAATATGCAAATGAGAACAACTACAACGAATGTTCACAGTAAACCACCTACTCCCAGCTATTCTCCGTCTGTACCTGTTTACGTTTACCGGGAATTGGTTGCAGAATTAAAAGCAGTACAAGCTAAGTTAGATGTAGTCACTAACCACAATCACAAATTAGCTCAAGAAAATCAACAGCTGCGTCAAGAAATTAACAAAGTTGTTCAATCTTGCTTAGAACTGCAAAAGCTGCTGGAATCTTCTCCACAGAGTTCTCAACCTTCCTCACCAACTAACTTAGATGTAAACAATATACCTGGTTATCAGCCAGTACCCAGAAATAATACTGAAGCTAAAAATACGCCTACACCGCAACGCATACCCCGTAATCATGCTGAGGTAAAATCGACAAAGAAACCGACAGCGAAAACAGCACCTCCTCCACGTCAACCAACTCCCAAACCTGCTAAAAAAATCCGCCGTGAGGCTGTTTCTGTACCGATGATGGATATGAATTTTCCGGTATCAGAAGCAGTGTTTATTGAAGGACAGGAAGTACATTATTATATATCCCCAGAATCTGATTCACAGGGAATTAATGGTGGGTGGTTAGTAATGACTATCTTGTTAATTATGATTACTGGTTTTGGTGCGGGTTATTTAGTTGTGCGTCCTTTGTTGCAAAACCAAAGTCAGAATAATTAAAACTATCTACGAGTTAAACTTTCACCCCAGAAATACTAGATAAATTTACCTTCAACCGTTTAAACATTGCTTCTCTTCCTTCTTTTGCCAAGATATCATCTAAAGGTGTAAGTTGAATTTCTTGCTGATATTTCAACTTTAACGCTGTTTGAATTAACCAATCTGCAACAAAAGGATTTTTTGGTAACAATGGACCATGTGAATATGTTGCGATCGCATTTTGATAAAACGCGCCTTCTGTCCCATCTTCACCATTATTACCTAAGCCGTAAACCACACGCCCCAATGCTTCCACCTTTCCTAATTTAGTGCGTCCACCGTGATTTTCAAACCCAACTAAATAAGGTTTTGTTCCTATCATTGCTGACAATTCTTGTGCGAGACGTGAAGCTGTAACTTCTATGACTAAATTACCAATACAACGTTTAATATTTTCCCCAGGATGAATAGAAACTAAATCTAATATTCCTAAACCTTCTATTCTTTGTCCAAATGCAGGTTCATAATAATTTCCCAATAGTTGAGGAGAACCACAAGTAAAAACGCCCGGTGTCCCATTTTCAATTTTATCCCGCATTGCGTCAGCTTTTGCACCTTGTAAGTCGCGCATGACGATTTCTTGCTGACGGTCTTGTGCGCCTCCACCAACAATTACATCCACTGACTTTATATCATTTGCAGTAGAATTTTGGTCAAGAGGTAATATTGTGACATTGTATCCTCGCCATTGTGCGCGACGTTGAATAGTGATAACATTACCTCTATCACCGTAGGTACTCATCAATTTTGGATATAACCAACCAATAATAATTTCCATAGTTTAAAAACTCCGCAAAAATTCCTATTAATTTGCGTTCAATATTAACTCATTTTTTATATTTTTGCAGATTTTACCTCAACGATAAAAAATACGCCGTACATCAAGTATCGACGTATATAGTTTGCACAATTTAATTGTCGCAAATAGTATCTAGGAAAGAGTTACTTAGGGCTAACTTTATCTATCACCTTGATTTTGCCATCATCTCCCACTGTCCAAACATCGTAAGTACCAATTACATCACCATTAGCATCAACATCTACATCACCGCTTGCGCCTTGGTAATTAATCTTTTTCCCTTCTTTAAGTAACTTCAGTCCTTCACAAACATCGCTGACAGGTGTACCATCACCAGCTGCAACTTCCCGAATTTTACCAGCAATACCCACACCTGTATTTTCCTTAGCTGCTTGGGCTGCTAATACCAATAAAGCGGAAGCATCCCAGGCTTGAGGTGCATATTCTCCTGGTGTACCGCCTTTTTTCTCTTTCCACAATTTATTAAAAGCCTCTAATCCCTTACCGCTAGAACCGGGAACTGTTCCTATCGCCCCAGATAGCAGATATTTGCCATCTGCACCTTTACCGACTTGTTGAGGAAAACTATCTGATTTCACGCCGTCAGTCAGCATAATCTGTACTCCCTTAGCCACACCTTGCTGGTAAGCAGCTTTCAGGAATAAACTACCTGTTTCTGCATACATGACAGCTAATACCGCATCAGGTTTTCCAGCAAAAGCAGCACCCGCTTCTGTTTGAAAGGTTTGGGCTTTGGGGTCATAGCGAACAGGTTTATCTTTATTAACTACAGTTCCACCCAATTTTTCAAAAGTTTGTACAAATGCTTTTTCAAAACCTACGCCATAGTCGTTGTTAATTACAACTGTGGAAACTCTTTTAAAACCTTTTTTCTTAGCAAGTTGGGCTAAAGCTAATGCTTGGTAGGTATCTGGGGGAGCAGTTCGCGCCCAAAAGCCTTTAAAATCGCCTTTTTGGGCTTTTTCTGTAAATACGGGACTGGTGCTACCAGGAGAAACAAGCATGACTTTGTTAGGAGTAGCAACAGAAATAGCAGCTGTAGAGACGCTACTGGCAAAGGAACCAACTACACCAGCAACTTTATCAACTGTTGCTAATTTGGTCATACCTGCTGCACCTGCTTTGGGGTCGGTTTGGTCGTCTACTTCTATTAAAGTGACTGGTTCTCCGTTGACACCACCACAAGCGTTGACTGTTTCGACCATGAGGGGAACTGAACCTACCATTTCTTGACCGATGGAAGCTAAGTCTCCAGTTGTCGGTAACAAACTACCAATTTTTAAACCTTTAGCATTATTGGTTGTGGTAGCAGCAGTGTTGGTTGCTGGAGTGGCTGTGGTGGTTGTGGTTGTAGTGGTATTTTCACAAGCGGAAATTAATAAGCCGCTGACTATGGTAACTAAACTCAGAACTAGGGAAACACTAGATTTTGGCATATATTCCTTTGATTCCTCTCAATGTTGAGGCGCTTGAAAATCAATCAGCAAACTAACCCTTTAGTTTAGTGGCTAATGACTCAGACTCCAAAGGTTAAATAATAGCACTAACCCTTGAAAATCCATGAATAAGTGCTAAATAAAAAAAACCTCGTGAATACTATTAATTACGAGGGTTTTTTAATCTTATCAACGGAGAAGGAGGGATTCGAACCCTCGGATGGACCTTACGATTCCATCAACAGATTAGCAATCTGCCGCTTTCGACCACTCAGCCACCTCTCCAGAGGTCATAGCTAATAATACTAGCAGAGAATTTTTAGTTAGTCAATAGTTTTTTTGGGATTTGTCAGGGAACAGGGAACAGGGGACTGGGAAGATGGGGAAAATATTTACCTTCTGCCTCCTGCCTTCAGCCTCCTGTACGGGCGTTCGCGAAGCGTGCTGGAAGCATCAGCATTCGGGCGACCAATTATCAATTTTTGTCCAAGGCCATTTTCCGAATGCTTCGCCCCTACGACTATAACACTTGCGATCGCATCCAAGCTGCTGGCAAGGTACGCAATTTTTTCCACTGGGGAACATAAGCACGTTGATTGAACACTTCATAATCATTGCGCTCAATCACATCTAAAATCTGTCCATATAGCATAGATGCTGCCCAAACTGGCCAACGGGCATCAGGGGCAAGATAGCTAATTCCCTTATCAGCTTTGGTATAAAATTTGCGGGCGCGGTCAATTTGAAATCGCATTAAGGAACGCCAACGGTCATCTAAAATACCTTGACAAAGTTCTTCTTCGCTATAGTTGAATTTAGCCAAGTCTTCTAGGGGGATATAGATTCTACCCCGGCGTGCATCTTCGCCCACATCGCGGAGAATGTTGGTAAGTTGGTTGGCTATACCCAAAGCGATCGCTTCTTCTGTGGGAACATAAGGTTGTTGGTTTTGATGCCAGGATGCTGTATAGATACTGGTATCTATGCCCATAATCGTAGTTGACATCAATCCTACAGTCCCAGCCACCCGGTAGCAGTAGAGATATAACTCCTCAAAGGTTTGATAGCGACTGCGATATAAGTCCATTCGCTGACCCTCGATCATATCCCGAAAGGGTTGAACATCCAGGGGAAAGCTTTGGAGTGTATCTACTAAAGCTACATCGTAATTATCTAATGGATGTCCCGCAAAAATTGAGTCCAGCTGCTTTTCCCATAGGTCTAGGGTTTCTGGCGTGGTTATAGCAGATGCGGGACCATCGACTAATTCATCTGTACGGCGGCACCAAGCGTATATTGCCCAAACAGATTGACGTTTTGCCGGACTCATCAGCAATGTACCCAGGTAAAAAGTCTTGGCATACTTGGCGGTGAGTTCCTGACAAAGTTTGTAGGACTCGTCTACAGAGACCAGCGTTTTCATGCGCGGGGGGGAATCAGGCAGTTGCAGCATTCGTTGCGGGCGGTCGATTTAGCGTTTGCAGGTTGGAAGAGTTTGCTACCGATGGCGCTTGGGATATCGCCTGTGCTGTTAGCTTACCAGAAAGTACCGCACCTTCCATACTAGCTAGATAACGCTGCATGGTGTAATCCCCAGTTAAATAGAAGTTAGAAATGGGGGTTTCTTGTGAGGGACGGTGCTGTTGACGGCCGGGGGTAGCTTTGTAAACTGAACGTGGCGTTTTCACAACGTGATATTTTAGCAGTTGAGTGGGGTTGTCTGTGCCAAAATGTTGAGGGAAGAGTTTTTCTAACTCGGTGATCGTGGCAGCGACAATTTCTGCATCGGATTTGGATATCCAATCTTGCGCGGGTGCTAGAACTAATTCCAGCATGGAACGGTCGGGATTGGCATATTCACGGCAGGTATTACTCATATCAGCATAAACGCTGAGGAGGGGAGAACGGGAAAATAGCAGATGATCAATATCTGTTAATTTCCGGTCAAACCATAGATGGACATTGATTACTGGCACACCTTCCAAACCTTCTAGCTGGTGGAAAAATTCCATTTCTTGCCAAGGTTTGGGTAATATCACCTTTAAAGGGTCAACTGGCATAGCGGAAACATACAGATCGGCTGTCAATATTTCGTCTTCTGCCCCATCTAAACCCCTGAGTAGGAAGGCTTTCACGCTACCATCTTCGTTGAGCAAAATTTCTTTTAAGGGCGCATTTAACCTTACTTCTCCACCGCGTTCGGTGATGTAGTCGATGATGGGCTGACACAGGCGTTCTGTGGGTGAACCATCCAAGAATGCCATTTTTGAGCCGTTTTTCTCTTGTAGGAAGCGGTTCAGGGCTGTTAACAGTACGGTGGCGGAAATTTCATCTGGGTTGATGAAGTTCAACGCTTTGGACATGGCGATAAAAACTTCTTTTTCCACTCTGGGAGGAATGTTTTGTAGTTTTAACCACTCACTCCAAGAGTATTTATCCATTTCTTCCACATACTTTTGACCTTTGACTATGGCGGGAATTAAACCCAGTCCAAAGCTGATTTTTTCTGGCCATGTCAACATATCATTATTTCCCAGAATCGCCACTACACCATTTAAGGGGGCGGGAATATCGGGAAAATCAAAGCGGCTGTATGTACCTGGTGCTTCTGGTTGATTGAAAATCATGCTGTGTTCTTTCCACTGCAAACGATCTTCAATGTCTAGTTCTTTGAATAACTGCAACATATTAGGATACGCCCCAAAAAAGATATGCAGTCCTGTTTCGTACCAGTCACCATCGGCATCTTTCCAAGCCGCAACCTTTCCACCCACTACGTCCCGGCGTTCTAAGAGAATGGGTGTATATCCTAAGTCTGTGAGATATTTCGCACAAGAAAGCCCTGCTAAACCAGCACCGGCGATAGCTACGCTGCACTTCGTGTTCGCTACTCGCATTTAAACCTACTGTTTTTCAATATTTCTTAATTGTTTTGTCGTTTTCATTATACTTTGCATTCTGTTACATTTTGCCTAGCTTTGGGAAATTGGGGACTGAGGACTGGTGACTGGTGACTGGGGACTGGTGACTAGGGACAGTTAAAAATAAGGATAGAGTAGAGAAAACTTATTCTTTATTTTTTCTGTTATGACTCTATCCCAGTATTTACAAAGCTTTGGTAATCATTTAATTCTCGGTGTTTCTGGTACAACTCTAAGCGATGATGATAAACGGGTTCTCAGTGAATTAAAACCTGTTGGAGTGATATTTTTTGCTAAAAACTTTCTAGATGGTGTATCATACCCAGTTTGGTTAGAAAGTTTTAAAAATCTAATTCAACAAATACGCGAATATACTGAACGCGATTCCCTGTTTACCACTATTGATCATGAAGGTGGAAGGGTTGTCAGGACTCCTTTACCCATTACTCGTTTTCCTTATGCTTATTTGGTGCGATCGCAAGCACATAAAGTAGCAAAAGCAACGGCGTTAGAATTAAAATCATTAGGTATCAATCTTTCTTTTTCTCCCGACGCTGATATTTTTTCTAACCCCCAAAACCCTATTATTGGACCCCGTGCTTTTGGGACAACTCCCGAAACTGCTAGTCAAAGTGCGCGGGAATATTACCAAGGACTCAGGGAAGGGGGTATTCTCGGTTGTGCTAAACATTTTCCTGGACATGGAGACACTAGCACAGATTCCCATCTGGAGTTACCAATATTGGATTTGAGTTTAGAAGATTTGCGAAAACGAGAGTTGATACCTTTTCAAACATTAATTCGAGAACAGATACCGCTAATTATGACAGCACATATTTTGTTCCCGCAAATTGATCCAGAACTTCCCGCTACATTATCTAAAACCATTTTAAATCACATCCTCCGGGAAGAATTAAATTTTCCAGGAGTTGTTGTTTCTGATGATTTAGATATGAAAGCTGTTTCGGATATGTTTATGCAATCGGGAACAGTAGCAAGGGCTTTTAATGCTGGATGTGATTTATTTATAGTATCACGAAATATCAATTCTTCTTCTTTAGAAAGGACATATAAAATAGCAGAAGATTTCGCTAATTGTTTAAATAATGGTAGCTTGAATGAAGAGATAGTAGAAAAGGCGAAAGAGAGAATAGAGAAATTATTGAATATCACACCTCAATATCCAGTTTATCAACTAGAAAAAGAGACTTTAGTTAATCATGCAGAGTTAGCTATTAATTGCTGTTTTGAGTAAACATCTGGTTATAAAGTAGAGACGTTCCATGGAACGTCTCTACAACTTCTCAAAGAAGTCAGGTATCTTGTCATTCATGAATTGGATTAAAAGCCGGATTTATTAGTAGTTGAATCTTAGTGGGAAAAGCCTATAAATCAATCAGTTTTGCTAGTCTTCCCAGCCTTGGTACTGCGCCAATAATGCTTCCTTGTCTGTAATGCTACCAACTTCTGGAGGACTCAAATAAGATATTCCCAAGGCTTTGAGATATCTGTTGTAATTAAACTTACTTTTATCCTCTTTACCACCTTGTTCACCCTGTTCAGCTTGACCACCGTTAATGTTAGCAGCAGTTTCAGAACTGAGATCAGCCAATAATTCATTTTTGATGTTTAACATCTGTTTTTCTCCAAAGTTCACCTGTGTAATCACGTTAATTGAGAACTTATTTGTTATTGCTCAACTAATCGCTTGTTTCTATAGTAAATTTGATTATTTTTAATTACCTCCGAGTTAGATAATTTAACTTAGGTACTAATTTTAATGTTGTCCAATTTCTTCCAGTTATTGATAATAATATAAAAATTCGCTGACATAGATAACGTAAGCTTTACGTTTTCAGGAAATAAGTTTTAGTTGTTTTCTCAATAAGCGAGTTATTTATAAATTAGTTAAACAACATAAGCTTGCAAATCCTGTAAACTTGGAACAGCAAGACTTTTGAGACTTCAACAGAAAAATTTTAATTTTTGTACCTCAGTAATATTCGTATTTGGCAGGTTATGGATTAAGCTTTAAATGAGAAAATGAAATATTTCGTAATAGATCCCCGACTTCTTTGAGAAGTCGGGGATCTGATCCTGATTTGTAAACAAACGTATAAAAGTATTTACAACCAAGCAGCATACATAGTAAAACCAGTAACACCCACACACGACTAACTGGTAACACTACTGGCATGGAAGCACCCCAAGGTCAACAAGAAATCAGCAGCCAACAATTTAGCATCCCAGAAATTGAAACTGACTTAGAAGCAGACCCAGAAATTGAAAAACCCTTTGCCGAGTTCCAGAGTGCAGTATTGGCAGTAGCCATATCACCCCAGGGACGGAGACGTATTGCTGTGGGTTTAGCAGATGGGACTATAGAAATTTGGGATTTGCTAACTCGGACAACGTGGGCAAGTTGCCTGGGTCATACGGGTTCTGTTAACTCAGTGGCCTTTAGTCCTGATGGCAGTATGGTTGTGAGTGGTAGTAGTGATAATACAGTCCGGTTGTGGGATGTCGAAACTGGAGAAGCTATAGGTCAACCTTTCTTTGGTCATACAAGTAATGTCTAC
>NZ_JAYGHA010000033.1:40644-61704 GCF_034931405.1 Anabaena sp. UHCC 0451 | reverse complement strand
TTCTCTCTCCGGCACTTATTTAATATATCGAACCTATCTTGGAATGTCAACTACTTTTTCAATCTTTTTTGAAAAAAAATTTTTAATGGCTGAAAACTGCTCAGAATGTTGGGTTTAGGCAACAATGAGTTAGGCATTGTTGACTCAAGGAAGAGTAGATAGTGAATTTTCAGTCAGTAATAGCAGTTTTACATCAGTTTTGGGGTGAGCGTGGTTGCTTGATTGCTCAACCTTATGACATGGAGAAGGGAGCAGGAACTAAGAACCCTCATACTTTTTTAAGGGCTTTGGGTCCTGAACCTTGGGCTGTGGCTTACGTTGAACCTTGCCGTCGTCCGACGGATGGACGTTATGGCGAAAACCCAAATCGGTTTCAACATTATTATCAGTATCAAGTTCTGATTAAACCTTCACCAGATAATATCCAAGATATATATCTTGATTCTTTAAGAGCTTTGGGTATTCGTCCAGAGGATCATGATGTGCGTTTTGTGGAGGATAACTGGGAAGATGCGACGGTGGGGGCTTGGGGTACTGGTTGGGAAGTATGGTTAGATGGGATGGAAATTACTCAATTTACCTATTTCCAACAGTGTGGGGGTATTGATTGCCGTCCGGTGTCAATTGAGATTACCTATGGGTTAGAGCGACTGGTTATGTACCTTCAGCAAGTGGAGGCTATTACTAAGATTCAGTGGACGGACAACATTACTTATGGTGATGTTCATCTTCAGGGTGAGATTGAGCAGTGTACTTATAATTTTGAAGCATCGAATCCTGAGATGTTGCTGAATTTGTTCAATATATATGAGCAGGAAGCATCCCAACTCACGGAACGGGGATTGGTGTTACCCAGTTTGGATTATGTGATTAAGTGTTCGCATACGTTTAATTTGCTGGATGCACGCGGTGTAATTTCGGTGACGGAACGGACTCGCTACATTACTAGGATTCGGCATTTGGCGAGGAAAGTTGCTCATTTATATGTTGAGCAAAGGGAAAAGTTAGGTTTCCCGTTGTTGAAAAATGCCGTAAGTTGAACAATAGGCATTGAATTTTTTCACCCCCCCTGCACAGGGGGGGTCGTGGTTTACGGTACAAACTAGTGGTGTGTGTCAGATGATAAATATCAGTGAAGCTTTAGAACCTATTGCGGCTTGGTTTCGTTCTTTAGGTGTTCCTGAACCCGTTGTGCATTGGGGACATCCGGTGATGATGGGAATTGTGGTTTTTGTGGTGGGTAGTTTTGTGGGTGTGTCTGGTTGGCGAGGTAAACTACTGCAAGATACAGATAAAGATGCTGCTGTTAAAAGTAGAAGCGCCCATCGTCAGTTAGCACCTTGGTTATTTGTATTTTTGGCGGGTGGTTATACAGGTGGTGTTTTGTCTTTGGTGATGCAGCATAAACCACTGTTTGAAAGTCCGCATTTTTGGACTGGTTCTGTTGTGCTGTTGCTGTTGTTGGTTAATGGTGCAATTTCTTTGAGTGGATTTTTTGGTGATAAAGCAAGTTTACGGGCGGTTCACGCTTATTTAGGAAGTACAGCACTTCTGATTTTGGTTGTTCACGCTGTATTAGGGTTTAATTTAGGTATATCTTTTTGACACTCTCAGGGCTAAAGCCACTGAGCTTTACGCTTACCGGATATTCCTGTAAGGTTGGTATTATCAACTTTATATATTTTGTTGGGTTGCGCTGTCGCTTAACCCAACCTACAATTATTTTTTTAACTACTGGATTTGCTTATATCGATTTGTTTAGATATATGAATTTTATTCACTGGGTGCTGTGGTAATTAAAGTTTTATGATGCAGATTAGTGGCGTTATTATTTGTCTGTCCTATATTTTAGGGTTGCTGTTTACGGCTGTTCCTTGGGGTGGTGCATGGATTTTGGGACTGGGGATATTAGCAGCAATTTTTTTTCGTGCCAGTTATATTAGTCTGCGGAAATTTGCTCTAAAACGAGAAAAGCCTATCACTAAAGGAAAGGCTGGGGCTAATACTCCACTAATTACTCCTGATCCTAGAGTATGGTTGATAGCTGGGTTGGTGGGTTTGTTGGCAACTTTGTATTTTCAATTGCGGACACCCGAACCTGGAGAAAAAGATATTAGTCAGTTTGTTTCTAGTGAAAATAATACTAATCAAGAACAGTTGGTAATTGTACGTGGAGAAGTTGCTAGTAATCCCCGTTTAACTCGCAGTCAAAGGGGGCAATTTTGGCTGAATGCGACGCAACTGGATGAGGTTAAAAATGATCAAGGTCCAGCAAGTGTGCCAAAAGGGGTGACGGGTAAATTATATGTAACTGTGCCTATACTTCAAGCTACGGGTTTATATCCTAGTCAACAAATTGCTGTGACTGGGATGTTATATAAACCTAAAGCGGCCTCAAATCCTGGTGCTTTTGATTTTCAGAAGTATTTGAAGCAGGAAGGTACTTTTGCTGGTTTGATTGGTAAACAGGTAAATTTTATAGATGAAGAGCGCAAATGGGGATGGTGGCAAGTTAGGGAACAAATTGTGCGATCGCAAGTTCGTTTTTTAGGTGTTCCCGAAGGTCCTCTAGTTAGTGCAATGGTTTTGGGCAGTAAGGCTGTTGATTTACCTTATGATATTCGGGATTTATTTGTAAAGGTAGGATTAGCTCATGCTTTAGCTGCTTCTGGGTTTCAAACTTCTCTGATTTTGGGAGTGATTTTACAACTAACTAGAAAAGCAAAAAAAGGAACTCAGATTTTTTTGGGTTGCTTGGGCTTAATTACTTTCTTATGTTTAGCTGGATTTCAAGCTGCGATTTTAAGAGCAGTAATTATGGGTTTGGCAGCATTAATTGGTTTGGCTTTAGAAAGGAAAGTTCAACAATTGGGATCTTTGCTTCTGGCAGCTACGTTGTTATTATTGTTTAATCCTCTGTGGATTTGGGATTTAGGTTTTCAACTCAGTTTTTTGGCAACTTTGGGGTTAATTGTCACAGCAACACCAATTACTAAATGTTTGGATTGGTTGCCTCCGGTAATCGCTTCTTTAGTTTCTGTTCCCTTAGCTGCCACAATCTGGACTTTACCGCTACTTTTACAAGTTTTTAGTGTGGTTGCTGTTTACAGTGTGCCATTAAATATTATCACTACGCCATTAATTTCTGTGATTAGTATTGGTGGCATGATTAGCGGTTTGGCAAGTTTAATTTTGCCGGATGTAGGAAGCACGTTAGCGAGTTTTTTATATTATCCAACTCATTGGTTAATTCAATTAGCAGAATTTTTTGCTAATCTGCCAGGAAGTTCAGTGGCAGTTGGTAGTATATCTACTTGGCAAATGCTGGTAATTTATGGATTAATCATCTCTACTGTATTGGTGCGTTGGTGGCAGAAAAGATGGTGGTTTGCGGTTTTAATGTCTGTAGTTTTAGTGATAATTCCTGTTTGGCATTTTACAAATAATTTATTAAGAATCACATTATTAGCAACGGATACAGAACCAGTTTTAGTAATTCAAGATCAAGGAAAAGTTACTTTAATTAATAGCGGTGATGAAGGTACAGGACGTTTCACTATTTTACCTTTTCTCCAACAACAGGGGGTTAATCAAATTGATTGGGCAATTTCTAGTAAGTTTTTAGGTAATGAAAATGATGCTTGGCTAGAAATTATGGAAAGTTTACGGATTAATAATTTTTATGCTTATGCTTCTCCACAAGAAAATAAAATTGAAAATCAAGCTATTCAACAGAAACTGCAAAAACATCAAGGAATTTATCAGCCTTTAGCATTAGGTCAAACTATTAATACTGGTGCTATAATTGGACAATTCATCAATGAAAAATTACCGATTTTAAAATTGCAGATTTTTGGACAAAATTGGTTATTAGTGGGTAACATCACGTCTCAACAAATAGCACAGTTAATTAAAACTGGTGATTTATCTCGTCCCCAGGTGCTTTGGTGTCCATCGGAATCTTTACAGGATTTGGTGGTGGCATTGCAACCACCGGTGGCGATCGCATCTGCTAATAACCTTGATAGCAAAACCTTATCAGCTTTAAGCAAAGGACAAACTAAACTGTTCTTCACAGGCAAAGATGGAGCGATTCAATGGACACCCAATGGTGAATTTGAAGCTTTTATCCAAGTCACAGAAAACAAATCTTCAGATTTATAAGAAGTTTAGGAATGAAGATGCTATTATGATCAATAAAATATAATCATTCTTATTCACTAAATTCTGTGGATGGTGTGAGTAGATATCTGGAGAGGTGTCCGAGTGGTTGATGGTGACGCACTCGAAATGCGTTTTGGGGAAACTCAACGGGGGTTCGAATCCCCCCCTCTCCGTTATTTGATGACAGTATATTTTGAATTAGGAATATTATTCATTGCTTGTAACTGTCTCTAATTTTCCCAGTTCTGTTGGTAAATGCCGATCTATCCAATTATTCATGTCAGTCAGCACTTCATGATAATTAATATCACAATGTAAATCGTGATACGCTCCGGGATATTCAATGCGTAGCTTATCTGGGTAAGTTACACGTTGGTAAAAAAGTTCGCTTCCTCCTGGTAAAACCACTCTGTCAGCACCACCATGCAAAATTAACAATGGTAGTTTCCATTCATGAGCGTGGGCATTAATCCAGGCTAGTGTAGCAAAAAACTCTGTAGAAAATCTTGCTGTACCACGGGTATGACGTAAAGGGTCTTCAGTATAGGTAGTTACAATTTTCGGATCTCGTGAACCAGCGGTTATCTCTAGTCCAGTATTTAAGGAAAAACGAGGCCAAGCCCGTGAAAGCATTTTTCCTACAAGCACACGCACTGGTGATACTCCCACTTCTCCAATACTCGGTGCAACTGTGATTACTCCTTGTAATGCAGATGTATCTTCTGGATAACGTAAAACATATTCTAAAATAATCATTCCCCCCATGCTATGCCCAAATAGAAAAATTGGGCATCTTGGTTGTTGTTTTTGAATTACTTGCAAGAATGCTCGCACATCATCACGAAACTCCACCCAATTATTGATGTAACCGCGCTGACCAGGTGAGCGTCCATGACCACGCAAATCTAGTCCATAAACAGCATATTGCTTAGGTAACAAATGCTCAATTATATTCTTGTAAAGTCCGCTGTGTCCTCCGAGTCCATGCACTAAAGCTAATATTCCCCTGATTTTTCCCCCTGGATTCCAGCTTTGGTAATACAGGTCAAGTCCCCCAACACCTTTAAACGTGCCTACGCTGTGGTAAATATTCATGATTAGTTTTTTACCTAATTTCCCAGCAAGCTATTAGCCTATCAACGTACATTGTAGGGAAAATTGCTTCTAACTGTGGGAGGAATTACAGAAAATTTGGTAATTGGTAATTGGTGATCGGGTTGTTACAATGTATTTTAAATAAAGATGGAAAATACTAACGGATCAAAAAATTTACCACCTTTAAGTGAGGCTGTTATTGAGCGTGTATGGGAAGGTGTAGCAGCGGCGAGCGATCGCACTATTCGTCATACTATAGAAACTACTCTCAATCAAATTTCTGCTACTGATCAAGAACATTCAGAAACGCGAGTTAATGCTAAGATTAGACGTTGGGTATTGCGATCGCTGATTCATTCCCTATTCAGTATCAAAGTTGAAAACATCGAAAATATCCCACAGACACCTGCAATCTTAGCTGCTAACCATCTTCACCACTTTGATCCATTAGTTTTACTGGCAGAAATACCTACTCAGCCCCATTACTATATTCTCGGTGATGCCCGCACTCTTTATAACAAATGCTGGAAACGCTGGATTTTGGGTTTTGCAGGTGGTGTCATCCCTTTAGAACGCATTTGGGGAGAAGAACAGGCTGTGATTGCTGCTGCTCAAGCCGGACGAGATGATTTAACAGAACTGGCTCAAGTTATTAAAGATACTGTTAATCCTGGTGGAGATATCCACACAATCCGCCGCATAGACCGCATTGTTGCCGCAATTTTAGCCCGTGGGGATGGGTTGATGATTTTTCCCGAAGGTAGACTGGGAAATGCTGAGGGCGATATGTATCCCTTCAAACGGGGAACTGTCATTTATGCTTTACGGGCTGGTGTGCCAATTGTACCGATAGCATTAATCGGTACTCATGACCTGTTTTTGAGAAAAAAGTTAACAATTCGGGTGGGTGAACCTTTATATTTTTCACCAACTACTAGGCCAAAGCGTCAGGAAATAAATACAGCTTTGGAAAAGTTACAAGAAGCGATACGGGCTTTGTTACCTACAGATTATCAAGAACCAACGGGGATAAAGTTATTACAGCATTTTCTGAATCGGATGTTGTTGTAATTTTTTTCTCACGCAGAGGCGCAGAGACGCGGAGAGGAATTAAGAGTGATTACTAAAGTTTATCAAACAGATGTGGCAATTTGAGAACCGCTATCAGGTAAAAATTTACGCAAAACTACCCAAATTGTTATAGTCTATTTCTTAATTAAAAAAATCCTTAACCGAAGTTATTTAAGATGCAAATAGACTTTCATCATGGTGTCACCTACGTAGTAGCGCGACTTGCGGGTTTTAACCACGAAGATGCTGGTATCGTTGCTTACTCCGCCCAGTATGTAGATGATGCGATTAATAGCGGCTTAATAAAATTTGATAATGGTGCGATGTTTACCCGCATCAGTTCGGCTCATAAAATGCTAGATTATCGCAATTTTCAGGAGTTAGCAATTCATCATGTTTGGATTCCTTTTCATTTTTTACCAGGAAATGGCGGAAAACCCGCAGGTGAAGACCCGGAAGGGAAGTTTATTGAAAAGTTGATTTGTCGTCCTAATAGTGATGTCGCACAGCAGATGGTGAGGGAATGTATCCAACGCCGTGATACTGCTTATAGTTTGCATCGTTTAGGAATTACAATGCACGTTTATGTTGATACTTGGGCGCATCAAGGTTTTGCTGGTGTGAATCATCGAGTTAATGAAGCGAAAAAATTACTTGATGAAAATGACAACCCTGATAAAAATTTAATGGATAGATTGAAGAATTATTTTGTCAGTGAGGCTTTACCTTTAGGACATGGTGCAGTTTTAAGTCATCCTGATAAGCCGTTTTTACGTTGGGGTTATATTAACGGTAGGGGTGAGAAAATTAGGCGTAATAACCCTGAAGATTTTCTGGAAGCTGCTGATAATATGTGTAAGGCTATGCAGCGTTATTTAAAATGTGATGCTGATGCTATTGTCCCTGGACTACCAGAAGCAGATAAAGGTTTAATTGCCTTTATGTTGGAGAATATTAAAGATGTTAAAAGTCGTGTCCGTCATCAAAAATGGTTAGATGCAATATCCCAAGGTAAATTTAGTTTTGGTGCAGCTAATATTAACTATGTTCCTAAAGGTAAAAGTTCCTGGAAATACCAAGCTTTGGGAACTGAAAGACCTATTGACAAAGATAATGAAATTTTTCCCTATCATCCCAGTTTCCTAGTCAGCAATTGGAAATTATTTCACGATGCTTTACAAGCACATCAATTTTACATTATTCATGATTTGCTACCTCTCTATGGAATTTGTGTAGCTTGAAATATATCCCTAATTATTAAATTAAACGCAGATGAACGCAGATAAACGCAGATGAATTCCTGAATTTTATGATTGTGTTTTCCAAGGTCTATTTTTGAAGGGGGATAAGGAGGATGTAGGGGAATTTGAACTATACCTGCAATAATCCTTTGAAAAAATAAATCATGTTCATAAATATCATTTCCATCCACAACATTAGATGATCTAACCATGCTAGAATTTGCTCTAATGGGTGTTTTTCATAACCCAAAAATGTGGCCGTTGTCTCTATCCAATCTGGTTTTAATTGATGTGGATGTTGTTCTTGTCTTGTCTCATTTTCAGCACGATGGCTAGAGGTTTTTTTGGTTGATTCTTGATGTTTAAATAAATGCACCCCTGAAGCAGTTAAACCCAGATTTGCTTCATTAGCATTAATTTCTTCTAAATCCCCAAATAACTCACCCCAACTTAACCAAGAATCTGTAATTATATCTGGTGATTGGACATGACTATTTTGAATAACTTTGTTGACAGGTTGACTGGGTAATTTTGGAGGAATTTCGGTTTTTTCAAACTTGGGAATTTTCCTACCACCAAAAAAGTAATTTATTGCAGATTCAATTAATGCTGGAATATCCAAAGTTTGATTTTCCAAACCATCAGCATTAATTGTCATTTCTCTTCTAGTTTCTACTTGTTCCCTACCATAAATAAATATCTCCAATTGAGTTTGAACAACTTGAATAATTCCTTGGCTGTGTTGTTTGACTGGTACAATACCTTGAGTTTCCAATTTAGCTAAGGCTATGTCTATAAATTCTAAAAATCTACCAGGATAATAAGATTGTATATTGAATTTAAAATTACTTTCAAAATTACTTTCAGGTAACTCGGTGATGCTATGATGATTACTATCAGTTAATTTGGTTAAAATGCGGTCGATTTCTGGTAATATGTTTTGTTGATTGTTGACTTGGGCTGATTTTAAAGAATGCCAATATTCAGCAACTTCGCTATTAATTCTATTGTTTAATTTGGCTTGTTGTTGAATTGTCAAAACATCTAAAATTCTATTATTTTCGCTGACAAGCACCAAATGACGATTTTCTAAGGTGACAGCAATTCCCTGTACATTTGGTATGTGGTGTTGGAGGGTATTTTCTGGCTGGATATTTTGATAACTATGAGATTTTGACCAACCTAAACGGTTAGCAGCTTCTCGCAAGCTATTACCCAAGAAAGCTAAAGGGTTGAAATTTTGTAAAGTTTGTATTTCTGAAGCTGCCGCAGATGGTAGATTTTTAACTAACTCTAGCACTTGCTGAATAGGAGCGTCAGTAGATGGGAGGGGTTCTGGTTGTAACTGTGTTTGGGGTTTTGGGGGTTTAGCTTCTAGCCTTTTTCCCGCAAATTCATCTGGCTGAAAAATTTGGTAAAGTGGGTAAAGTAAAGCTTCCACACTCCATTTGGTAGCGACTTGGAAATTTCGGAATGTGTTTTCCCATTGTTGCGTCAACCGCTGAGAATGCTGGTTGATGAAGTTAAATAGTTTACTTTGATAACGACTAGAGGAACCAGAAGACATGGTACAAATTTGTTAGGTTGAATATTTTTGAGTTTTGAGACTCCCACAAAACTTTTAGCTATCTTCAGTCAGTGATATCATCATAACTGAAAATCAGATTAGGTAGGTTTAATTTAGACAATCCCCATCCCTAACCGAATTTTTACATTAATTTTTAATTTTTATTGCTATATTATGACTCTATTTTCGTTGGATACCCAATCTATATCAGCCACAATTGACAATTTACGCTCTTGTAGTCAAATTAATATCCAATCTTCTTGGCTTTGTCAACAAGTTGACTTAGAAATTACTGAGGTGGTAAAATTAGACTTATCTAATTGGCAACCTGTATATCTAAATGAAAAAGCTCAGATTGTTTGGAAAGGAGGAAATGAGGTACTCTGGTTAGTACAGAATTTAGCTGTTCCCGAAAATTTACAGGGTTATCCTTTATCTGGTTTGTCTTTGCGGTTGGCTTTGGTTTGGTGGGCTGATTCAGCGGAAGTTTATGTTAATGGTAAGTTAGTATTAACGGGTGATTTATTTGATTGTTCACCGAGACTGCTTTTAAGTCAAGTGGTTAATTCTGGGGATGAGTTTTTTGTTGCGGTGCGGTTGGTGAGTCCGGGACATTGTGATGGGGCTTTAATGCGATCGCTTGCAATTTTTGAGTCAGCAGATTATGATCATCCTGATGCTGGTTTTGTTGCTGATGAGTTAGCAGTTGTTCAAGTTCTGTTAGATAAGTTCGCACCTCAAAGGTTAGCTGGTTTGGTTGCGGGGATTGAAGAGTTAACGAACCGCAGAGACGCAGAGGACGCAGAGGAAGAGAAAGAAGAAGGTTGGAAGAGTTTTATTTTTCACCTTCGTCAGCTTTTAGTTCAATCCAAAATCCAAAATCTAACATCTAAAATATCTTTGTTGGGTCATGCTCATTTAGATTTAGCATGGTTATGGCCTGTTAGTGAAACTTGGAAAGCAGCAGAAAATACTTTTGAGTCGGTTTTGAAATTACAACAAGATTTTCCAGAATTAATCTTTTGTCATACTACACCAGCTTTATATGCTTGGGTTGAAAAAAATCGTCCTGATTTATTTCGAGAAATTCAAAATCAGGTAAATTCGGGAAGGTGGGAGGTTTTAGGTGGTTTTTGGGTAGAACCAGATTTAAATTTGATTGCTGGTGAGTCTATTGTTCGTCAATTATTATATGGTCAGCGTTATTTTTTAGCGAAGTTCGGAAAAATATCACCGATAGTTTGGGTTCCTGATACTTTTGGTTTTTGTGGGACGTTACCCCAGTTTTTAGCTAACGCGGGAATTGAGTTTTTTGTCACCCAAAAGCTACGCTGGAATGATACTAATAAGTTTGATTATGGTTTATTTTGGTGGCGATCGCTCGATGGCAGCAAAATATTAAGTTATATGTCTGCACCTATCGGCGAAACTATTGACCCTGTTAAAATGGTTCAGTACGTTTGTGATTGGGAAACTCAAACAGGTTTACATGATGCGCTTTGGCTTCCCGGTGTTGGTGATCATGGTGGTGGTCCAACTCGTGATATGTTGGAAGTAGCGCGACGTTGGGAACATTCTCCAATTTTTCCCAAGTTAGAATTTACAACCGCAGAAAATTATTTACAGCAAATAAAATCCCAGGTTAAACATCTACCAATATGGGATGATGAATTATATTTAGAATTTCATCGTGGATGTTATACTACCCACGCTGATCAAAAACGCTGGAATCGAAAATCAGAACGTCTATTATATCAAGCTGAGTTATTTGCAACTCTCGCAACTGTTACCTGTGGTGTCGCATATCCACAAGCAGAAGTAGAAACCGCTTGGAAACAGGTTTTATTTAACCAGTTTCACGATATTTTACCTGGTTCTTCCATTACTCAAGTTTACCAAGATGCTTTACCGGAATGGGAAGCTGTAGAAAAAGTAGGTAAGAAAATATTAGATGAATCTTTAAGAGCGATCGCATCTCACATCAATTTACCACAACCACCCCAACCAAATAGCATCCCCATCATAATTTTTAACTCTCTCAACTGGGAACGTTCTGAAGTCGTTAGCGTTACACTACCTAACATCATAACAGAATCCCACTCCGCGAAGGCGGACTTTGTTTGTGTAGCCCCAGAATTCCATTCTGAGGGTAACTCAAAATGGGAAATTTACAACCTTGAAGGAAACCAACTTCTATCCCAACCAAGCGAAAACTCTTTATTATTTCTCGCTACCATCCCATCAATAGGATATCAAATATATTGGCTTTCTCCAACATCGGCAAATCCTAACATCGAAAATTCCGAACTTCCCAAAAACTGGAGATTAGAAAATGAATATTTGCGAGTTCAAGTCAACCCAGAAACCGGAGACTTAGAAAGTATCTTCGACAAAATTCAAGAACGGGAAATTTTAAATGGTGAGGGAAACCAACTCCAAGCTTTTGCAGATACTGGACAATATTGGGATGCTTGGAATATCGATCCTGATTATAATACAAAACCCCTACCTGCAACCAAATTAAAATCAATTCAATGGCTAGAAAATGGAGAAATACAACAACGTTTGCGGATAGTGCGACAAATAGGGAAATCGGAATTTTCTCAAGATTACATTTTACAAATCGCTTCCCCACTTCTGAAAATTAAGACTACAGTAAATTGGCAAGAAAATCACGTATTAGTTAAAACAGCCTTTCCTCTCAATCTTAATGCTGAATTTGCCACTTATGAAGTACCATGCGGTGTTATTCGTCGTTCTACCAATCCCCAAACCCCCACAGAACAAGCTAAATGGGAAGTACCTGCTTTAAAATGGGCTGATTTAACCGCAGATACAGAAACCGGAAAATACGGAGTTAGTATTCTCAATGACTGTAAATATGGTTACGATGCCAAAAATAATCAACTGCGTTTAACACTGCTGAGAAGTTCTCACTGGCCAGACTCCCAAGCTGATATAGGAATACATGAATTTACTTACAGTTTATATCCTCATCTTAGCAGTTGGGAACAAGCGAATACAGTAAAAAAAGCTTATGAATTGAATACACCATTACAGATATTAGTAAATCCAAAAATTTATCCATCTAAATTTAGCATTTATGAAAATAAAAGTTTTCTCAATTTATCCGCCAATAATTTAATTGTCATGGCTTTAAAACCCAGTGAAGATAATCCGCAAAAATTTATCATCCGTTTTTATGAATGTCACGGAAAAACCGCAGATTTATCTTTAGAAAGTGATTTATTTACGTTAGAAACAGCGGTTGATTTATTGGAAATACCGATAAATGAAGCAGTTGAGAAAATCGCACCTTGGAAAATTGCGACATTTGAAATGATTACAAAAATTTAGGATTGTCTGCATTAGGATATCCAGGATTTAAGGATTTATACGATGTTGGCTGGTATCGAGATGGAATATATTGATGGGGGAACTTTATCTGACATAATAATGTCAAGAGAGTAAGTAATTTTTATGAAAAAAACAGCATTAATCACAGGTATTACAGGTCAAGATGGCTACTATCTCAGCCATTTACTTCTCAATCAAAATTATCGAGTTGTCGGTTTGGTATCTCCCCATCGACAAACTAACCTGTCCAAATTGAGAGATATAGCAGATAAAGTAGAAATTTACACCGTTGATTTAAGAGATAGTACGGGTTTATTAACGGCTGTCGAACAACTACAACCCCAGGAAATTTATAATTTAGCTGCTCCTAGTTTCGTTCCCGATTCATGGGATGATCCTTTGGGAACTCTAGATTTGATTACTGGTACTGCAACCAGATTATTAGATGCAGTCCGACAAGTTGGCTTATCGACAAGATTTTATCAAGCCAGCAGTTCAGAAATGTTTGGTGATGTGACTACTACTCCCCAAGATGAAGAAACTCCCTTCCGTCCCAAAAACCCCTATGCAGCAGCCAAATTACACGCTCACTGGACGATGGTACATCACCGACAACGTTATGGTCTATTTGCTTGTAGTGGTATTTTATATAACCATGAATCACCGTTACGTCCTCCTCAGTTTGTGACACGCAAAGTTTCTTTAGCAGTAGCATCAATTAAATTAGGTTTAGCCACAACCTTAGAAATGGGTAACTTGGATGCCAAAAGAGATTGGGGTTTTGCGGGAGATCACGTTGATGCTATGTGGCGAATGCTGCAAGCAGAACAGCCAGAAGAATACGTAATAGGTACGGGTGAACTTCACAGCGTCCGGGAATTAATCGCTACAGCTTTTGATTGTGTAGGACTGGACTGGGAAAAATATGTAATTGTTAATACTAATTTATTGCGAGCAGATGAACATTTTCAACTAGTAGCTAACCCCAATAAAGCTAAAAAAAATCTGGGTTGGGAACCCCAAGTTAGTTTTGAGCAACTTTTGGAAAACATGGTAAAAACAGATTTGGAATATTTAAAAACGGGAACCTTACATAAGAATTAAGGAGTCAGGAGAAATAATTAATGATGATGTAATGTTTGAATTTAGGAGTTTTTATTCTCATTACTCCTCCAAATTCATTCCCATCTGATAGCCTGTATTTAATAACTAGCAAATTACGTTATATACACAAAAATGCTGATTAATAAAATAGCAAAGAATCATTTATTTGTGTTCTTAGAAATATTTACCCTTGAAGGTGGGATTCAATCCTATGTTAAGGATATTTTTCGCGCCTATTTAGGATTAAACCCAATTTGCAAAGCGGATGTTTTCTTATTGCGGGATAGTCCTGATTGTGTTAATCCTTTTGCATCAGCAAATTTAAAGTTTCATTATTTTAAAACCAACTCTCCCCAAATAGGTAGAGTGAAAATGGCTTTAGCGTTACTTCGATATCTGCTGCAAAAACGACCACAACAGGTTTTCTGTGGTCATATTAAGTTAGCAGGATTGATACAAACCTTTTGTCAGCTTTTGGGGATTCCCTATACTGTGTTAACTTATGGGAAGGAAGTCTGGGAACCGTTAAACAATCAAGAAAAACGTGCTTTAGCTTCAGCTTCTGGAATTTGGACTATTAGCCGTTATAGTCGAGATAAGGCTTGTACTGCTAATAATATCGACCCGAAAAAGGTACAAATGTTACCTTGTGCTATTGATGGGGATAAATTTACTCCTGGAGACAAAGCACCAGAATTAGTTGAAAAATATGGCTTAAATAATACCAAAGTATTAATGACAGTTGGACGGTTGTGGTCTGGAGATATTTATAAAGGTGTGGATGTAACAATTAGAGCCTTACCGCAAATTATCCAAGCGTTTCCAGATGTAAAATATTTAGTGATTGGACGTGGTGATGATCAACCAAGATTAGCACAGTTAGCAAAAGAGTTAGGTGTGAGCGATCGCGTAATTTTTGCCGGTTTTGTCCCCACAGAAGCATTGAATTTACACTATCGTCTAGCAGATGCTTATATTATGCCCTCTCAAGAAGGCTTTGGTATAGTTTATCTAGAAGCAATGGCTTGTGGTGTACCAGTGTTATCTGGTGATGATGATGGCTCGGCTGACCCCTTGCAGGATGGTAAACTAGGATGGCGAGTACCGCACCGCAACCCCGATGCAGTCGCAGTAGCTTGTATAGAAATGCTCCAGGGTGGTGATCCACGATGTGATGGTAAATGGCTACGGGAACAGGCGATCGCCATTTTCGGGATAGAAGCCTTTCAACAACGCCTACAACAAATGCTGCAATCAAGCACTGACTAATAACTAAGATAAAACTAGAGTAGAAAAAATTTGAGCAATGAGTCCAAATAACGTGCAACTGAATCTTGATAAACTCCGTCCTTGGCTGACTCTTTTAGCAGTAGCCTGGTTATTAGCATCATTAGGCTTAGGCTGGTTGGTAAATTCCTTACTAATTATTTTTGGGCTGTTGTTAATAATACCAATTATTGCATTCTTCGGATTTCGCTGGTGGTTACAACGCAACTTAGTTACCGACAAGTGTCCCGTCTGCGGATTTGAATCAACTGGTTTAAATAATAGCCAATTACAATGTCCAAATTGCGGAGAACAGCTATTAGTAAACAATAATCAATTTAGCCGCTTTGCACCAGAAGGTACAATTGATGTAACAGCAATTGAAGTCCCAGCCAAATCATTAGAAGAATGATCTATCATTAATTAACCCTTTAACCTTTTCCCTTTCCTAAGTTAAAACTTCTAGTCTCAAAATCTAGTTTATTTACAGAAAGCGGAGGTTTACAATGACAATTACTCTCAATCACACTATCGTACCTGCACGTGACAAGGAAGCATCAGCAAATTTTTTTGCAGAAATTTTTGGGTTAAAAGTGGAATCTCCTGTGAGTAACTTTGCTGCGGTTCATGTTAATGATAAACTCACTTTAGATTTTGCCGACAGAGAAAATTTTGAATCACATCATTATGCTTTCTATGTCAGTGATCAAGAATTTGATGAAATTTTTGCCCGGGTAAAACAAGCCAATTTAGAATATAGCAGCGACCCCATGCACAAAAATAAAGGACAAATTAACCATAGGAAAGGAGGTCGTGGCTTTTATTTTTATGACATTGATGGTCATAATTTGGAATTGTTAACCCGTGAGTAAATATTTGGCTAGAAATTTTCATTTTTTAACCAAAATATATGCAGTAGCATATTCAGGTAATTGCTGGATATGCTGCCTAAATTCTTTTTGATTCTGAAAAATACCTGCTAAAAAATCGAGTTGATGCAAATTCGGTAAAAATGCTCCACCTGTATCGGCAATTACTCCCATTTTTAGGCGCTTACTTCCGCCTTGATTATACTCCATGATCATCACTCTTCCTAAACCAATATTTAGGACATCCCCAGCAAAAGTTACACCTGGTTTAATAGAAATTTTCGCATCTATTTTATATCCATAACCTTTGATTTGATCAACTTGTCTAAAATACCAATAACGCTTTTGTGATGTGGCTTTTACTCCTCTTACATAAGATATTCCATTATTTCTATCTACATTAAAAAATGCTTTTGAACCATCTGTAAAATTAATCAGAATTGTTCCCTGCATTAATGCTTCTTCTAAACCTTCACGAGTGAGATATGCTAAGGGTTCTACTTTGCCAAATTCCTTACCACCAGGTTCATAAATGCCAGACAAAACATCCTGTTTTGTATATTTAGTGTAGAATTTATCATCTTTGCTTAAACTGTCTTTTAAGCTATAAATTGGTATGTTATATTTGGATGTTTTAGTCCGCGAACCAGTATGGGTAAACACAGCATATTTTGTAATTCTAAGTCGTTTTTGTCTCGGTTGATCAGGATTATATGCAGACCATTGAATTACTCTAAAATTAGCATTAATAAAATTAGTATCTTGTAACCGAGTAGGTCGATTATTGCTAATATCTTCCTCTAAAACAGTAATCATAAACTCTAAGGTTTTGATAACGTCTTTTACTGTGACTCCTTGACTTAATAACAGTCCATTTCGAGAAATAGCTGGATCTTTATGACCGTAATCTTGAAAATATTTTCTTGTATTAGTAAGAACAGTTAATAAATCAGCTTGATTAAAATTGACTTTAGCTGTTGGCAATTTCACAGATTTTAAAACGTGTTTACCATTCACACTATATTTATATTTTTGCCATTCATCAATGACAGAATAGAATATAGATGTAGCTTGGTTTTTGCTTGGATTAGGTGTTGTAATTTGTTGTTGCGTAATTAATTGCTGAGTTTCTGACTGTGCATATAGATTTTGATGAACTAAAACAGCGATAAAGAAAGTCACAATACCTACTGACAATTGGAATTTGCGATTGAACATGATACTCATAAGTTTCTGTCGGGAATTAAACTTCTAAAATTCATTTTTATCCTAGAGCGTCGATTAAGCAATGCTAGGTAATCTGTTTTCCCTTGTAGGGGCGAAGCATTCGGACAGAATATCAATGGTTTCAGCGATAGGTTATCACCCGAATGCTTCGCCCTTACGATTAATGAATCGACGCTCTAGAGGTAATGCTGAATATTGCATTACACACCTATATTAATAATAACTTTTATCTCTAACAACAAAAGCATTATTAACCCTAATTATTAGCAGAAAAATTGAATTTATGCACTAAAGTTTCGCCGGATTCATGAAAAATTGTTGGGATCTTGACAAAATTACTAATAACTCAACTTATAAGCTGTTATGCAGTTTACTAATTTTACAATTATTCTGATTCCTGACTCCTGAATTTTTGCTTAAATAATGAGACAGAATTAATTACAAAAAGTTATTCATCCATTTCTTTCAATGTTGCTAATGCTGAAGGAGACAAGCGACTGAGATAGCGGAATATCCAATACTTAAAGATGGTGTTTAAAATGACTGGAAATGTGGCAATAAACAAAAATATTGAGTTTCTACTTGCTGGAAACCCTAAATGATCTGCTAAACCTTCTAAAAGAATTTCCCAACCATGTGGGGAGTGAAAACCAACAAATATATCTGTAACTAAAATAATTAAAAAAGCCTTAGCACTGTCACTTAAACCGTAGACTAATTTATCTAAAAGAGACTGTATAAAAACGATATCTTTTTTGCTCAAAACAATAACTATAGCAAAGGAAATTAAGGATATAATATCAGCAAATAAATTACTAATAGCACTGCTACTTTTATAGCGAAATTCTTCTGCTATTTCCAGAGCTTTGTCTTTTATATTGGCTTCTATGTTTTCTGAGGAAAGTTCTGGAGCTTGACGTAATAGGTTTTGAAATTGCAATTTTCTCTCAAACTGCTTTAATTCATTTAGGGCTGTTTTCTGCATTTCCGCATTCAAAAAAATCCTTGTGTTATCTTCACTAATGAAATTCTTAAAAAGCGGATTAATTAATAATTCCTTAGCAAAATGTTGAGTTACTAGTGGTATAATTATTAGTAGTAACAAAAATTTAACTGCTCTCCTTGTCCTATTTCTAGAGATTCGATATTTTCTAATAAATTCTTCTTCGGCTTTTGGTGTAAAGTCTTTGGCAATTTTATCAAATGTTCTGCCAATTGATCTGGGAAATACACCAGTTTTTCGACTTGAAACTGCTTCTTTAAGAACTTCAAAATTCGCCGAAGTTGACTGATTTTCAACTGGTTGACGTGTAGTTTCTCCATCTGCTATGTCATACTTGTATATGACTTCATCAATAAATTTCAGGTTTTCTAATAAGCTTGAATCGGAAATATCGACAAAGTTAAGTCCTAACTGAAATTCTGCTAATCTTACTTTGATAATAGCTAAATTCCTATTTAAATTGCCTTGCCAAAAAGCCATCACATTTTCACTATAATTCCCTGATTCAACAGAAATTTTTTGACCACCAAATTGCTCAATTTCAATATTTTGAATGGCTTGAGCCGCTTGATAAGCTTCTAAAACTGCTCTTTTTGGAGTATTAAATAACCAGTTATTAAATAAGCGCCAAGATGCTGTTATTTTTTGGCGTATTAATCTTGTATTTCTGGTAAAATATGGAACTTTCATTTAACTTACCTTAACTGAAAATTATTCCTCTATTCCCAACCTTGCATTTCTACTAATTCCATACACAAATTATTAATTTGCCCTAAATCAGCTTTGTGAGGTAAATTCGATTGATTATAAAAAATATCCATTTGTGTCACCAAATCTTCAGCTACCTTCATCAACTGCTCATAAGTATAGTCTCCTCTGAGAATAGATTTTAAATCATCAACATCACCCGCAATTCTTCTATCTACAATTACTTCTCCTCTCTGCAATATTTCTAACCCACTACGCAATAATCTAACACAATGCATTCCATGTTTCAAATCATAACCTGACTTTCTTTCCATTTCAGCCCTAGCCGGATTTCTATTTTGCTGCCAAGATATATAAGCTTTCCATTCTCTTAAAGCGATTTGGTAACTTTGACTTTTTTGCAATAAGCGAATAAAATCTTTACGGCTATTAGTTAAATTTTGGCTATATTCCAACGCTTCATCAGCCAAAGCATATTGTTTCAATATGCCCTTAAAATCAATATCTGCTGTCAGCAATTTATATAATTGCTCAGATTCTTCCAAAAACTCAATTTTTCCCCTAATTAGTAAATAAAGATATTCCAAAAAAGCATTGAGTTCATCTTTGCTTAATGGGGGTTCATCTTCTATCCCAAAATCTGAAGGTATTGGTTTTTTGGTAGGCGGATTTAACAACCATTTGCGATGGGTTTCCATTTTCTTGATTTGCGCGAAAGCATAACCAGAATAAGTATGTTTAACTTTTGTACTTAAGAATAGCTTTCTGTGGTTAATTAAATGCCGTCCAATATCTGTTAAAAAGGGATATTCTGGCAACCAGAGTAATTCTAAAACATTCGGATTTGCACCTGCTAATAAATGTAGAATTTTCCTTAATTCATAAATAACTGTATCCTGATTACCATTTATAAATGGGAAAATACCTGGTTCATCCCAACCGCTATCTTTTTGTTCTATGCTATCAAATCCCAAATAATAACGCTTGGGTGCAATAAATACTCCTCGATAATCATAATCAGAATCAGGACGATTTAAGCCATAACCGTGACTACCTGCCAAGCCTATAAAAATTGTTCTTTGTTCAACTTCGATTCTTTTCATAAAAACTAATAGAAATATTTTTTGATTTGTATAAATCAACTACGAAAACGTGTTTATCGGATTTTGAATTGATTTAGATTGATTAAGGTTATTATATCCAGAGTTAAAAAAAATCCGAACAACTCTAGCCGTTACCCAGATAAATAAATATTTGTTCTGCCCGTGTCTTAACTAACCATGTATCGGCTTCTTACCCTTTCGGTAATTCAAGTTAAATTTGCCAGCCATGATTTATACATGATTTATAATTTGTATTTATAACATTGAAAACCTTGACCTAATGGCATTGAATAAGATAATATTTTAGATTGTCTGTCTAATTCCTGCTCGGATCAGGTAGACATAACTGCAAAAGCTGGCAAAAGATATAAATTAGGTCTCTACAGGAGATGAAAGCCAGCTACCTGTACGGCAACTTCAAGGACAATTCCATGACTTACGCAATTATTGAAACTGGTGGTAAACAAATCAAAGTCGAAGCAGGTCGATTTTACGACATTGAACTGCTGACTACCGAACCAGATGAAAAAGTGACCATAGACGCAGTATTACTGGTACAGCACGAGGGCGCAGTCTCTATTGGACAGCCACGAGTAGCAGGTGCGACTGTAGAAGGGACGGTAATGCGACACTTTAGAGGTCGTAAAGTCCTGGTTTACAAAATGAAGCCCAAGAAGAAAACCCGCAAAAAACGGGGACATCGCCAGGAAACTACCAGACTTTTGATTAATTCCATCAACCTCAATGGTGAAGTCTTGGCGTATCAAGAAGTACCAATCTCTCCAGAAAATCCCAATATTGTGGATGATATTCCCGCTGAAGAAGCTGCTGCTGAATAATAAACAAAAGTACATAAATTTTAAGAGGAAATCATGGCTCATAAGAAAGGAACGGGTAGTACACGTAACGGTCGTGACTCTAATGCTCAACGTCTGGGTGTAAAACGTTTTGGTGGACAAGTTGTACGGGCAGGAAATATTCTCATCCGTCAGCGTGGTACTAAATTCCACCCTGGTAATAACGTCGGTATTGGTAACGATGATACTTTGTTTGCTTTGGTTGACGGTGTTGTTACCTTTGAAAGAAAGGGCAAAACCCGCAAAAAAGTCAGTGTTTATCCTGCTGTTACAACTGAAGCAGTAGCAAGTTAGAAAATAGCGGGCAGGGTGAAGCATTCGGGCGATAATTTATCGGTTTTTTCCCCAGTAGGGGCGAAGCATTCGGGCGATAATTTATCGGTTTTTTCCCCAGTAGGGGCGAAGCATTCGGGCGATAATTTATCGGT
>NZ_JAYGHA010000033.1:0-40611 GCF_034931405.1 Anabaena sp. UHCC 0451 | reverse complement strand
TTACACCGAATGCTTCGCCCTTACACCGAATGCTTCGCCCTTACACCGAATGCTTCGCCCCTACAGATGACAAACCTATCTATAATAATCTTTGGAATAAAGCACCTGCGGCTAAACCTGATAGTGCGAATATGGATGTAAACCAAAAACCTAACTCTCCTTTGAACTCAGATGATTGAAAGTCTATCTTGGCTAAGATAGTCGCTGAGAGGATGAGTAAAGTATCCAAAAATATCCGAAACCATGCAAGCATCAAAAAGAATAGGAAAGCCGCTAAAACGGTGATTCCAAAACTCCTGATGTTGGATTTAAACAAAATACTGTAATACTCTGCTATTTTTGACCAAGGAGTAGTTAAACTGGCAAGTAACAGTAAGATCGAAAATACAACTATTAACCACACAAACCAAAGGGGTTTGGTTTCGGATATTACCCAGCCCAATGTACTATAACTGAGAAGTACGAGTGCTAGGGAAAACCAAGGAATTCTTTTCCAGATTGACATAGATTGGTGTTCCCAGTAATGAGTATAGTTATTTCACAATTTCAAAAAGGTTATAGAGAGTAAGAAATTTTACGCCTCAAAACATTTAGATAGATCCTTGATTTGCCAATCAATCGCCGATATACAGCATATTGCAGCTACATGAAGTATAAAAATTTATACTGACGTTCTGGCTTAACATCTCTACATGATCCCTAAATTCTGCTATATCTCCTAGCCAAGAATGAATTAAATATAAGTGGGTAAATGCTGGATATTTATAGTTTTTTTAACCAAAATATGAATCAACTGTCAATCTTCCCGGATGATTTTGTAAAAATTAGTTAAATTATGATCTTAAACATTTGTAAACTATTAGCAGTCGAGTAGCCGCGTGTCATATTTTAGGAAAATTAAGGACTGATCATGAGAAAACTTTTTATCATTGAGCGCGTATGCCTGATTGGTCATATCGTGTCTATGGTGTTTGGATTAGTAGGGATATTATTAGTTATTCCCAATGCGGAAGTAATTTTCAGCTTATCTGAAATCGGCCAGACTGTCATGCAGTGGAGTATGGCTGGTGGTGGCGTGGCTTATATGATTTTGGGTGCTATAGGTGTGTTCCTGTATGCTTACCGGACTTTGGGCTTAGGCCGTACTTTGTCTTTTCTGCTGCCTTCCTTGTCCATTTCTTTGACGAGTGAGTTATTAGGAACTAGCACAGGTTTTCCTTTTGGTCACTACAGTTATCTGAGTGGGTTAGGTTATAAAATTGCAGGTTTAGTACCGTTTACAATTCCCTTGTCCTGGTTTTATGTAGGATGTGTTTCCTACCTGTTGGCACGTGTGGGTTTAGAGGTAGATAAAAAACCTAGTTTAGTACGTCATGTAGGTGCGATCGCTTTAGGTGCGTTATTACTCACCTCTTGGGATTTTGTTCTTGACCCTGCCATGAGTCAAACTTCTCTTCCCTTCTGGTATTGGCAACAACCAGGGGCTTTCTTTGGGATGCCTTACCAAAACTTTGCTGGTTGGATGGGTACTGGTTCAGTGTTTATGATAGTAGCGGCGCTATTGTGGAGAAATAAACCAATTCAATTGGAGAGATCGCAACTCAATATTCCTTTAGTAGTTTATTTGGCTAACTTTGGTTTTGCGACAGTGATGAGCTTGGCTGCTGGCTTCTCTATCCCTGTATTGCTAGGCTTGTTACTTGGTGTTGCACCAGCAGTAGCATTGTGGCTCAGAGGACCTGTAGCATTGACTCCTGTAGCTGTTGAGCCAGCAACTAAGGAAGTTTCTGTTGCCAGCGTCAAAGTTGCTTTCAAGTAACCTCAATAGTTGACCCACCGTAACGACAGTTCGCACAACGCGGGAAACCCCCGCAAGCGACTGTCTCCTTAGTCTTTTTTCCCAAGAACTCACTACACATCTTAGATAATTGCCTCAACTATCAAGCATTGAAGGAGAACAAACGTGATCTTATCTCGTGGTCGCAGGATTTTAGCCAGTTTATTGTTGTCTGTCTTACTACTCACTACCGCTTGTACTGCAAAAGCACCTAATCGTTTTGATCAGGTACAACAGGAAAGCACAAAACAAAAAAGCGGTCAGGCGGTTTCTAAAAATGCAACTCAAGGTAGCAAATTAAATAAATTCTTTCCGACTGGTGAAGACGACTATGATCGCATCTATACCCAAGAGAAGAAAGGCTTTTCGGAAGCGAATTTGAAAAAGGACGGCAAAGTTGTCGCTCAATTAGCTATTTCTGATACCACCAGCACACCAACAGTCGCTTCTAAATATGCCAACAGCACTAAAGAAATTGATGGTTATCCCGCTGTAGAACTTGGTAAAACTCAAACTTCTGTTTTGGTTGGTAAGTATCAAGTCAAGGTGATTTCTAAAGATCCATTATTTAACTCTAGCGATCGCGAAGATTGGATAGAAAAATTCGATCTTGATGGCTTGGCTAAATTGAAATAACTTGTATTTTCCACCGCAAATAATAAACTATCAATTAGGAGATTTGTGTGAGTAAATCAATATTTGAGTTAGTTGATCAACTACCAACCAGTAATTTGACTGTTTCCATGTTGAATGCTTTGGATTTTGTGGCTCCCGGTGAGTGGCAAAATACTGTGGGCTTTGTTAATACTATTAAAACCGTAACTGGCGAAGATGATGAGGATCTAATTCAGCAAATTGGTGAACGGGCAATTTATCTTTTCAATGACAAATCTCAAGGTTATCAAACCGCTTTATGGCTTTATCAAACTGTAGATGCTACTGATAAAGCTTTAGGTGCAGCAGCTTTAGCTAATAAAGTTGGTGAATCAATCCCTCTATTCGGTTTTTTAAACTCCCTGACTCCCAAACCAGACAAAGCTCAAACTATTGACTTAACTTTGAAAGTTGTGGCTGAATTAGTCGCTTTTTGTCAAATTAATGGTATTCCTGGTGATAGTATTGGCGATTTTGTTAGCTCTTTAGGTGAATATAGTGGTGAGTCAATGATTCGGATGGTGGCTTTAATTTGCGTCGATGGTTTAATACCCCTTGGACCTGATTTCATCCAAAAATCTTTATCTATGATGAGTCAGATGAATCCCCAAGAATTAGACCAAAATTCTACTTTCAAAGCCATGAGCAACTTCATCCCTGGTAGCAGTACCGGTGGTAAACTAGATTTTATTGGTCAGAGCCTTGATTCAGTTAAAGGTTGGATGAATGGCATAGTTTCTGCTAATGCTTTAACAGCACAGAAAGTTCTTGGCAATTTACAAGGCTTTCTCGAATTTAGTGATGACAAATTAGACTATGTAGCGGCGTTTCTAGATGTGGCTACCAATTACTATGAACATACTGGAACCCAAACTTTAGCTCGACGCTTAATTGAACGCGCAGTAGCGGAAATTTAGCTCATCTTGAAGCCTAAATACAAATAGCAATTGTTCATACCCAGATCCCCGACTTCTAAGATCAATTTATCATTTATGGACACAATAAATAACAGAAGTCGGGGATCTTCTCGCCTTACCTGAATTCTTACTTATGGGATTTTCTCTGTTCTACTGAGTTCTGGTAATTTCAATGCTAATTTTACCGTTAAAGTCGGGGATTGGTGCAGATGGTTTGATTACAATAACTTGTACTTGTGTGACGATATCATGCTGTTTAAGAATAGCATCTGCGATCGCACCTGCCAACTTTTCCAACAAATCAAACTTAGATGTCTTCACCAAATTCTGAACTAAATTAATAACGGTGCGATAATCTAAAGTATCTTCAATAGCGTCAGTCTCAGCAGCTTTACAAAGATCCATCCACAATTTCAAATCTATCTCAAACCATTGTCCTAAAACCTTTTCTTCTGGTAAATAACCAATATAACCATAGCAGCGAATCCCTGTTAAATGAATATAGTCCATCATAGTTTGAATATGAATTTTGCCTTTTAGATTTTAAATTAAATAGCTCACAAAAAATCTAAAATTAAACATTGTTTTACCTCTCTATCTTGATTTATATTGATTGAATGCAGCTTACTTTTAATAATGTTAATCAACTTTGGTCTTATGTGATAACAGCAACCCTTAAAAATCTGGGTTTAAGTTGTGCTGTCTTATGTCCTGGTTCTCGTTCTACTCCCTTAACGGTAGCTTTTTCTAAACAAACACCGGATATTGAAGCTATTCCCATTTTAGATGAACGTTCTGCCGCTTTTTTTGCATTGGGAAGGGCAAAAGCAACAGCAAAACCTGTAGTTTTGGTATGTACTTCAGGGACAGCAGGAGCGAATTTTTATCCTGCGGTAATTGAAGCTAAGGAAAGTCGCGTACCATTATTAATATTAACCACAGATAGACCCGCAGAATTGCGAGAGTGTCATTCTGGACAAACTATCGACCAGGTAAAATTATATGGTCATTATCCCAATTGGCAAACTGAGTTAGCTACACCTTATGCAGATAGGAGAATGTTAGCTTATTTGCGACAAACGGTAATTCATGCTTGGGAAAGTTGCCAATTTCCTACAGGGGGAAGTGTACATCTAAATATACCTTTTCGTGATCCTCTCGCACCGATTCCTGATGGTACTGATTTTACATTAGATTGCGAAGATTTTTTTTCTGGGATAGTTTCAACTCCATTACCAATTATCCATTACCAATTACCTAAAGAATGGCAACAATGTCAACGGGGTATTATTATTGCTGGAGTAGCACAACCCAAAGAACCTGAAGAATATTGTCAAGCGATCGCTCGTCTTTCTCAAACTTTACAATGGCCTGTTTTAGCTGAGGGACTTTCCCCAGTCAGAAATTACGCAGACTTAAACCCTTATTTAATTTCTACCTACGACATCATTTTACGTAATCCAAAACTTGCCCAAGCATTAGCACCAGAAATGGTAATTCAAATCGGTGAAATGCCAACTAGTAAAGAATTGCGTAATTGGTTAATTACTACTAATCCTCAACGATGGATAATTGATAATAGTCCTACAAATTTAGATCCTTTACATGGAAAAACTACTCATTTAAAGATAGCTGTAGAAAATTTGGACAATGGGGAATGGGGAATGGGGAATGGGGAATGGGGATTGTATTTACAAAAATGGTGTGAAATTGAAACGAAAATCAGAGCAATTATTGATGAGACTTTTGAAAATATAGAGGATTTAATTGAAAGTAAATCTGCTTGGTTGATTTCGCAAATTCTACCCCCACAAACACCATTATTTATTTCTAATAGTATGCCGGTGAGAGATGTAGAATTTTTCTGGAAACCGAATAATTTAGGGATCAAATCTTGTTTTAACCGGGGTGCAAATGGTATTGATGGTAATCTTTCCACTGCTTTAGGAATAGCACATCATCACCAAATTAGTGTAATGTTAACGGGAGATTTAACCCTATTACATGATACCAATGGTTTTTTAATTAGAAATAAATTTATTGGACATCTAACAATCGTATTAATTAATAACAATGGTGGGGGAATTTTTGAAATGTTACCTATTGCTAATTTTGATCCACCTTTTGAAGAATTTTTTGCCACTCCCCAGGATATTGATTTTGCTCAGTTATGTGCTACATACAATGTAGAATATGAGTTAATAAATTCTTGGAAACAGTTACAAGAAAGATTAAAACTGTTACCAAGTCAAGGAATACGGGTTTTGGAAATTAGGACAAACAGAAAAAGGGATGCTCAATGGAGAAAAGAATATTTGAGAAAGTTTAGCCGTGATTTGTAATTTTTTCCCAAAGATGTGAATGCTTGTACTAAAATTTATCCTTCATTCCCCGAATTTTAGCAAAAGTTTGTACAGGATCGGTACTGTTTACAGCTAATTGTAATGAAGATTGATCCCAACGTAAAAACGGATTTGTCTGCTTTTCAATACCCAGCAGAGAAGGTACTGTAGCTTCCTGACGTTGACGCATAGCTGTTACTTCTGCAAATCGTTTTTGTAAATCCTGGTTTTCACTATCAACTGTTAATGCAAAGCGCAGGTTACTTAAAGTATATTCATGGGCGCACCAAATACGAGTATTATCAGGTAAAGCCCGAAGTTTGCTTAAAGAGTCTAGCATTTGCGCTGGTGTACCTTCAAATAAGCGGCCGCAACCACCAGCAAATAGAGTATCACCACAGAATAACTCTCCTGTCTCACCAGGTGTTATGGGTGGGAAGTAGTAAGCTATATGAGCGCGGGTATGGCCGGGTACAAAAAATACTTCAGCTGTGCGATTGGCAAATTGTACGCGATCGCCCTCTTGCAAAAATACCTGTTGTCCAGGAATCCTACCCCGATCTTCAACTCCAGCATATACTGTTAATTGGGGAAATTGCTGGATTAATTCCTGATTAGCACCTACATGATCATGATGATGATGTGTGTTAAAAATTGCTACTAAATTGCATTTTAGTTGTGCAAGTTGCTGTAAAACTGGGTTAGATTCAGCCGGATCGACAACAGCAGCAATATTGTGCTGTAAATCGTATAGCAAAAATATATAGTTGTCAGAAAGTGCTGCTAGACGGATTACTTGCATGAGTTTTACCTCTGGCATAAATGAATGCTTAACATTTATTTAGTCATCCCATACCCTATTAGGAAAATGGGCTATCATGACAGTTTATATTATAATTACTTGTATCTTGTTTATCTTATTGGTTAATTTTTTTATATGCTATAGTAGTATAATAACACACAGACCACAGAACGCGTCTATGAACAAATAAGTAATTCCTATCTGAATTCAGTATTGTGTAGGAATGGTAGGGATAGTTTCTAGATTTTAATCTTCCAATCTAATAACACTACTTACATCTAAGTACATACATAAATCAACACAAGTTTTACTTACGCGAGGAATAATTGGCAGATGTCTCCACTTGTATCAATTATAGTTAACTGTTTTAATCAAGGTCATTACCTGGAGCGTTCAGTTAAAAGTGTTTTGTCCCAAACATTAACAGATATCGAATGTCTAATTATAGATGACGGTTCAACTGATCATACTCGTCAGGTAGCTGAAAATTTGATGAGTCAAGATAGCCGAGTTAAATACTTTTTTAAAGAAAATAGTGGACTACCATCTTCTCGAAATTTTGGTATTCAACAAGCTCAAGGGGAGTGGGTTCAATGTCTGGATGCAGATGATTGGATTCATGAAAATAAAATTAGATTTCAGTTGGGCTATTTACCAACAGAAAAAACTCACGAAGATATAGTTTTCTACTCAGATTATGAACGTGTATTCTTAGATGATGAAGATAATATTATTAACTCTCAGGAAAATATTATCGGTTCACTAAGTAAAGATCAGCTAATTGAACGTTTACTGCTACCTGACTTTCTCACAACTTCACCTCATCCTTGTCTTCAGCAAGCTATGCTGATGAAAAAAAGTATCGGCAATAAAACGAAGTTTCCTGAACATCTCAAAGCACTAGGAGATAGATATTTTGCAGTAGATATTTTAAAAGCGGGTGCAGAATTCATTTATACTCCTATGATTGGTGCTTACTACACAAAACACCAGACTAATCGCACTAATAACTGGAATTATATGAAAAACTACTATACGGTTTTTTACGAAAATATAACTAAGAATTATCCTGAATTAAACAAACTTTGTCAAAGTGGAATTGAATGTTTACTGGAGGAAGTAATCAGAGAGAAAGATAACCATCTTTTTGATAGACTGGCAGAAATAGTTCCAACACCAGTTTATTTAGTCGATAAAAAGCTAAAAATAAATAATAAACTTTCTCTAAAAATATTGAATGCAGTAAGAAAAATTATGCCAAATTTCTTACTATACGACAAGTATCGAGGACCAAGAACCAAAAAATTGCTATTTTTTATAGCAAATAAGTTACCATCAAATCAAGAAAATTAGTATTTAACTTATTTAAATATTGTTCACTTAATAAATACTTGAACAAGCTTGTAAAATTGTTTTATTGGCGACTAATTAAAAAAATTATTTAGCAATTATGTATGAAAGTTTCATTAGTTGTTAGCGATCTATCTGGTGGTGGAACTGTCCGAGCTTATTTACTAGCTCAAGTTTTAAAACGGCTGGATTATGAAGTAGAAATTGTCGGATTTATTTACGGAAAAGAAATTTATGCAATTCCTCCATCCGGGATAAAAGTTGTTTCTGTCCCTGGTACAAATTATCCTAATTTTTTAGGATCTGTTCAGCAGATTTTAAAGAAAATAGATGGGGATATTATCTATGCAGTCAAACCTAAAGCAACAAGTTTTGGTGTTAGTCTACTTAAAAAATTGAGTAGTTCCCGTCCTTTATTATTAGATATGGATGACTGGGAACTGAGTTGGCATGGAGGTTTTGAATGGAAATATCATCCTGGGATTAAGCAACTTTATCGAGATATTTTCAAAAAGGATGGCGCATTGAGATTTCCTGATCATCCACTTTATCTTCAGTGGATAGAAAATTTGACCTCTTTTGCCAATGAAATTACCATAGATACACAATTTCTTCAAGATCGTTTTGGTGGTGTTTATGTGCCTAATGGTAAAGATACAGAAATGTTTAATCCAGATAAATATAATCCTCAAACTAGCAGAGAACGTTATGGTTTAGGATCTTACCGAGTGCTGATGTTTCCCGGCGCTCCCAGACCACACAAGGGAGTAGAAGATGTATTAATGGCTTTAGATTATCTCAATCAAGAAGACTTTAGATTAGTAATAGTTGGTGGTAGTCCTTATGATGATTACGATCAACGATTGATTGAAAAATGGGGACGTTGGATTATCAAGTTACCAAAGTGTCCTGTAGAGGTGATGCCGGAAGTTGTCGCTGCTGCTCATATCGTAGTTGTTCCCCAAAGAAATAATATTATTGCTCGCGCCCAATTTCCTCTAAAATTAACAGATGGTATGGCTATGGCTAAACCTGTCTTATCAACTAAAGTAGGAGATATACCCAAAATTTTAGACAAAACTGGTTATCTAGTTGATCCTCAATCACCTGAACAAATTGCCGAACAGATTAACTTAATATTTCAAAATTTAGATGCTGCTAATGAGCGTGGAGTTAAAGCAAGAAAAAGATGTGTAGAAAAATATAGTGTTGATTTTATGTCTACTGTGCTTGAATCAGTTATCGCCAAATTGTAATTGAGTGATGATAATTAATTATCATCTGCTTCTTTGTTAAAAAAAACTTTGTTTTCATGTGATCACAACCAATGTCTACAAGAAAGATACTACTAAGATTTGCTAAACCTTATCCAAGGTTAATTGTGATAACAATATTGCTCGGATTTTCTGGAGCTTTATTTAATGGTTTTAGTACCGCTCTAATTGTTCCAGTAATTTTAAGAATAGTGGGACAGGAAGTAAATTTACAAGGCGCTCCTGGTATTTTACAAGTTATCATCAATCCATTTGATGGTGTTCCAGAAAATATACGTGATGGAGTGATGGCTGGCGCAATTTTAGGTATAATCACCTTAAAAAATTTAGCCAATTATGTTAGTTCATTAACATCAAGTTCTCTCAGTCGGGTCATAACTTCCGATATGCGAGAAGCTGGAATTAGTATGTTATTAAAAGTTGATATAGATTACTATACCAAGATGAAAGTTGGCGATTTAATTAACCGTATGGGTGGTGAAATCGGTCGTGCATCTACTATTATAAGTAATACAATTAAGTTAATTACTTTATCAATTACAATACTAGTTTTTGTTGGTTTATTATTGTCAATTTCCTGGCAATTAACAGTTGCGGCAACGGCTTTAATGCTGTTAGTAACCCTGATTAATCAGTATTTTATTAATCGGGCTAAAAAGTTGGGAAAACAACTTAGTGAGTTGTCTAAAGGTTATTCAATTGCTGTTTTAGAAGTTTTATCTGGCATTAGGTTAGTTAAGTCAACTGGTAACGAGATAAAAGAATATGAACGCATTAAAAAATTAATTAAAGTTCGTGAAAAAGCAGATTTTCAAGATCAGGTAAATTCACAAGTAATTGCTCCATTCAGTGAAGTCATGGGAATTGCTTGTTTACTGATAATTGTATTTTTGAGTAAAACTTTATTTTCTGAACAAGTAACGGCTATTTCTACGGTACTTCTGACTTACTTATTGATATTATTGCGATTGTTACCACTGGTTTCTCAATTAAATGGTCTTCGTAGCAACTTTGCCAGCACTGCTGCGAGTGTAGATATGGTAAGTCAATTTTTAAGCCTAGATGATAAGCCTTTTATGGGTAATGGCAAAATTCCCTACAAAAAATTAAAACAGGGAGTACACTTTAAATCTATTTCTTTTGCCTATACGAACAATGATAGACAGGTACTAAAAAATATAGATTTATATTTACCCTGTGGTACAACTCTAGCATTGGTAGGTAGTTCAGGTGCGGGTAAATCCACATTAGCAGACCTTTTACCAAGATTTTATGATCCCACAAGTGGTTGTATTACCTTTGATGGCATAGATTTACGAGAATTTGATTTAGTATCTGTGCGAAAAAATATGGGAATTGTCAGTCAAGATACTTTTTTATTCAATGATTCAGTGCGAAATAACATTGCTTATCCTAAACCAGAAGCTACAGAAGCAGAAATTATCAGAGCAGCAAAAATGTCTAATGCTTATGAATTTATTAGTAAACTACCTCAGCAATTTGATACAGTGATAGGCGATCGCGGTGTCATGTTATCCGGTGGACAAAAACAAAGATTAGCGATCGCCCGCGCACTGTTACAAAATCCAGAAATCCTGATTTTAGATGAAGCTACTAGTGCATTAGATACTGTTTCTGAACGTTTGGTACAATCTGCACTGGATGAACTGAGTCGCGATCGCACTACCTTAGTAATTGCTCACCGACTTTCCACAGTCCGCAAAGCCGATCAAATTGCTGTCTTAGATCAAGGAAGAGTAGTAGAAGTGGGAAACCATGAAGAACTACTCCAAAAAGGTGGTTACTACTCACATTTGTACTCAATGCAGTTTGCTAATAATGCTGATACTGCTGGTAACCGCAACCAAAGCTTACTCCGCATATCTTATGAAATTCGCACACAACTAAACTCACTGATTGGATTGCTACAATTATTAATTGATAATCTTGTAGATGATGCCCAAGAGCGTCAAGAATTACTTGAACAATCTTACAAATCAGCATGGAGAATTCTCAACACCGTCGATGTTTTTGATGATGTCATTAATAGACAAATTAAAGGACAGTTAGTTACAATTGCCGAGCAAAATCACAGTAGTGTTACTGCATATTATCAAAAATTTAGTTCTATATTTGATGAATTTCGATCAGTACTTAATCCTACACTGGCTTGCCTTCGCACAGTAGCAGATAACGTTACAGATAATAATGAATCCCAAAGCCAATTACTTACAGAAGCTTATGAATCTACTATTTATCTTTTGGGTAATTTACAGAAATTTGAGGATAGCATTAAAATCTAAAAATATTTAAGCTATGTCCAAGAAGATATGCGTCCACAAATTATGAGTTAACAAATGACATGATCAAAACAGTAGGTATGATTAGCAGCTATGGCGCTCTGGAATCCAGAGCAGATTGGCTATGGCAACAAACTCCTCACTCATTTGGCATTTGGGGTAATATGCAAATGCAAGCATTAGCAGAAAAACCAGATTTCTTGCTAATGTATCAGTTTGATTTTCCTCAAACATTACCACCACCATCTTTATTAGAACGGTTAAAAAAACGAACACAAAAACCAGCATTAAGTATTGATCATTTATTACGTGGTGTTAGCAAAGAACGGATTATTTATTTATTAAGAGAACCACCTTTAGCAGAAATTGTAGAAATAAATAACCGTAATTATCAACAAGCTAAAAATTATTGTGGCTATATTTCTGGTCCCGATAATTTGGCTCCTGTACCTGATTATATGCCGGCGATTTGGTATCATGCTAATTCCTTTAAAGATTTAAATGAAATGCCCTGCCCAGAAAAAGTTGCCACTTGTAGTTGGATTACTTCAGGAATTAACCGCACAGCTAACCATCGCCAACGTTTAGATTTTTTACAATCTTTACAATCTAGCAGTATGCAAATTAATTTTTATGGACGTGGTTTACAAAAATGGGTAAAAACTTCAGGAGAACTTGGTAATAAATGGCATGGGATGGCACCATATTACTATAATCTAGCAATTGAAAACTATGCTGAAAATAATTTGTATGTGAGTGAAAAACTTTGGGATAGTTTACTAGCTTGGTGTTTACCAATTTATTACGGTGGACCAGCAGCAGATAAACTTTTACCACCAGGGAGTTTTTTAAGATTACCCAGTTTAGATGATAAAGGAATTGCTTATATTCAAGAAGTAACTTCTAGTCTTGATGCTTGGTATGCTGCCAAAGATGCGATCGCCGAAGCTAGACAAATTATCTTACACAAACTAAACTTACTAGAATGGCTATCAGAATTTGTTACCAAATGTTCTTAATTTAATTTAATAAATGTAAATATTAGGATTTATATATGGATGGTATTTGTACTCTTGCTAATGACAAAGTTTATGACCAACTCATTGCTCTACTCAACAGTATAGAAGCAATTTATGGTCAGAAAATGCCTGTATGTATCTATCCTTATGATGACAATACAGAGAAAATTGCTGCTGAACTTGTTCACCGTCCTCATGTAACACTTTATAACAACCAAGATTCCATTCAAAAATGGGATCAATTTGTCAAAGATATTTGGGATACCCATCCTACCGCTCAAACACATTGGCAAAAAATAGGGAGTAGTAAATATCATCGAGTAGGAACTCATCGCCGTTATTGTGCTTTCGATGCACCTTTTGACCGCTTTGTTTATATGGATGCTGATACTTTATTAATGAGTCCATTAGATCATATTTTTAATCAGCTAAATCACAATGATTGGATAGTGTATGATTTTCAATTTAAAGATTTATCTCATGTTTACAGCGTATCATCCACTAAATTAAAAGAATTATTTGCCCCAGAAAGATTGCAAACAGAAATATTTTGTTCTGGTTTTTATGGTTCTAAAAAAGATATATTCCCTAATCAACAGCGAGAAATTTTATTGGATTACTTGCGTCAGGGAGAAGCAGAAGTTCTCTATGATATGGCTCCTGACCAAACAATTCTCAATTATATGGTAATGCGCTCAGGTATTTCTAGCTATAATTTCGCTCTCAGCTTACCTGAAAAAAACGCCACAGGTTGCTGTGTAACTTCCCTACATTTTGAAAATAGAGATCAAATTCTGTACGACCGGGGAAATAAACTTACTTACTTGCATTATATAGGTTTATCTTCCAAATTATTTAGTCGAGTTTGTGCTGGTGAAAATATTGATTTTCCTTATCGAGATACTTTTCTACACTATCGCTATTTGTACGAACCGGAACAGCGTCCAAAATTCACAACCAAAGCTAAAGCTTATAATGCTCCTCCCAGTTTAGGTACACGGATTTTGAAAAAGTTAGGATTAGCTAAAAAATAGAGGTTTAATTGAATGAACAGGGGAATTTATATCATTGCTAATGATAAGGTGACAGATCAAGCGATCGCACTACTCAATAGTATCCGATTACATGATGCTGATACTCCTATCGTCATGATTCCTTATGATGATAATTATCACCACATTGCAGATAGTCTCAGCCAAAATTACGGCGTAAAAATCTATGAAGATTTAGATTTTATCGACCGTCTTTCTCAAAAACTATATGAGACTTTCGGAGGACAATTTTTTGCGCGTCCTAATCAATTCCGCAAACAAGCTTGCTGGTTTGGTCCATTTGATGAATTTTTGTATATCGACACTGATATTGTTGTCTTTGAAAAAATTATTGACAATCTTAATTACTTAGCAAATACTGATTTTATTTGTTGTGATTATCAACATCTAGGAGGAATAAAAAACGTTTTTAGTTCTCAAGTATTAGCAGATAAAGTATTTAACGAAACCGAAGTCAAAGACATTTTTAATGGTGGTTTTTGGGGGTCTAAGAAAAACTTAATTTCGGAAGCAGAATTATATGAAATATTTGCTGAATGTGCAGCAAAAACACAATATTTTGATTTTTCCGAAAAAACCTCTGACCAACCAATTATTAACTATATGTTACTGAAGCGAATTCCCCGCCGCTTTAATATTGTGCGCCGAGAAGGTAAAGCACCTGGAAATTGGGCGGGAACTCCTCATTTTCAAACGCAGGGAAACTTTTTATTTGATCCGACAGTTAACCAACCTTTACAATACCTCCACTGGGCAGGTATTAGAATTCAACCTGGTTGTCCCTACTGGGAAACTTGGGAATATTATCGAAACTTAAATCCAGGCATCCCGACTGCAAATATTCCTGCACCTATACCAAAAAGTAACCTACAACAAACTATTGATGATGTAAAAAATAAACTAAGACAACTGAAAAATCACTTTTGAAAAATCACGTTGTGTCAGCTTAAAACTTTTTCCTTGGAGAGAAATTCAGTTTTACAGTTATTGAGCATTTGCTAAATTATGTATCATTTCAACATAATTAGGTAATAGTTTATCCCAACTAAACCGTTCATAAATAAAGCAATGACGCTCATCAAACTTAGATTTTTCTCCATCAGCGGACAGAACTTGCTTGGTTAATTCTGCTAGGCTACCCTCTTGCGTAAAGTCACCAAAATAACCTTGGTCACCAAAAGCATAACGGGTAACTGAATAATCATGCACAATGCAGGGTAAGCCATAGGACATAGCTTCTAAAAACACTCTTGCTAATCCTTCGCTCAGGGAAGCTAGAACAAATATATCTGCTACTTTGTAATAGTTTGCTACTTCATGGGGTGCTACAGTTTTAGCTTGAAATTTATCAACACCTAATAAATTATTACCTAATTCAATAATTTCTGAAGATTTTCCATCTTGATGACCTAGTAATAAAAGATAGGGGCGTGGTTTAGGTAAACTAGCCACTTCACGAATTAAATAATCCATCCGTTTATGGCTTCTACTAATAGCACCTACTGATAAAATTAAAGGTATTGTTTCAGCCAACCCTAATTTATGTCTTAAAGCCTGTTTTTCAGAAGGTGAAAGTGTTTGTAATTCAGGTGTCATCTCTGCACCATAAGGAATAACAATCTGTTTTTCCTTGGGTATTCCCGCATTCATAGCAGTCTGAAAATGCTTGGGGGCAATTTGGTGTATTAGATCACAGTTCATGAAAATAGGCTCTGTGGGTTTCACTGGTCCGCCATTAGAAAAAAGTAGTTTATACTTTTGCTTTGTCCAACTTCTCCACTTAGCTAATAGATTACCAATGTCATTATCACTAAAGTAAATTACATCGGGTTTATGACGATGGATATAAGGTAGCAAACTCAAGAAAAATGTTACTTGTTCTATAAAATAGGAACTTGTTTTTGTATATTTTGCTATTCGGCAAGCTGTTCTAGTATAGCGGGGTAAATTCCACAAAGGAATTTCTTTTGTTTTGGCTTCACCACCGCCTTTAAACAGGGTAATATCTATGGAGCTTTCTTTTGATAATTCCTGAAATACTTGTGAAGCAAAAGACTCATATCCACGCATTACATGACCAAGACCACTACAAATCAGAAAGACTTTAGTTTTCATTATTTTAATCTCTGTATACTAATACTCATGTTAATTAATTAGCGATAATAAAAATTAAAATCCTTCAATACTATCAGTTTTAAAACAAAGGAACGATAATAATAACTAATAAACTTATTTAGTTTATTAATTATTTTTTGTAGCAAAGTTTTCTGACGGCATTCAATTACTTCATGTTGTTGAAAATATACGAGTGAATCTTCTGGATTTGCTTGACCCTTTTTAATTTTTTGTCTTTCAATCCAGTCTTTAAAATAAACCAGACCATCCATAGAATCCCATCTAACTACTAATCCGGCTTTAGCAGCAGCTAATCCTATTGCATATCCTTCCGCATTATAAAAATTGTTTAATTCACAATAAAGGGCGATTTTTTCCCAATGATTAATAAATTCTCTCTCTTTACCATCTTGCTTGGTAACTACGAATAGCATCTCCATGACAAACTTAATGTTCGTATCTTCTAAGTTTAAATCTAGCTTTTTGGCAATACGATCAATAATCTCTAAATCCTTGAATCTACGTGCTTTAGATGCAGGATCTTTCACTGAACCAATATACTCTTTGTTGTGTTTCACTATGCTGGCACAACTTCTGGCCGTGACTCCAGGTAACCACTCCATATCTGGTGATACTTTCTCTAAAATCCTGATATCTGCATCTACAAATATACAGGTGTTAAAAAGTTCTAGTGCTTGGGCAATAACAAACCTTTTATCATGATAACAACCAATACTATTCTGTTGGTGTTTAAAGGCTAAGATATGAGAATAATTACTAAATTCCTGTGGTTGATCAGTCAAGACTACAAATTTAGTTCCGGGAGAATATTTTTCAATATCTTGAGCTAACAACAAAGTATGAGAACGATACCTCTTACCCAATGCTAACGTACAAAAGCAAAATTCTTGTTCTTGATTCATTTTCTTCTATAAAAACTATAGCTAGTACCGCTTCGCGAAAGTCAAAAGTCAAAAATCAAAAGTCAAAAGTCAAAACAAATACAGAGTAAGCTTTTCAGAGATTGGGAATGGTTGGTTCATTTCCGCCTTACTGTACTAGTGTACTATGTATTTAAATCAGTACCTATTGTAACATAATTTTTTCTACAGGGTAGTCTTTACTGAAAAGTTATCGAAAACTATTGATGATGTCAAAAATCAACTGAGGCAACTGAAAAATAAGTTATAATTATTGCAAAAATAATCTGGGTACTTATACTTATGAGTCAAGAACAAAAAAATTTTTGTTTCTGCACACTAGCCTTGGGTAAGAAATATCGTCTTCTTACTCAGCAACTAGCTGAAGATTTAGAAAAATACTCTCCCGGTACTTATTTGGTCATTTATACAGATGAACCTCAAGATTTTAGCCAAACTCATAATACATTAGCTTTTCAACATCAACAAGAAGGAATTCTCCATTGTTATCATGATAAGCGACTGGTAATAGCAGAAGCTTTCTCAAAATTTGAAACTGTCATTTTTTTGGATGCTGATACCAAAATCGTAGATCATATTCCAGATGATATACAGTGGAACCCAGGATTTAATGTCGGATATCATGAAAATTTGATTGCTCACGTAAGTAAATATACTCCTGAAAGATTAATACCAATCAGAAAGGTAGCATCAAAGTTAAATATAAATTTAGAAACAGCAGAATTTCTGGGAGAATCTTTGTTTATTGTAACTCAAGATCAAGGTAGAGAAATAGAGTTTCTTCAACTTTGGGATATGATTGGCAGGTATTTAAAATTAAACGGTGTTCATGCCGGTCAAGGTAATACTATGGGTTTAGCTGTTGCCAAAATGGGATGGAAGATTAATAATGATGGTTGGCAAGAACTAAAAAAAGTTACTCAACATCTAGATGCTTCCCATGCAAGTAACCAGCTAACTAGTTGGGATAAATTTAAAAAGAGGTTTGGTTATCACTATAGATTAAATAGAGCTAGATTTATGGCCTTAAAGAATTTTAATTTCTATTATATGTAGTGAATTTAGGAAGTAAATAAATAACAATTACTTCCTAAAAACTTATTTTTTCCCTGTAGGAAGTGGGAATAAATGATTATTCTTTGGTTAGAGGGTGTTTGAAAAGTCTAAATTCATACTCTCTGGGCGATTATAAAGATGCCTCCGGCACGCTTCGCGAACGCGGCTACACAGACAAAACCCACCTTCGTGGGTTCAGAAGCCTTGATTTTTCATTAGTCCACGAAGGTGGACTTCGCTTGTGTAGTAGCGAATTATATTCGCCGAAAACTTTTCAAACATCCTCTTAAATCAATTGTTATTTAAGACCAAGAATCTAAATCCAGAGATTGCATTCCTCGACTGCTGGCAAATTCCAGCAAACTGCCTAACTGAAACCACACAAACAAACAAGTTAGCAAACTCAAAGGTAAACCAACCCCTAAAGCCAGTGAAGCAGGAAAACCAAATATCTCTAACCCAGAAGACATAAATAAACAAACGCCAACCGTAATACCAATAAATGGTACTAATAATTGTTTTAAAGAAGCACTAGATTTAATAGTTTCTTGGGGAACACTCGGCCATTTTTGGACAATTACTTTTAAGGTTCCAGACAAGGCTAAACCAGAAGTTAATGCTGTGAAAAATCCAACTAAAAGTAGGATATAAGGCGGTTGCAGAGAGTAATAATACATGAAAAATCCTGATTGTTATTAAATCAATTTTTAGGTTTTTACTGGTTTTCAGTGAAAGAAATCAGAGACGGGGCTTTTGGCAAAATAGCCGCTACACCTTCCCTAGATAACTCTGTTAAAATACCAACGGCTACATCTAATAACCGATTTGGTGGTAAGTCATCTTTAACTAAATCCCACAAACGTTGTACTTCGCCGGTGTGCAAGCGATCATCTTCAGTCAGAGCCAGCACTAACTGACGACGCAGAAATTTACCTTCTTCAGATAATAGAAATTGCAACCCCATTCGCGCTGTCGGTAAAACATCAAATTCTCCATCAGTCCGCGCAATGGAAATTAAATTTTCTAGCCTCTGCCATTGAAATTTACCATCTTTAAATAGCACGTTCAATAACCGCCGTCTTAATGCTGGAGATTCCCCTGTCAATAACCGACGAGCAATGTAGGGATAACCTACTTCCACAATTTTAAAGTTGGGGTTGAGACTCAGAGCAATACCTTCCTGTGTCACCAGGGAACGAATAATTAAAGCAAACTTGGCCGGAACTCGGAAAGGATATTCATACATCAATTCCGAAAATTCATCAGTAATAGTTTTAAAGTTAAATTCCTTAACATTTTTGCCAATGGCATTACCCAAAACCGATTCTAAGGCTGGAACAATTGGGGTAATATTTGTTTCTGGAGCGAGAAAGCCCAGTTTTACGAAGTCTTCCGCTAAGTCGGTGTAATCCTTATTGACAAGATGCACCAACGCATCTACTAATGTTTCTTTTGTGGTTTGCTCCAACTGATCCATCATGCCAAAGTCGATATAAGCCATCCGACCATCGGCAACAGCAAATAAATTGCCGGGATGGGGATCAGCATGAAAAAATCCATGTTCTAACAATTGTTGCAAACCAGAGGTAACACCTATCTGAATAATTGCTTCGGGATCTAAACCTGCTTGGCTGATACTTTGAGTATCGGTGAGTTTAAAGCCGTTAATCCATTCCAAAGTTAAAACTCGGTGACTGGTATAACGCCAGTAAATAGATGGTACTTTTACTTGGAGGTCGTCGCGGAAATTACTCGCAAATTTCTCAGCATTACGACCTTCATTGATATAATCAATTTCTTCAAATAACTTAATACCAAACTCGTCCACAATTAATCTCAGATCATGTCCAATATTGAGGGGCAACCAAGGACTCAGCCAACTGGCTGCCCAACGCATTAAATATAAGTCCTTTGTAATCACTGGACGTAAGTGCGGGCGTTGTACCTTTACCGCTACTTCCTCACCACTGATTAAACGACCCCGATATACTTGACCTAAACTAGCAGCTGCTACAGGTTTGGGAGATAATTCACTAAATATCTCTTCAATGGGTCGATCAAGTTCAGTTTCAATAATGTGTTTCGCTAAGTCATTATCAAACGGTGGTAGCTGATCTTGTAACTTTATTAGTTCTGCTAAAAAATCTTTGCGGATTAAGTCTGGCCGAGTAGAAAGAGCTTGACCGACTTTAATAAATGTAGGACCCAGGTTGGTTAGCAGTTTTCTTAACTGGGTAGCTCGTTTACCCTGATTCTGCTCAACTTGATTTTGCCATTCATCCCACTTGAGGCTGATTATAAAGCCTACAAAAGAGAGTATGATTTTCAGCAGTCTGCCCCAAGCTAACCAGGGACGGTAACGATAGTAACGAGCGATCGCGTCTGGATTATACTGCTTTAGTTGAGCAGGTTGATACTGACCCACGCCTTTTTTTGCCTCTAAAACTGGGAATTTGACAATTTTGGTTGTTTGTTTCTTAACTGACAACCTGATTGTTAGTTAAGTAGTTTAGTAGTATTCAATTTTACTACTGACAAATCTGGGTAGGTTGCTGATTTTCTTTTGGTTTTGACTAAAAGAAATAATGAAGCTTTACCCATATCTAGTTACTGTGTAGCAAACCAAGTCTATATTTTGCCGAACTAGGTTTGTTTATCATTTCCTTAATTATACTTTATAAAAGTACAAATTTCTATCTTACAACTCAAGTATTTTATATTTTCTTAATGATTGATTGGCATAAATACGGGTACTTATCAATCCAAAATTCAAGATTCAGTAGTTATTGGATATAAGATAAGTGGCCATTATTTTGTTATCCTCATACAAATTCTATGCGAGGTTGTGCTACATCAATTCGCTTAGCTTAGTTATTTCCTTTTTATTTAGGTATAAACCTTTTTGTGCTAATTATTTACATTTATAGTAATAATTAAAGCAATTAGTAGCAACTTTTCTTGCCATCATAGCAAGTATGTTTATTAAGTGCTGCAACTCAAATACATATAGCTAAACATTCATGAGTTCATATAGATATTAATACTCACAAAACTTATAGTCAAACAAAAAATCAACTTTGCGACTTGGTGCAAAATAAAAACTTTACCTAAAAATGGCTTAATTAGGACTTACGCAAGTGTCACACCAAAAATCTGTTGTAGGGTGCGTCAGATATCAACAATCTGTTTATTTGCAGGATTTATGCAACCTGACGCACCCTACCAATGTGCCAGTTGCGTAAGTCCTGTTAATAAATAACCCCAACCAAAAATTAGTAGTCCCAATAAAGCAAATTATCGACATAATATTAAGCCTTCAGAGGGAACAGTGAACAAAAAAAATTCATGTTTAAAAACATGAGATTGAAATAATGACACTGTTTTTTCCTGCTACGCATCTTTTAAAAACATCTTTTTTTTGACTGAAGCTCTCAACTCAGAACTAAAGTTTCTTATCAGCTAAACACCTGACTAACATCTAAAAAACTAACTATGTTTATTAATTAGCAACACCAGCAAAAGAGAAACCATGTTTTTATAAATCATTTTTTTTAAGAAGTCTGGGATTGTTTATCAAATTTTATATATGCTCATATCATCAAGTTTTTTTGAAAATGACATAATATATTTTTTTATAAATCTGTTTTTTATAAATTGGGGAACTCTATACGAATTTTGAATCCTGAATTATTATAATGTATAAATTATAAATTCTGAACTATTATGGCCGTTGCGACACTCCACGTAAATTCTGTCATAGGTAATGATACTAATACTGGCTCTCGGTTGAGTCCATTCAAAACTATCACACGTGCCTTAAAAGCTACTACAGCACCTGGAATTATACAGTTAGGATTAGGAACTTATAGCAGTTCTACTGGTGAGGTTTTCCCGCTGATTATTCCTGGGGAAATGCTAGTTGTAGGTAACGAATCTGACAAAGGTCAGGGAATTATCATTTCTGGAAGTGGTAAATATCAAAGTCCCAGTTTTGGGATGCAAAATATCACCCTGTTATTATTAGGTGATGCCAGTCTGTTAGGTGTAACTGTGAGCAATCCTGTTTCTAAAGGTACTGGCATTTGGATTGAATCAACAGCACCGACTTTAGCCAATAATACTTTCAGTAAATGTGGCCGAGAAGGGATATTTGCCACGGGTAAAGCCAAACCTGCAATTTTAGATAATTTGTTTGTACAAAATGCTGCTAGTGGGTTAATGATGGCACGTTATAGCAAAGGGGAAGTGTTGAGAAATGTGTTTGAAAATAACCCTGTAGGGATAGCTCTGAGCGATTTTGCAGCCCCGCTACTGGCTAATAATAAACTTACCAATAATCGGATAGCAGTTGCCCTATCTCGTGATGCTAGTCCCGTATTACGACGAAATTTGATTCACCAAAATACCCAAGGTGGTTTGTTGATAAATGGTAATGCTGTTCCTGATTTGGGTAAACCTCAAGATCCGGCTGATAATATTTTTCGTGATCAAAAAGACTTTGATATTCAAAATTTATCATCTCAAAAAATCACTTCTGTAGGAAATCAGTTGAGTCCTACCCAGGTGAAAGGGTTGGTAGAATTTCTCGCTGCTACAGCTGATACTCCTAGCCAAATTATTAGTACCAGTTTTTCAGATTTAGATGGACATTGGGCGGTTGCTTTTGTGGAAGCGTTGGTAAATAAAGGTTTTATCAGTGGTTTTCCTGATGGCAGTTTTCAACCAGCTACACCAATTACCCGCGCTCAGTATGCAGCCTTAATTACTAAGACTTTTTTGCTATCTGCTAGTAGCAACCTGAATAAATTTAAAGATGTCAGAACCGATTTTTGGGCAGCTTCCGCCATTGCTAATGCTGCTGACGCAGGCTTTTTGAGTGGCTTTCCCGATGGTACTTTTAGACCAGGACAAAATTTAACCAAGGTGCAAGCTATAGTATCAATTGTTAATGGTTTAAAATTCAGTGGTAGCAATCCTAATGGATTAAATGTGTATAGCGATCGCGCCCAAATTCCTAGTTATGCCATTAATGCGGTGACAGTTGCTACTCAAAAACTGCTGATACTCAATTATCCGCAACTAGAACTATTAGAACCCTTACGAGAAATTACTCGTGCAGAAGTAGCAGCGTTAATTTATCAAGCTTTAGTGGCCAGAGGTGCAGCAGAAGTTATTCCTTCTCCCTACATTGTCAAACCAGATACAGAAATTCCCTCATTTTCTGATTTAGTAGGACATTGGGCTGAACCATTTATTCGGGCTTTAGTGAGTATGAATTTAACTCAAGGTTTTGCTGATGGCAGTTACCAACCAGATAAACCCATGACTCGCGCCCAATATACGGCTTTAATCGCGGCTGCTTTTAACCCTACGCCTAAACGCCCAGCAACTGAATTTACAGATGTTCCCGCCAATTTTTGGGCAGCTAAGGCCATTCAAATAGCTGCTAGTGCTGGTTTTGTAGGTGGGTTTAGCGATCGCACTTTTCGCCCTCATCAAAATGTACAGAGAATACAGGTAATTGTTTCTTTAGTCAACGGACTGGGATTACCAGCAGCTAATAGTGATTTGTTAATTGCCTACACTGATAGGAAATCTATTCCTGAATACGCCAAAACAGCGATCGCCACCGCCACCCAACAAAACATTATTGTCAATTATCCAGACAAAAAACTACTTGCACCCACTAGAGATGCCACACGCGCCGAAGTTGCAGCTATGATCTATCAGGCATTAGTCGCCCTCAAGCGTACCAAACCCATTCATTCAGTTCACAGTTAACATTTACACAGATGTTCAGTTACTACCCAGTTCCCATTACCTGCATTTAATGGTAATTTTGTCTAGTGCTTAAGTTATACTTAATTATTTTGCATAATGGCGATTGACAAGTAGAATGAAAAACACTAATTAACAAATTTGCGGCTCGTGAAAACATTATCATGTAGCTAAAAAGACGTTAAGCTAGATGCGATGGGTGAAATATTTATACCTATTGCCTGGAAATAAAATCCCATGCTAACAACATCCCCAAACACCTGCGCCGAATTGGCTGTCAACTTATTAGTCCACTATAGTTTTGACCTCAATGGGTATAGTGCCAGTGAGTTAATTAACTGTTGGCGAAAAGATTACCCACATAATTGGTTACATTTAGCAGTAATTGAAGCTCTGTATCAAGGAAGATATAAAGCGATATCAGTACAACAACTATTAACTTTTTGGCAACGGCGAGGCCAGGTGATTTATCATTTCAACATGGAATTTGAACGGCTAATTTGCAGCAAATTTCCAGAAAGCTTAACCAAAATCTCTCCACCCGTTTTACCATCACTACCACAAGCAAACCCAAGTGAACTAAGGGAAAATACTAGCACTGCACTATTACCACCTAAAGTAGACAATTATTACCTAGAAAGTCATACTACATCCCGATATCTAGGAAATGAGGAGCAACAAGTCGAGGTGTTAACATCTCCCTCATTTAAAGTTGCTGCTACTACTAGCAAAAGACAGTTAGCAGCATCTGTGAGTCAAAAGTTAATGACTCAGGGAAGTTTGTCTAAAGAGACAAATGAAGTACCCCAATTGATGCCAGCAAATGCCAATAATCCCCCAATTGGACAATTTACTCCCCAAAGGAGCGATCGCTCTGAGTCCTTTACATCTAAACTCAAAGCAATGACCAGCGAACAGCCAGAATTTGCTCTTTAGGTAATTGGTAATTGGTAATTGGTAATTGGTAATTGGTAATTGGTAATTGCGGAACAATGACAACTGACCAATTAATTCAACTCGTTAATAATGGCTCTCAAACCCTTGCTATTTAAGATTTGAACCATTTGCAGGGCATTCTCTTGATTGCTAAAAGTTCCCACTTGCATAACTCTAATACCTTGTGAGACTTTAGGAAAAGCATCAGGAGCTACAGAACGCACTAATTCTTGTTGTGCGTCACTTATCACTGGAACTATGACACGATAACGTATACCTGATCTAGCTGTATAACCTCTAGATGCTGTTATTGTTGGGGAATTAGTAATAACAGTAGGGTTGTAGGACTGTTGATTCCTGCTGAGTTGAGGTGCAACAAATTCAATTACTCCCGGTTCAACTTGCACATAATTTAATTGCGGGTTGTTCTGAATTTCCTCAGTGCTAGGTTGGGAATTATTGCTGGGTAAAAAACCCCTTACAGCAGTAACCGATAGCTGTGGTAATTGACTATTTGGGGGTTGATTTCTGCTACTGGATAAAATCATACCAGACGAGTTAAAACTTTTAGGAAGGTTGGGAGCAGCAAAAACTATTTCTCGGTTTGTAGGTATCTCCTGTACAGATCCAGAAATAGATACAGAACTCCTGATAATTGCTGCTGGTGTTCTACCGCTAGTATCTACATTACCAAGAATGCGATTTTTGGCCAGGTTATTACCGAAAGCATAAATTACTTGTTTGGCAGCTTTGGCGTTAATATCGTACCGTCGATTATTTCTAAATTCATTCCCACCAGCTTCTCGACTACTGCCTAAATCTGGTGTAGCTTGGGCAATGATCACCAAACCATCTTCTTGACTACCTTGAATAAGATTATTCCGCAAAACTGGGCTGGTATTCGCTTGAACTATAATCCCTGATCTGTTGTCCAAAATTTGATTACCAACAATTACAGGAGCAGCATTTTGAGCAATATTGATACCGAAACCTGTGCGCTGCAAGACATTCTCCCGAATTTCAGGACGAGAATCACCAGAAACTGTAATTCCATTAGCACCATTGCTATGAAAATAATTTCTGCTAATGGAGGGAGTAGCATTACCAGTAATGGAAATTCCATCTTGGGTATTACTAGTAAATGTATTTTCTTCAACTACAGTATTAGCAGATTCAATCCATAAACCATAACCACGATTGTTGCTATTGGTGACTGTCACACCGCTTAATTTGGCTTGATTTGCACCAACAATAGCCACGCTTTGACTACCAAAGCTGCGACTGAGATAATCACCACCGCCTATAATGTTTACACTTCCACCGTTGTTAGCAGTATTTCCTTGAATAGCTACACCTTGTTTGAGCATCAAAGGAAATATTTCTCCTGTGTTGGGGCTGTAAGTACCAGGAGAAAGCATGATTACAGTATTTGCTTGTGCCAGTTGCAAGGCTTTAGTAATTGTCTTAACAGGAGCGAGTTCACTACCATTCCCACCTTGATCATTGCCAAGATTTGGGTTGACAAATAGAAGGTTAACTGGAGAAATTGTTCTCTCACCGTTGAGTTTCTGTTCTGTTCTGATGGTAATCTGAGCAATGGCGCTGCTAAAATTTGTGTCTAAAAGTGCTATACTCCCTATTCCTAAAGCAACGCTAAAACTTAATATTGAGGAGGGCAAAACTGAAGGTCTGACTAGTTCAGCACACATCAGTTTTGTTGACAGGATATCTACTAAACGCTTATGAAACCATTTAAGGGGAGACATGAACTTTATATAACTCCTGAAAAACACACCATGAATTTTTATACGCCCAACCGATCATGTCGATAATATTCTCATATTTTCACCAATTGGCTATTTTTCATACAGTTTAATTAGTAAATATTTAATCATGCACATATTACGTAACAGGCTAGAGGTTCCTGTGGAACTACAAGCGGGGTTATTTTAATGGTCGAAGCCCACAGCCAAAAACAGCAAATACAACAAGTGGTTTATCGTATTTTAGACGTAAATTTAGACCGCGCTCGTGAAGGGTTGCGAATTATTGAAGAATGGTGTCGTTTTGGTCTAAATGATGCCAATTTAGCTGAAGTCTGTAAGCACCTACGTCAAGAGGTGAGTAGGTGGCATACGTCACAAATTAGATCAGCGCGAGATACACCTGGTGATGCTGGTACTGATTTAACCCATCCCCAAGAAGAACAACGAAGTTCGATTACATCTTTGTTACAAGCTAATTTTTGCCGTGTTCAAGAAGCTTTGAGGGTATTAGAGGAATATAGCAAGCTGGAAGATGCCCAAATGGGTAAAGCTTTTAAGCAAATGCGCTATCAGGTGTATACGCTGGAAAGCAATTTGATGGGTTATCAACGCCATCAATTACTGTGGCGATCGCATTTGTATTTGGTAACATCCCCAGTAGACAATCTGCTGGAAACTGTGGAAGCATCTCTTAAAGGTGGATTAACATTAATCCAGTATCGAGAAAAAACTGCTGATGATGTGATTCGTTTGGAAAGAGCTAGGAAAATTCGGCAGTTATGTCATGATTATGGCGCTTTGTTCATTATCAACGATAGGGTAGATTTGGCTTTGGCTGTAGATGCGGATGGGGTACATTTAGGACAACAAGATATGCCTATTGCTGTAGCACGTCAATTGTTGGGTTCCCAGCGATTGATCGGTCGCTCTACCACAAATCCCCAAGAAATGCAAGGGGCAATTACTGAAGGTGCAGATTATATTGGTGTGGGTCCAGTGTATGAAACCCCAACCAAAGCAGGTAAAGCCGCAGTAGGCTTAGATTATGTGAGCTATGCATCTAAAAATTGTCCAATTCCTTGGTTTGCGATTGGAGGAATAGATGCAAATAATATTAATGATGTCATTAATGCGGGAGCGCAACGGGTTGCTGTGGTGCGATCGCTCATGCACGCCGAACAGCCTACTTTAGTCACACAATACTTTATTTCTCAGTTGTATCGGAAGTAAGCTGGGGATTGGGGATTGGGTAAAAAGTCTTTACCTATTACGAATTACGAATTACGAATTACGATTATGTCTGATCAAATCACTTTACAAGTTAATGGGGAAACTCACAATTGTTTATCCCAAACGCCTTTACCGGAATTACTTCAGCAGTTGGGTTTTAATCCCCGGTTGGTGGCGGTGGAATATAATGGTGAAATTTTACACCGTCAATTTTGGTCAGAAACTAAAATCGCAAATGGCGATCGCTTGGAAGTTGTTACCATCGTCGGTGGAGGTTAATCAGTTATTAGTTGTCATTTTTCCCCAGTCCCCAATCCCCAGTCCCCTAATTTAACAAACAAGAATAACGAGATTCGGGATTATATAACCAACGGTGATAGGTTTTGCGTTTGGCTAGTTCTTGTCCTTGACGACCGAGTTTTTCCCGTAGCTGTTTATTTTGACACAAACGTTTGAAAGCTTGTAAAACTTCATAACCAGAATCGGGATTTACCAACAAACCGTTTTCTTCATGATGGATTGCATCTAAAATACTCCCTAAGCGAGAGGCAATCACAGGTTTACCAAAGTATTCTGCTTCTAGGTGAACCATTTCCAAATTGTCTATACTGTTGGTTTTGTCTTCCTCCAAAGTCAGCATCGCAAAAATGTCACAAGCTGCATAATAATCGGCTAATTCCCGTTCAGGGACATGGCCAGCAAAATGCACTCTTTTTTCTACTCGCAAACGTTGGGCTTGCAATTTTAGCTTTTGTTCATAAAGTCCCTGTCCGCAAATTATGTAATGAACATCGACACCAACAGTTAATAATAAAGGGATATTATCTATTACTTGGTCAAAGTTTTTATGTTTAACTAATCTACCAACAGAAAGAATGACAATTGCAGTTTCGGAAATATTGTAAGTCTGACGTAAGCGAACACGTAAATCATCCAGATGACTGAGACTACTGGAAGTACCAAATTTTTCTGGTCTAACTACTGGATTAATTACATGAGTAGGAGTATCTAACCGAAAAGTAGTTCTTAAATTTTCTCTAATAGAGGAACTGTTACAAACAATTCCTTCGGCTCGTTTGAGGGTAAATTTAAATAGCGATCGCCATAAAAAATGACGAGAAATATCAGCTAAATCATTACCGTGGAGGTAGATAAAAAAGCGAATAGGTAAGATATAACTGAGTAATAATAGGGCAGGAAAATCGTAACCATGACACCATTCAATGTAGCGATAATGGTAGCGAAAATATAGTTTGATAGCAAGTAATAAAGAAAAAACAATATTGAAAAAAGGCTTGAATATTTTGCTGAAAAATTTTCCAAAAAAGAAATCTCTTCCAGGACAAAAGTTAGGCCAACGGTAAACTGGAAACTGTTGTGCTTGATCAAATATTTTATCTCCACAGCAGCCAGCAGCCATTACAATCACTCTATCTGGATCTTGCAAACAACGATTATAGACATATTCTCCAATTACAGCTTCTTGGGGCTGAAATGTATGGGAGATAACTAGGATATCTGGATAAGCAGTTTTCTCCCTAATCTGTGTCCCTAGTTGTGAAATATGTTCCATGATTCAAGTTGATAAATAAACTTCAAATCTTTAACCTATTTTTTGATTGTTTATATTCAATTCTGTTCAATCAAAGAAACAATACAATACTTGCTTAGATGATAGGGTAAGTTTCATCTCAAAATCCAATTATTATCAGGATGAAAATGCCTTATCAATTTAACATCTTGAAAATTCTCAAATATTCACTACCCCAAATTTGGTTTCAAAAATTGGTAATATCTAAGTCAAAAATTGATTTTTCTGCCAATTTATTACCCAATGAGGATTGTTCATAATGACGAAACGAAGCTAGATTGTATCACTGTATAGTCCAGATAATTATTGAGAGAATGCTGGATAAATTACTAAGTCTAGCTGATATTAATAAATTAGCTTGAATTTCGCTAAAATTCATGCCAAAATGCCAGATAAAATTTGATATTTGATACTTTATATCATAGGTTTTAGACCAAAAGAATGATTTTTCTATACTTCTAAGAATTTTAAGTTAAGATAATTGCCACCATTATTATTTGTGTTAACTTTACTACAAAACTAGTACCAGGAATCCTTTTATAAGGTATCAATTACGAAGACTGTAAATCAAGTCATAAAACTTTTAACTGATGGCTGATAAATGATAACTGATTACTTAAACCCCCTTGCCAATATGTGCTGAATATTCTTTTCCTATCCGGAAAAAAATAGTCCAGATTAGAAATAATTTGACTAAAAGTTTGTCAGTATTCTGTTAAAATTATTGCTAATGAATATGGTATGACCCTGAGAAGGGAATAATTAATTGATTCCCAAGTTTTCCTATTGCTAGGATGTTTTACAGTACGGTTATCAACCAAGGAATCACCCCTCTATTCACTGCCAAGCTGAGAGAATAAGCGGTAGATTAAATATATGGCTGACAATCTCTTCCTTGATGTGATTGTGGCTATTGTGTCCCACCTGTTCTAATTCCTAGCAGTGGGAGAACAATCTTAAAAATACTGTTTTTCCCCAATTGATTATGCGTAAAAAAATACAACAAATCCTGAAACCCCTGTTCAAAATTTCCTGTGTCTTGGGTTTGGTGCTGGCGTTAGCTTTAGGTAATGCTGATGGTGCTTTAGCCGCACGTTCTGGTGGACGTATCGGTGGGGGTTCTTTTAGAATGCCTTCTAGCCGAACTTATGCACCACGCACCTATGCGCCTCGTGGCGGTGGGGGATATTATCCTGGTGGTGGTTTTGGCTTTCCGTTCCTGATTCCTTTTTGGGGTATTGGGGGAGGTTTTGGTAGTGTATTTACAATTTTGATCTTCTTGGCGATCGCTAACTTTTTAGTCCAAACCTTCCGCCGTGTCAGCAGTGGAGACACTGAAGAAATAGCTTACAACAGCAACCCCACAGTTTCCGTAACCCGGTTACAAGTTGGTTTATTAGCACAAGCTAGAGGTTTACAAACAGAACTCAACCAAATAGCTGAAAAAGCTGATACCAACACCCCAGCAGGAAAAGCAGAAATCTTACAAGAAGCCAGTCTAGCTTTACTGCGTCATCCTGAATATTGGGTATATGCTGGTGGTGGTACGCAACAAGCCAAGTTAAACTCCGCAGAATCTCAATTTAACCGCTTGTCACTAGCTGAACGCAGCAAATTTAGCGAAGAAACCCTTTCTAATGTCAACAACCAGCTAAAATCTGTTTTGGTTCAAGAATTACCAGGTGATGTGGATAACCCTACCCGTCTGATTAGTGAAGGACCAGGAGAATATATTATTGTCACCTTATTAGCTGCAACCTTGGGTAAATGGGAGATTCCCCCAATGAACAACGCCGATGATTTACGTCAAGCTTTGCGGCAAATTGGTAGTCTTCCTGGTGAACAACTTTTAGCACTTGAAGTTTTGTGGACTCCCCAAGCTGAAGGTGATACTTTGACTACTGATGATTTGTTTGCTGAGTATCCTGATTTAAAGCTGGTTTAGAGGTCAAATCGTCGTCCGATTTTAGATTTTGGATTTTGGATTGACCTCACGGATAAATCTGGGGGCTTGTACCATCAAGGAATTATCGGTCATCACCCAAAACAAAAATTTATCCCACGCTTACCAGCAGGTGAGACGTGGGACTTCGTTTTATTTGCGGCTTTGAGGCTAAAATTTTTTTCCCTTGTATTTCTATCTCTCCCCTGAAAGAGAGAAAACTTTGTATGCTGAACTAATAAAGGTCTTTATATTTCTTATTAAAACTGGTGCAAGAAGATTTTCGCTTAATTGTCGATTTGGTTTCGGTTTTTGCTGTTGCTGCTTGTGGCGGATTGTTGGCCTCCCTCCTCAAACAACCTGTCTTGCTAGGATATCTAATTGGCGGTATGATTGTCGGTCCTGCGGGACTGGGATTAATTAAAGAAGTTGTCCAGGTAGAAACCTTAGCACAGTTTGGGGTAGCCTTTTTGCTATTCGCTTTGGGTGTGGAATTTTCCCTAGCAGAACTGAAAAAGGTGAAGGCTATAGCTTTAGGCGGTGGAGGACTACAAATTCTGCTCACCATTCTCATCACTGTTGTCGTGTGTGGGTTAACTGGTGCTTGGGGGGCTTTACCAGCTAAAGGCGTATTTTTAGGTTGTATTCTTTCTTTGTCTTCCACTGCGGTTGTTCTCAAATGTTTGATGGAACGCAACGAGACAGAAACACCTCACGGCCAAGTGATGCTAGGTATTTTGGTAGTTCAGGATTTAGCCCTGGGATTAATGCTGGCTGTATTACCTGCTTTGCATGAACCAGGAGAAGTCATTGGGATAGCAGTGCTGACGGCTTTGGTACGCATTGGTTTATTTGCTGCGGGTGCTGTGGTAGCAGGTATTTGGTTAATTCCGCCCTTGTTGCGACTCTTGGCAAGCACGGAAAGCCGGGAGTTATTTTTGTTGGGGGTGGTGACCTTATGTTTATGTATTGCCCTATTAACTGAATATTTAGGTCTTTCTATCGAGATGGGGGCGTTTGTGGCGGGGTTGATGATTTCGGAGGTGGAATATGCTGACGAAACCCTGACTATTGTTGAACCTTTGCGGGATATCTTCGCTAGTTTATTTTTTGCTGCCATTGGAATGTTAATTGATCCGGTGTTTTTGTGGAATAACCTGGAATTGATTCTCGGTTTGGTGGCTTTGGTTTTTTTAGGCAAGTTTTTAATTATCACTCCCCTGGTGAAGTTATTCCGCTATCCTTTGAAAACAGCTTTGATTGTTGGGTTAGGATTAGCACAAATTGGAGAGTTTTCCTTTGTTTTAGCCAGTGAAGGTCAGGCTTTGGGCTTGGTTTCCCGCCGAGTATATCTATTAATTTTGGGAACTACCGCCGTGACTTTGATGCTGACTCCCTTTGTATTGCGGTTAGTACCATTTTTATTTGATTTTGCCGAGTCAATGCCTTGGTTAAAACCTTATTTGGTGGAAGAACAAGCGCGTGATTTCGCGGAAGATTTACCTCGAAAAGACCATATTGTGGTTTGTGGGTATGGTCGCATTGGCAAGAATTTGGTGCGCTTGTTACAGCAAAACGATTTACCTGTGGTGGTGATTGATCAGTCAGAAAGTCGGATTCAGCAGTTACGAGAAGCAGGTATACCTTATGTTTATGGTAATGGGGTGAGTTTTCATGTCTTGGAAACTGCGGGAGTGAATCATGCTAAGGGGATGGCGATCGCACTTCCAGATCCTGCTAGTATTCGTCTATGCTTAAAACGCGCTTTGGAATTATCCCCGGAATTAGATTTGGTTGTCCGCGCTACCCAAGATAAAAATATTGAGTTGCTTTACCAATTGGGTGCAAGGGAAGTAGTGCAACCCGAATTTGAAGCTAGTCTGGAAATGGCTGCCTATTTACTGACAGATGCGGGATTATTGCCAGAGGTGGTACAACAGAAAATGCAGGAAATTCGCAAAGACCATTATTTAGATTTGCGTCCTGAACGTTCTGCTGCTGAGGTTTCCCAACATTTAGAGCAAGTAACCCGCGATTTAAATCGTCGTTGGTATGACTTACCCTCTAATTCCCCATTAATTGGTATGACCTTGGAAGAAGCGGATATGCGCTATCTCATCGGGGTGAGTTTGATGGCTATTCGTCGTGCTGATGGGAAAGAGATTGATTATCCCAACAGTCAAATTAAACTAGAGATTGGCGATCGCTTGTTAGTTGTGGGTGCAACAGAAGAATTAGCCGCTTTAGCGGAGTTTGCAAAAGGTAATGCTGCTGCTCCAGGAGAAACAAATGCTTGTCAGTGGTTAAATCTCCAAGCTAACTGTCCTATTATGGGTAAAACTTTGGCAAATTTAGCCAGTGATGACCAGTATGGGGTCAAAGTACAGGCTATTCGGCGAGATGGCAAATTTATCCGTTCTCCTCATGGCAACATGGAGTTAAAAACAGGTGATCAAGTGCTGCTGTGCGGTAGCTTACCAAGCCTGAATCAACTCCAACAAGTGTTTACAGCTGCTTGCGGTTTTCCTCTGGTAGTTCCCATCATCAGAGATGAAACAACAGAAACCGTTGAATAGTTTCTAAGAGCAGATAATTGGCGGGAATAGTCGAAATAGTTTTTGGATCAAGCGGCTTCATGGCGAAGTTTCATATAGGCGATCGCAAGTTTATAAACGATAATTTGCTCGTTGTTACCGTCTAAAATACATACACAATTGCCATCTTGCCAAAAAACCTTACCTGTGATTAAGTCACCAGTCATCAGTTTAAATTCGACTGCGGCTTTTTGTTTGATCCAATTTTGTATTTGTCTAATACTAGGTAGGGTTGTATCAAATTCAGTTGCTGCCATTTTTGGTAAGGATGTATGTAAGGGGACTGGGGACTCTTTACTGGGGACTAGGGACTGGGAAAGAAGATTTTAGATGGGAGTGAAATTAAAGACAAACCAAAATCCCAAATCCCAAATTGAATTACCCATTACCAATTATTCCCAACCACCAATCATGTTGGACAATGTTTAAATCACCAGTAATGTATCTTTAATAATTCATCTAGGGGAAAATGGCAATAGAATTTACTAAGTATCACGGTTTAGGAAATGATTTCATCCTTATTGATAACCGTTCTTCATTGACACCAGTAATTACACCACAACAAGCGGTGAAATGGTGCGATCGCCATTTTGGCATTGGTGCTGATGGTGTAATTTTCGCACTTCCAGGTCAAAATGGTACTGACTACACCATGAGAATTTTTAATTCTGATGGTTCAGAACCAGAAATGTGTGGTAACGGGATTCGTTGTTTAGCAGCTTTTTTAACTGATTTAGAAGGAATAGCCCGCACTAAAGACTATTATCACATTCATACCTTAGCTGGTGTGATTACGCCTCAACTTACAGATGATGGTCAAGTGAAAGTAGATATGGGTTTACCCCGGTTACTAGCACAGGAAATTCCTACTACCCTTGCACCTGCTGACAGCAAAGTAATCAATTTACCTCTAGAAGTTGCAGAAACAAGCTGGGATGTTACTTGTGTCAGTATGGGAAATCCTCACTGTATCACTTTTGTTGAAGATGTGGCAGCTATTCCCCTAGAAAGCATCGGTCCAAAATTTGAACATCATCCCGTTTTCTCCCAAAGAATCAATACAGAATTTATTGAAATTATCAACCGTAATTACTTAAAAATGCGGGTATGGGAAAGGGGTGCAGGTATTACCTTAGCTTGCGGTACTGGTGCTTGTGCTGCCTTAGTTGCTGGAGTATTAAATGATAAATGCGATCGCACAGCCACAGTAGAATTACCTGGAGGACTCTTAGAAATTGAATGGTCTCAAACAGACCAACGAATTTATATGACAGGTCCAGCAGAACGGGTTTTTACAGGTAAAATATAGGATTTAGATCCCCAAACCTTGAGAGAAATTGGGGATCTATCTTATTTTTTTTATTTTTTAGTGGTGAGGATAGTTGTAAACATCATCACCATTCCACCCACAAGAATTGCGATCGCCAATCCTCCTGTTACCAAGTCTAAAGTATCACTATCTATACTCATGATCCCACTTTAAAGGTTAATGATTTCGCAGATAAATAAGACTTATCCACCAATAAGAATTACAGTCTTACATGATGATCACTGATATCTCATCTCTGGATAAGTCTATTTAAGTTTTATCACTCAGCAAAGCCCATTTTAAACTTTTATCAATAGACATCTCCGGAAATTAAATACGCGTATCCTAGAACTCTTGTAGAGACTTTCCAGGGAACGTCTCTACATTCTTTTCCGGAGATGTCTAATACAAAGATTTAACCCACTCCCATTCCTGTTGCAAACCTTCCCTCAGAGAAACCTGTGGTTGATAACCGAGAATTTTTTGCGCTTTAGATACATCAGCCGCAGTATGACGCGCATCTCCCATAGCCTTTTCAATGTAGTTGCGTTTAATCGGCTTACCAACAATTTCCGCCATCGTATCTAAAACGTGTGCCAAAACCACCCTACTACCACCACCAATATTAAAAATTTCCCCTACCGCTTCCGGTACAGTAGCAGCTGCTAAATTAGCAGCAATTGTATCACTAACAAATGTAAAATCTCGCGTTTGCTGTCCATCACCATACACAGGAATAGCCTCATCTGCTAAAACAGCTTTAAAAAACTTATGAAATGCCATATCTGGCCGTTGTCTTGGTCCATAAACAGTAAAATAACGTAATGAAACAAAAGGCACACCAAAATTTTGATGATACAGTCCACATAACCTTTCTGCCGCTAATTTGGTGATACCATAGGGTGAAACTGGCTTGGGCGCAATTTCCTCATGAGTCGGTAAAGTTTCCGCATCACCATATACACTAGACGTAGAAGCAAAAACTAACCTTTTGAGTTTGGCAGCATCTTTAGCAGCTTCTAGCAAAACTTGTGTGGTGTTAATATTACGTTCAGTGTAAGCCCGAAAACCTTTACCCCAGGAATTTCTGACCCCAGCTTGGGCAGCCTGATGATAAACTATCTCTACATCTTGAAAAAGTTTTGGCAAATCTAAAAATTGAATATCCCCTTCAACTAAAGTAAAGTTTGCTAATTTTTCAAAAGTAGCAATATTTTTTCGCTTAAACAGCGGATCATAGTAATCATTAAATTCATCAATCCCAATTACTTGTTCTCCCCTTTGCAATAAAATATCGACTAGGTGAGAACCTATAAACCCAGCAGCCCCAGTAACGATAACTTTAGTCATGTTCCTTATTTTTTGATCTTTGTGTGAATTTTTTTAGCAGCGTTATCCTAACTATTAATAAGTTAGGCTAGTGTAGTGATAAATGTTTAATTAACCATTTTCAATTTATGTAAAAAACATATAAATTTACAAAAATTTGATAATTTTGATTTATTGTAGTTAATTTTACTTTCAAATAACTATTTACCGTTTCTTGTTCCCTATTTACCATGTTTTCTCACCATAAAACCTTGATTAGTAGGATAATTAGTAAAAAAATTGGTCAGCGAGTATCTTTACGGGCATTCGCATTTTACAAGGAAGGCACGAGGAAATAAGTGAAGGTTTTAGTTGTCGGTAATGGGGGACGTGAACACGCTCTAGCGTGGAAACTGCTACAATCCAACAAAATTGAGCAAGTTGTTTGTGTACCTGGAAATGGCGGTACAGCAACTATGGAACGTTGTCAAAACTTGCCTTTAGCGGTAGATGACTTTGAAGGCATAAGCCAATTTGCCCTCAAAAATACCATTTCCTTGGTAGTAGTCGGACCAGAAGTACCTTTAGCCAATGGCATTACAGACTATCTGCAAAATCAAGGACTGATGGTATTTGGTCCAGTTAAAGCAGGAGCGCAAATTGAAGCCAGTAAAGCTTGGGCTAAAGCTTTGATGCAGGAAGCGGGAGTTCCCACAGCTAAAGCAGCCGTGTTTACAGAAGCAGCAGCGGCAAAATCTTATGTACGAGCCGAGGAAACGCCAATAGTTGTTAAAGCTGATGGCTTGGCTGCTGGTAAAGGTGTGACGGTTGCTCAAACTATACAAGAAGCAGAAACCGCTATTGATGCCATTTTTCAAGGACAGTTTGGCAGTGCGGGTAATTTTGTGGTCATTGAAGAATGTTTGCTAGGACAGGAAATTTCTGTTTTAGCATTAACAGATGGATTAACGATTCGTCCTTTGTTACCTGCTCAAGATCATAAGCGTATTGGGGAAGGAGATACAGGAGAAAATACCGGAGGAATGGGAGCATATAGCCCAACACCCATCGCTACACCGGAATTGATGGCACGTGTGCAAACAGAAGTTTTAGACAGAACTCTTACAGCTTTAAGGAATAGAGGCATTGATTACCGGGGCATCCTGTACGCTGGTTTAATGGTTGCACCAGATGGCGAGTTTCAAGTTTTAGAATTTAATTGTCGCTTTGGTGATCCAGAAACACAAGTGATTTTACCATTATTAGAAACACCCTTAGAAGATTTAATGTTGGCTTGCATCCAGCAGCGTTTAGAAAAAATGCCACCTATAGCGTGGAAACCAGGGTCTGCCGCTACTGTAGTTGCCTCTTCGGGCGGTTATCCTGGAGATTATGAAAAAGGCCAAGTTATCACTGGTATTGAGGAAGCAGAAGCGACAGGGGCAACAGTTTTTCATGCTGGCACGAAGTTAAACACCACCGAGCAAATTGTGACAGACGGTGGTAGAGTTTTAAATGTCACCGGATTGGGTGAAGATTTTCAGCAAGCGATCGCTCAAGCTTATGCTGGGATCAAAAACATTCAATTTTCAGGGATGTATTACCGTAGAGATATCGGTCATAGAGTGCTGAAAACAGATTTATGAGTTAGACAGTTAGTAGTTTTGCTATCTCCCCACCACCCCATCTCCCCATCTTCCCAATTTCTCCCTAACACCTTTGTGGAATTAACTGTTAATTTTTAAGTGGTTGGGCAGAAAACAAACAACTACTAACAACCATATATAAATATATTTAAGATGCTAGTTTTTTTAACAACAATCCGAGATGCGATTAATCATTGGTGGTACGAGTTCACCCTCCAGACTAAACTCTTAGCTGTTGCTACTTTGGTTGTTTCCTTAGTGATGAGTGGACTAACTTTTTGGGCAGTGAATACAATTCAGCAAGATGCGCGTTTAAATGACACCCGTTTTGGTCGTGACTTGGGACTACTACTAGCCTCTAACGTTGCACCTCTTATTGCTGAACAAAATCTTACCGAAGTCGCCCAATTTTCCCAACGTTTCTACAGCAGCACATCAAGCGTGCGTTATATGCTTTATGCTGATGAAACTGGCAAAATCTTTTTTGGCATTCCTTTTTGGGAACCAGAAGTAGAAAACTCTCTCACCATCAAGCGAAAAATCCAATTACCAGAAGATTATCCTGATGATGATGACCAGCCTATGGTACGCCAACATACTACCCCATCTGGAATAGTCACCGATGTATTTATTCCTCTGATGGCAGATAAAAAATACTTAGGTGTGTTAGCCATTGGCATCAACCCCAACCAAACAGCAGTCATTTCCACTAACTTTACCCGTGATGTTACTATTGCCGTCTTTATCACAATTTGGGTGATGGTGATTTTGGCGGGGGTTATTAACGCTTTAACTATTACTAAACCAATAAAAGAACTTCTAGTAGGGGTAAAACAAATTGCAGCGGGTAATTTTCAACAGCGGATTGATTTACCGCTGGGAGGGGAATTAGGAGAGCTTATTTTGAGTTTTAATGAAATGGCAGAACGCCTAGAACGCTACGAAGAACAAAACATTGAGGAACTAACAGCCGAAAAAGCCAAGTTAGAAACATTGGTTTCCACCATTGCCGATGGTGCAGTATTAATTGATAACAATATGCAAATAATTTTAGTCAACCCCACAGCACGGCGAATTTTTGCTTGGGAAGGGGTTGATGTCGTCGGTAAGAATGTGCTGCATAACTTACCACAAAGCGTACAAATAGAAATTACCCGCACCCTGTACGAAATGGCCGCAGGTGAATGTGAAAGCGCCGAATTCCGTATCCCTCTGCACCAACCCACCAAACGGACTATCCGCATTCTTTTAACTACAGTTCTCAACCTGCAACGGGAAAGTATTAAGGGTATCGCTATTACTGTTCAAGATATCACTCGTGAAGTTGAACTCAATGAAGCCAAAAGCCAGTTCATCAGCAATATTTCTCACGAACTACGCACTCCTTTATTTAATATCAAAACCTATATTGAAACTCTGCATGACTACGGTGAAGACCTAGATATAGAAGAACGCCAGGAATTCCTTGAAACTGTCAATCATGAAACTGACAGACTTACCCGTCTAGTTAATGATGTTTTAGATTTATCAAAACTTGAGTCCGGTCGCACCTACAACTTTGATGGTGTTGATTTGGCACAAGCATTAGAACAAACATTACGTACTTACCAACTCAATGCTAAAGATAAAGGAATTGAACTAGTTCAAGAACTGGACTCTAACTTACCCCTAGTAATGGGAAATTACGATTTATTACTGCAAGTGTTTGGTAACTTAATTGGTAACGCCCTAAAATTCACATCAGCCGGAGGTAAGGTAGTCATCCGCGCCTATCAGCTAAATCCTCAACCCGACTCTTCTTTTTCCTATCATCATGGAAACCCTGCATCATTAGAAAATTACGCCAACGGCACACCCTACGAACACAATCATCTCGCTCAAGTGCGGCTTGAGATTAGTGATACAGGTATTGGTATTGCCCTAGAAGACCAACAAGCAATATTTGACCGCTTTTTCCGGGTGGAAAATCGAGTTCATACCCTTGAAGGTACAGGCTTGGGTCTATCGATTGTCAGAAACATCATGGAAAGGCATCACAGCCAAGTTCATTTAGTTAGTGAAGTTGGCGTTGGCACTACTTTCTGGTTCGACTTAACTGTATTTGATGAAGAAATACCACCCGTATTGCTGACAACTACTAATGAAATATCTCAAGTAACAAAGATTTGAGGCTCAAGCACCGTACTTAGGATGTTAACAGAGCAATTAATAAACAGAAAAATAATAGAGCTATTACCAGCACTAGACCCTGATGACGTTTGACCCAGCTTTTTACGTTTGCACTCAAACGACTATTATTTTTGTGCTGTCCCAGTTCTGACTTACTTTCTTCCACGCTTTGGTAAAGAGTACAATTTTGAGCATAGGGTCGTTGAGGAAAGTTACAGCTATCATCCTGTTCATAAACACAGGTTTCACACAGATAGTTATTCTCCACAGCTTGGTGTAAAGGAATTCCTGGATGTCCATAAGCCTTGAGTGTTATACGGCAATGGACGCAAATGATAGCTTGACTGTCAATAAGTTGACGGCAACGAGGACAAGATATAGTAGCCAAAACCTGAGATCAAAAAATTAGGTTCAACATTCCAATTCTAACCACTGAGACCAGAAAAAGAGACACGACCCAACACTACACTCAGTTAATAACCTCAAAATTGTAAGTTGCTTCGGGAAAAGTCCCACTAGATTCTAGTCAAAGTTGTTTCTTTCCCTTGCCGCATATGGCTAGGTTTCTGCTCAACTTAACCATAGTTCTAAAATCTAAAAAAAATTATCCGCCTCTTCAGCAGGTAATCTACCAAAGTTCCAAATCCTATCAACGCAAGGGATTCAGTGGGAAAAAATAAAAA
>NZ_JAYGHA010000032.1:28555-62671 GCF_034931405.1 Anabaena sp. UHCC 0451 | reverse complement strand
ATATAGATAAAATAAAAATGCCCAATGTATAAATGTCTGACTCACATCTATACACCAGGACTTCCCACTTGAACAAAGCAAGTAAGGCAATATGATAATAAACCAAAACAGTTTGGATGACTCTAAGAACTCATGTATATCCCAACAGGGGTTATACAACATAGCGACTGATATAGTCGATGCTATCAATTTTCTAGATAACAGCAAGCACCTGTTTGATATGGCAAGAGAACAAAGTCTTACTTCTAGTGACGATTCTATCCGTTGCGAATTGCTGCTAGAAGCTTATGAATTGAAGCATACGCAATACATGAATGATTTGCGTCAACTAGCTAACGATTTGCGGGGTAGACTTAACAACCAGCAACGACCTACTTTAACCTTGGTAGGCTGAATATCTTCATTCCAACTAAACACAATATCTAAACTACACTTATACGCTTGTACGCTTTCATTAGTACCATGATTTTTACAGCCACTTCCAGCTTTTCTGGAGGTGGTTTTCCCTTTTAGGTCGAGCTAGTATATGTTCTGAAATGTAATACGATTCCTATTACAAAATGTAATAGGATTTGTAATAGAAATTGTAATAGGAAAACAAACATACACCCACACCAAAAACCTTAGATTGGTTGACTTTCAATAATTTATTACTAATATTAATTAACACTAAGTGATGAGAGTGTGATATGATGATTTTGTGCTGAGAAAGTACCCATCCAGCTAACCTCTATCGCCGTCGTTAGAGGTTTTTAAATCGAATCTTTATATCGAATTTTTATGAGTCTTAGCTTTCCCATGATTGCCTTTTACCCCTGCTTGTCACAGGGGCTTTTTTTGCGTCTTCATTAATTACTCATCATCTCCTTAATCCTATCCTTTGACACACCATAAATAGCACTCAATAAATCCCTAGCAACCACAGGAATTAATACTTTATCAGATAGTTTATCTAACATCTGACTAGCTATAGAAACTGCACTTTCTAATGGGAGCGTTTCATAGGTGTGATTAGTCAATAAATCAACTGATGTCTGTAAGTTAGAACGCTTTTTGTAGGTAGAGTCATTTACAGCTACAGAATGCCCTAATGATCTAGCTCTAATTTCCTGCGGTATTCCTGATTTTTCACCTAACTGATTAGCTAGATGCCTAAAAGCATAGGCTTGGCTAACTGGACAATTCCAGCGTTTTAAATTCTTCCCAAATAATGCTGCAAAACCTTCTGTTATTGTTTTTGGGTTATCTGATCTAGGGGTGTATACAGGTAGATGTGGTGATTGGATATTCAACCTATCAATCAATGTTTTATCTGTGGTCATAGGTCTACAAATCCTGCTACCAGTTTTAATGGTTGTACCGAAGTATGTTTTTTCATCTAGAACCAGAAGCAGGTCTTTGTTATCAGGATCGTTTAACGCAAGTATTACTACATTATCTTTTTTGTAGGATTGATATAGGTTTAATACTGCTGCTATCTCAGACGGTCTTAACCCGTAAACAACACACATACTGGCTACCCATAACCATGACCTTCTGATGGATAGATATCTTGTGTCTGTACATTCTGATAACGCTCTATCATGCCATTCAAGGAATTGATCTAGGCTTATTGACTGTTTATCCCTAAACTCGTGTTGTGTAGCGTCTATATCTGCTAACTGCTCTAGTAGCGTTTCATTGTTAGGGCATAGATTACATACTTGCTTCAAAATCGTATAGGCATCTTTAAAGCTGTTTGTTCCTTGTTCAAACGAAAATAGAACCTGCTTGATATCTTCCCATTTAGGTTGTTTATCCCAACTAGGGAATTTATTAAAAACAATAGTGTAGTGACGGTTAAACGAATTTACATCATTAGGTATATCTCTAGACCGCTTTCTACCTGTGTTCTTATTCCTGTTATTCCAGTATTTGCTGCTTAACTTCTCGAATATCTCCTTATATGTGGTGATATCGTTTTTAATTTCGTTCTTATCTAGTATCTCCTTGTTATACCAATCCCAAAATTCAGTAGCACTCTGAATAGTGTCTAAAGCGTGTTTTATCTTGAATGCCTTACGCTTTGCTTCATAGATCCCGTCAAAAGTTAGCTGAACACCACAAGGTTTGGGTAATCGCTTGTTCACACCAGGATGTATGAACTGTAGATATAGATGTGTACCTTGTTTTTTAAAGCTGATACCCTTTGGTAATTCCTTTGATACATTCTGTAAAGTCTTGAGCAGATCATCGTAATTACCATAATTGCCATTACCACCAATCAAATTATCTTTACTCATGGTTTACTCACCTGTTTTTGTAGATTATTTGTGAGTAACCCCAAAACCACGCTATATCAATACTTTCATGCTTTCCACTGCGTTCAAGTCGCACCAGTCCCGTATGTTTACTTCAATTACTGGTCAAGGTTTAAAGGATTGGCTGGCAAATAATTATAATCTAATAATCTAATAATGAAACTCCACCCAATCTCCACTCCCCAATCCCCATTCACCAATATTAGATATAATTAAAAAATCAATAGTTTGAAAATGTCTATCAATAGCCGGAAGACTACAAATTTTAGCACCAATACTCAAATAAGCTTGTAAAATCTTGGGAATTTCCACATCATATATATCTGGGCAATTTTGATTAATTTCTATAGAATATTCAACATTAGGAGTCACTAAAATATTCGGATGTAGCCAATGATTATACAGAAAATAATTATAAGCACAAACAGCTTGCTGAGGACATTGTGTTAACAAAGATGCACAACCAAAAAAATATTGATTACCAGTAGAAATCAGATAATTAGCTAACCCTTGCCAAAGTAATAAAAGTGTATAACTATTGCGATATTCCTTAGCTATACAAGCACGACCAATTTCTACAGATGACTGAAGTACAAAATCAGGAATTTTAGAGAGATTAAAAATGTCAGCAGAATCAAAACCTAAACCTTTAGCAGCCATTGTATAGGTTTGCATTCGATATGTACCAATTGTTTCACCTGTATGTTTGGCAATGAGGAGCAAATGATGGCAAACATTATCAAATTTATCGTGATCCATTCCGGCAAAATTAGAACTAGAAAATCCCAAACCCAGTTCTAAATTAAAAACTTGAAAACGTAAGCGAAAAATAGATTCTAACTCTTCCTCAGTTGTCGCAAGTCGCAGGATGTACTTTTCACTTTCCAAGACCGGAAACTCAGCAAGAGCTAATGGGGAATTGATGCGATTGTAATACATTTACATCTGTTTTCCTACTTTAAATTGTGAAAAATTCTACTAGGATTTAAAGACTAATTATAAGAAATTTTATTTATAAAATCTGGTAATAAGATACAAATTTATCTAATTCACAATTCACAATTTAATTTAAGATCCCCGACTTCTTTTAGAAGTCGGGGATCTGGTTATACCAACTTCTACAAAAACTCTAATTGCGGTGATTATTGGCGTAGCGAACCCTTGTACCAGCCCAAAGTAACTTTTCTCGCAGAGTTTGATAATATGAATTATTTGCCCGCAGAACAATAAATTTAGCCCGACAATCAGCCATCCGCACATCAACACGGTGTCCAGGCCAAATCGAAGTAGATAACACCCCATCCATCCACAATTTTGTACTTAAATCGTAATCCCCCAAAGGCCAAACACTAACCACCGAACCAGGAGGTAAAACCAAGGGACGACTAGAAAGACTCATTGGACAAATGGGAGTGATAGTAATAGCCTCCATGCCATCGTGCATGATTGGACCATTAGCCGAAACCGTGTAACCAGTAGAACCTGTAGGGGTAGAAATAATCAACCCATCTCCCACATATTGATCAACTACCTCACCGTCGATTTCCATTTCCAGGATAGAGGTAATCATGCGGTCAGCAGAAGCGGGTTTGACACAAAACTCATTTAAAGCCAGATAATGTTCAGTTACAGGTTCTAAATTAGTCCGATGACCCTCATATACAGCCGCTTGCAACATCATCCGTCGCTGGAGAGCATAACGATCTTCAAATAGCCGGTCCCAAACTTGTTCTGGCTGTTGAAACTCATCCATTGACTCAGTTAAAAACCCCAAATGACCTCCCACATTTACCCCTAAAATGGGGATGCCAGCTGGAGCTAAATGTCTAGCACCGGTTAAAACCGTACCATCACCACCAAGCACCAAAGCTAAATCAATTGGTTGGCTTGCGGATGCCAAAAATACTGGATAGGGATTGTCTTTTGGTCCGCTAGGTCCGACTAACACTTGGCACTGACGGTCTTCTAGTTGTTTAGCGCAGAGTTCAGCCCAGCGTTTACTCTGGGAGTCCCGCGCTTTATAAGCAATGATTACCTGCTTGAGTTGCACGCACTATTACCACTTCAGGAGATTGAACTGCTCCATATCGACGGTATCACGGTTGCGATAAATGGCCAGCACAATCGCTAAACCTACCGCCGCTTCAGCAGCTGCCACGGTAATCACAAAAACAGTGAAAACCTGACCCTTAATTAATGTTGAGTCAAGGAAGTTGGAAAATGCCATTAAATTCAGATTAACAGCATTGAGCAATAACTCGATTGACATTAGCACTCGCACCGCGTTACGGCTAGTAATTAAGCCATAGATGCCAATGCAAAACAAAGCTGCTGCTAATAATAAAAAGTATTGAAGTTGCATGATTGGTGATTGGTGATTAGTGATTGGTGATTGGGGAAAAGGTGATTGGGAAAAATAAAATTGATTACCCAGTACCCAGTCTCCAGTACCTATTCTTCAGTACCGTTACCAGTTGATACTAATTCTCTGGGTCTTTCTGGCAGGGTTAAGATTGTTTGTTGCAGATCGGAAGGGGTTAATTCGTCTGGCAAATACTCACGACGTGCCAAAATAATTGCGCCTACCATGGCCATCAACAACAAAACAGAAGCTAATTCAAAGGGCAGCAAAAAGTCGGTGAAGAAATGTTCACCAATTAAAACTATAGAATTTTGACCAGCTACAGGTGCGGAGGAATAAGCCCAAGGTGTTGCCAGTACCATCGTACTTAACAGGCCAAATAGTCCTATGCTCACCACACCTGTAATTATTTTTCTTACCCCAGCACTAGGTAAAGGTGAAAAATCCTGACGTTTGTTTACCAACATAATGGCAAACAGAATCAAAACGTTAATCGCACCCACATAAATCAGAATTTGTGCTGATGCTACAAAATCACCATTTAGCAACAGGTATAGTCCGGCCATGCTGATGAATACACCACCTAGCAAAAAGGCAGAATAGACGATGTTAGAAAACAGCACTACACCGAGTGCTGCCCCAATCATCATTACACCCAAAATGCCAAATGAAACAATCTGTACTCCTTCCGCTAGATTCACTTTTTTCGATCCTTTTGATGTTTGATAATTGCTAATTGGTGATTGGTAATTCAATTTTGGATTTTGGATTTTGGATTTTGGATTGCATTTAGTTACTTCCAATCTAAAATCTAAAATCTAAAATCTAAAATTTGCTTACCCATTACCACTTTCTACTAGGTCTTCGGGACGAGAACCAGCACGGGGAGCATCTGCGGGGACTCCGTGGGGTTCCATCACACCTTTGGGTAGGTAAACCAATTCCCGCAGTGGTGTGACCATGGGATCGTCTGTTACTTTATAAGGCAGTCGTCCTAATGCTACGCTGTCATAGTTCAATTCATGACGGTCATAGGCAGCCAGTTCGTATTCTTCTGTCATGGATAAACAGTTAGTTGGACAGTATTCCACGCAGTTACCGCAGAAGATACAAACTCCAAAATCAATGCTGTAGTGTTTGAGTTTTTTCTTTTTAGTCGCTTTGTCCATTTCCCAATCAACTACAGGTAGGTTGATGGGACACACACGTACACAAACTTCACAAGCAATACACTTGTCAAATTCGTAGTGAATCCTACCGCGAAACCGTTCACCAGGAATTAATTTCTCGTAAGGGTATTGTACTGTGATGGGACGGCGCTGCATGTGATCAAAGGTGACAGACAACCCCTGTCCAATGTAACGCGCTGATTGTACTGCTTCTTTGGCGTAATCACCAACTTGTTTGAGGAACTTGAGCATTTTGTGTCTCTACTCTTTTCTTTCAGGCGATAGGTAACAGGTGATTAGTGATTGGTGATTAGTGATTGGTGATTAGTGATTGGTGATTAGTGATTGGGAAAAATATTACCCAGTCCCCAGTTCCCAGTCCCCAGTCCCCAGTCCCCATTAACCACCGAAGGCAACGGGAAAAGCTAATTTCAGGGCTGCGGTTAATAAAAGATTAACCAAGCCAACGGGTAGTAAGAATTTCCATCCTAAATCTAACAGTTGGTCAATCCGTACTCGTGGCAATGTCCAACGGATGAGGATGGCAAGAAATACTAGAAAATAGGCTTTAAGTACGGTCATGGTTATACCTAAAGCGGCTGTCACTACTTGAAGTATTGGGTTGGTGTCACTCACTCCCAGCCACTCACCTATCAGGCTGACGGGGATGGGAAAATGCCAACCACCTAAGTATAAAATTGCTACGAGCAAGGAAGAAAGAATCAGGTTAATGTAAGAACCTAAGTAAAATAAACCGAATTTCATCCCGGAGTATTCGGTTTGATACCCTGCTACTAGTTCTTCTTCCGCTTCGGGTAAGTCAAAGGGTAGACGTTCGCATTCTGCTAAAGCAGCAATCCAAAAGATGATGAAACCCAGTGGTTGTCTCCAAATATTCCAACCCAGGATGCCAAAGTGAGATTGTTGGTTAACGATATCAACGGTGCTGAGGCTATTAGATATCATAGCGATCGCTAATACACTCAGCGCCAAAGGTATTTCATAACTAATTGATTGTGCTGCTGCCCGCAATCCCCCTAAAAGGGAATATTTATTATTAGATGCGTAACCAGCCATCAATAAGCCTATTGGCTGAATGCTAGATAATGCAATCCACAAAAATACACCCATACCGACGTTAGTAATAACGATATTCTCCCCAAAGGGAACAATCAAAAATGATAAAAATACCGGAATTACGACTATGACTGGTCCGAGGGTAAACAGCCAGGGGTCTGCTTTAGCTGGAACTATATCTTCTTTAAAGATTAGTTTGAGACCATCGGCGACAGGTACTAACAAACCAAAAGGTCCTTGGTATTCAGGACCAATTCGTTGCTGTGCGGCAGCGGAAATTTTCCGTTCTAGCCAGGTAGCAACCAGCACTCCTACTGTTGCCCCAATTAGCATCAGGATCATTGGCAATGGCATCCAAATCGCTTTGGCTGTCCCTGCGGGTATTCCTAAATCCTTGACGGATTCAATAAAAGTTCCTTGGAGGTCAATTCCTGCATTCATGTTTGCTACTCTGTAAGTCGTCGAGTCATCGTGAATTACAACTATTAGTTTATTTAATATCTGTAATTTCACTGTTTGAGAATCTCTGTTGAGATGATGCCTGATTGTAGATTTGTTGCCAATCCATGAGTTTAGTATATCCTTGGATGGTTTTAGCCTCCTGCACCAAGATGACAACTTCTACTTATGGTTAGGATTGGGGATTAGTGATTGGGGATTGGGGACTGGGGATTGGGGATTGGGGATTGGGGATTGGGGATTGGGGAAAATATTCCTTATTCCCTATTTCCTATTCCCTATTCCCTGTCACCTATTTCTTCAGACAAGACAAATTAGCCGCTTCCTTTTTGGTCACGGGTTTCTACTTTAGACAAATTGTCTGATGTTCTAGCACAAAGGGTTGTGATGACAATGGCAATTCAAGATTATCCATTTGAGATTATTGATTCCAGCCTAATCAAGCTGACAGATGACAGTTATCAATCTGTCTACTTGAAGGCATAAATCCCACATTTCAAACCTAAAATTGGTTATTTGTCACCTGTCACCTGTTCTCAACCCTGTGAACGTTGGTCTATGGGAGTGTAAGCAACTTCGTGACGACCGTTGTAAATTTGGGTAGGACGGAAAATTCGGTTTTCTGCGAGTTGTTCTTTCCAGTGTGCTAACCAACCAGCTACACGGGCGATCGCAAAAACAGGTGTAAATAAGTCTGTAGGAATTCCCATTTTCCTATACACCAAACCGGAGTAAAAGTCAACATTGGGATAAATCCCTTTGCTGCCAACTTTTTCAGCCATTACCCTTTCTACTTCTTGGGCAATTTCATAATACTTGTCGTAGCCAAACTTCTCAAACAACTGCTCTGCCAAGCGTTGTAAGATTGTAGCTCGTGGATCTTTGACTTTGTATACACGATGTCCAAACCCCATAATTTTCGCCTTTTTTTGCAGACGATCTTCTAGGTAGGGACGGACGTTATCCACCGTGCCAATTTCTTCTAACATCTGAATTACTTCTTCGTTAGCACCACCATGCAATGGACCGCCTAAAGTGCCTACAGCACTGGCAACTACCGCATAGGGATCTGTCAACGTAGAAGCTGTCACCCTAGCACTGAAGGTAGAAGCATTCATTGTATGCTCAACGTGCAGAATTAAGCAGATGTCAAAAATTTTCGCTGCTAACGGGTCGGGTTCTTTCTCGTTGAGCATATACAAGAAGTTAGCAGCGTAGTCTAAATCATCCCTGGGCTTTACAGGATCATTACCCTGCCGCATCAACTGGAATGCTGCTACCATCGTGGGAATTGTTGCCATTAAGCGTACTACTGCATCCCGAATATAGACAGGATTATGTAAGTCACGGCGTGAATAAAATAATCCTAGAGCAGCAGCAGAAGCTTGCAGCGCATCCATTGGATGACCACTTTCGGGAAAACACTTCATCATGTCCCGAATGCGATATTTGATCCGTCTGTGGTAGCGAATTTCATGCTCAAACGCTGCCAATTCTTCATTACTAGGCAATTCTCCCCAAATTAAGAGATAAGCAGTTTCTAGAAATGTACTTTTTTCTGCTAATTCTTCGATCTGGATGCCACGATATTCTAGTATTCCCTTTTGCCCGTCTACATGACTAATACTCGACTGGGCTGCGGGAATGCCTTCTAAACCAGGCTTGTATTCGCACACCGTCATGGCTACACCATCTGCTTTGTGAAATATCTGAACACGCTAACTTACCAGAGAACATTTTCACCATAACAGTTGCCGATTTAACAACTAATTTATGCGAAAGCTCGAAAAACTGTTATAGCAGGTACTTGGGTGGTGTCAACCAGAACATTTGACTACGACCCAAAGGAGAACCATCATCTGGTAGTTTTATTCCAATCATACCTGCTTTTTTAAGGAGAAGTCGTTCTTTTGCCTCTCCCCATAGGAGAATTTCTGCCCAACTGCTTAAACAGGGTTCATGTCCCACTAATGCGAGTTGGGTTTTTTGAGGATAATTTCTCGGTTCAAACCAGTCTTTTAGCCAATTATGAATATCGCCGTCAAAGGTAAGATGATCTGAGGTTTCTAACTGTGAACTAAGTCCGGCTGCAATGAGTATTTCTGCTGTTTGTTGGGCGCGGACCAGGGGACTGGTAAGGATTAAATCAAAATGAAAATCTAGTTTTACTAATCTTTGGGCTACTTTCTCGGTTTTTTGTCTTCCTTCTGTGGTGAGTTGTCGCGCTTCATCTTTTAAGTCTGGCTGATGTTCTTCGGCAATGCCATGACGAATTAAATACAGTTCCATTTAGCTAAATATGATAATTATTTCATTCTTAAAACTATATACATAATTTCATCATTTATTTGTCAGTATCAGGATTTTCAGGGTTTTATATTTCGTCTGATAGCGTAGCTTGGCGCAAGCCATATCAGGATATCCAGGATTTAAGGATTTTCAGGATATTAATTTGTGAGGATGGGGTTAAGCTAATTGTAGAATAATCTGGGCGATCGCTCTTTTCCCACTCATCAAATTTTAGGAATTATCAAAAAATCACAAATAATCTATAATGCTGTAATTTGTAACTCTATTCTTTTTCCTAATACTGTTAAAGTTTTTTCGATAATAGATAGTTTGATATCGTAGTGAGGATCAAGCATATTTTTTACTTCTTGTTCACCAATATTGAGAATAGAAGCAAGTTGTACTTGAGTCATTTTGTGTTCCCGCATTGCTAAATATAATGCTGCTTTCAGTGCTGTTTGGATAGGAACAGGTACTAAATACTCTCTGTTGTTAGATAATGATGGTTGGGGAATATCTAATTTATCATCAATGCGTAAAGCGATCGCTTCTTCTAAACAATCAGCAGCTTCATTTAATGCTTTTTCTATTGTATCTCCTTGAGTAATTGCTTCTGGTAAATCTGGGAATGTAACGACAAAACCACCATCTTCGTCTTCAGTTAATAATGCTGGATATACAAATCTATTCATAATTATACCCCTATTAAATTTCATCTTCTTCTATTCCTAGTTGATTTAACATTGCTTTGAAAGTTCCTGTTTTTAGCTCATCTTTGGGGTTACGAACTATGGTAAATTTATCACCAAAGTATAATGTTACATGACTTCCTTTACCACGTTTTTGATCAACATAAGCTATAATATTACGCTCCTTGGCTAATTTTTTAACTTTCCTAATAAACTCACTACCTTTCATAAAATTATTGAATAAAAATTTTTAAGCGTCAAGTTGGAAATATCTAAAATATATTTCATAACTCTATGGTGCGGTTATCAAAATCTTGGTCACGTTCTAAATCTAAATCTACTCCAACTAAAGGAGAATTTTGTAATACTTCTATTAGGTTTTTAGATTTAGCTTTGTGTGGCTGATTTTCTATTTGTCTAGTTAAATAATTGATTAATTGTATTTTTTCTTCTCTGGTTAAAGTATCTACTTGTTTGAAGACGTTTTCTAAGGTTAAGTTATTCATGGTTATTTTGTTGATGAGGTTTATTGATATTGTAACATATTTGCAGTTTGTCAGAATCAGGATATCCAGGATTTAAGGATTTACAGGATGGGAGAGAAATTAAAAATTAAAAATCCGCGTTCATCTGCGTTCATCTGCGTTTAGTTATATAAATTCTCTGAATGTTACACTCTCATATCTTCCCATTCAATTTGTACAGTTGTTGCTATTTTTGAAGTGAAAACTCTTGAAACAGCAAAGCGATCGCACTAAACACCAAAGAAAATACTATAATCCTGTAAATCCTTAAATCCTGGACATCCTGATTCAGACAAAAAATGTTTATGGTAGAGTCAGAGACTCTAAAACTGCATTCCCAGTCTCCAGACTGGGAACGAGGACTATCAACTATCAACTATCAACTAAATTACTTCTGCGTCGCAACCGTCAAAACCTGTGGAGGAGAAGCATCAGGAGGATAAAGAAAATCAAATTCCACCAAAGAAGAATCTCCCGGTTTCATATTTAAAGACACCAAAGGTTGACCAGGTTCACCTCTTTTTTGTACCAAATGCACAAATTTAGTCGCCGGTTTACCCTGTTCATTCCGATAACGTACCCGCACAGTTCCCCTAAAGAAAACTTGACGCGCAGGAGTTGTAAAAAACCTTAAACCAGACTTTGTTAACTGGTCTTCTTTGATTGGAGTTTGCAATGATACACTGACAGTTTGCGAAGTTTGAGTATTGTTAGATAAAGGCAATCTGAGACTATATTGAACACCATAATTACCATGTGCAAAATAAGCTGTATCAGGATAACGGACTAACATCGGTGCTGTTTGAATTTGACCAGTACCAAAAGTACCACCATGCAGCGTACTTAAAGCATAGGAAAAAGCTTTACCCGGTTCAGGAATAGTTAAATACCTACTTTTAGGATTATCTACTAAAAGCGATCGCCATTGTGACCCACGGGACACACCCGCAACCCTTCCATAAATTGCAGGTTTACCAGTTTTCTCTATAGGAGTCGGGGTTTTATCTCTCGGTGTCGATAACTCACCATTCTTTAATAAATTTTGCCACTCTGTTAAATTTGGCGCACGTTCACTACCATCAGTGTTGGTCTGTGCAAACATCGCTAAACTAGCAGCATAAACAGTCCCATTACTAAACAGTCGCATATAAGTAGATCGACCATTCAGTGGTGGAGTTAATCCTTGCACGGGAATTGGTAAATTTAATAACATCTGACTTTTCCCTGGAGGAATGACAATTTGAGCCGGGAAAATATTTTGTCGTCTTCCTCTCAATACATCAGACATCACCCGACTACCAGGACCAGCAAACACCGTACCTGAGTCATTGGGAATAAAAGCATCTAATTGAATAAAAGGTGCATCCGGTTGACTTAAATAACTAGCCCCTTGCAATATATTGACTGTTACAGGTTTATTGCCAGGGTTATGTAAAATGATGCCGTGGTAAAGAGAACGTAAATTTTCTGGTGGTTCTGCTTTAGCAACATGATGGGAAAAAATATCAAACCGTCCCCGAAAGGGAAAATTTAAATGTGCAGTTGGTACTTTTTTACCATTTTCTGGAAAAGTAGAAAGTAAAATTCCTTCCTTTAATACCAATTCTGGGCTATTGCTATTAAATACTGGCACACTATCCAACCTACCTGGTAAAGCCCGCACCTCTTGTGGTTGGACAATTTCTTCCGGTGGTGGTGTAGCTGGAGTTGCTTGAGCGAGAGTCAAATTGAGTAATACTGGCAACATAGAAAATTTAAAATTCAAGATTTATTAGTCATTAGTCAATTTAACTTTATGACCCTGTTCCCTGTTCCCTGTTCCCTCTCACCAGTTGATTAATGATTAAAACAAAGTCAGCCAGAATATCCCTTAAATTTTCTTGATGCAAAATTGGGACGTGAACAAAAATACAAGGAATGGAGAGTTGAGATTGACTTAGGTAGTCTAGCACTGAATAATAAAGACCTTCGCACACAAATTTACCACAGTCGTAGCTAATCTCAACTGCCGCTGTCCCAACAATTAATTGTTCAACATTAACAATTGTTTGCAAAGTTGTTGTCCAAGAATTTTCTGGACAATCTCTAGATGCCATAACCGTAGAATGTAAAGACATGATACTGGCAAATACTTCCACACTTAAATTTTTGCGACTAGCAGCCATACCACAACAAATAATATAGTCAGGTTGGAGTTCATTGATTTTGGCAATGACGCTAAAACTGGCAAGATCAACATCTACAGGTAGTCGACGCAGAAAATTTAAATCATGATCGAGACAAGCCATTTTGGCTAGTTCGAGTAACAAATCATCAGCAGAATTTGACTGTTGTTCACTTAGCCAAGTGTCAAAAGAAGTTAATAAGATTTTTTTCTGCATAAAAAATATTATTTAGAATTAGAATATAAATGCCCTCTCTAATAAATTTACAAGGAGCAGGTAAATGCCAGTAATTGCAGTCGTAGATTACGAGATGGGAAATTTGCACTCAGTCTGTAAAGGTTTAGAACAAGCTGGTGCAACTCCTAAAGTAACTTATTCTGCCAAGGAGTTAGAACAAGCAGATGCTGTAGTTTTGCCAGGAGTGGGAGCATTTGATCCCGCTATGCAACACCTGCGCGAGCGTGGTTTGGAACAACCAATAAAAGATGTGATCGCATCTGGTAAACCCTTCTTAGGTATTTGTCTAGGACTGCAAATTTTGTTTGAATCTAGCGCCGAAGGAACTCAACCAGGACTAGGAATTGTGCGCGGAAAAGTAAAACGATTTCGTCCAGAAGCCGGTATTGCTATTCCCCATATGGGTTGGAATCAATTGCAAGTTACTCAACCAAAAAGTATTTTATGGGAACATTTACCCGCTGAACCTTGGGTTTATTTTGTCCATTCCTACTATGTTGAGCCAACTGAACCCCACGTTAGAGCAGCAACAGTGACTCATGGTAGTCAAACTATCACAGCTGCGATCGCCCATGAAAATCTCATGGCGGTTCAATTCCATCCCGAAAAATCCTCTAATATAGGATTGCAAGTTTTATCTAATTTTGTGGCTCAAGTCCGTGAAAAAATCCCCGCTTAATAAAAATTTGCTTTCTTTGTCAGTTGTTAGGGAATAGTGAATAATTTACCAATGACTAATAACTAATGACTAACTAACCAATGAGTCTGAGAATTTACGGGAATCGTCTGTTAAAAACTTTGCCAGGGCAAGATACTAGACCTACCAGTGCCAGAGTACGGGAGGCTGTTTTTAATATTTGGCAAGGAGAAATTGATAATTGTCGCTGGTTAGATTTGTGCGCCGGTAGTGGTTCAATGGGTGCAGAGGCTTTATGTAGGGGAGCGAGCTTAGTAGTAGGAATTGAACAATCAAGTCGAGCCTGTGCCATTATTCAACAAAATTGGCAGCAGGTAGCTAATAATGAGCAAAAATTTCAAATCTGGCGGGGAAATGTACTCCAGCAATTAAAAAAATTATCAGGTCAAAAATTTAACAAAATATATTTTGATCCACCTTATGCCAGTGGTTTATATGAACCTGTTTTAGAAGCGATCGCTCACTATCAAATTTTAGATGCTCACGGGGAAATAGCCGTCGAACATAGTCCTAATTTTACACCCCCAGCCATCCCCAATTGGGAAATCTGCCATCAAAAAATTTATGGCAACACAGCCCTAACTTTTTACAGAACAATAGAATTAGTAGCCAGCGAGTAATGGAGTGCTAGTTTTTATAGTCCCCATCACTCTTAGCCCCCCTTTTTAAGGGGAGCCAGTCGCTTGCGGGGGTTCCCCCCGTTGTGCGAACTGGCGTGGGGTTGGGGGGATCTAACTTATAGCCACATCACAGAGAACCAGTATCAGCCACCCAACTCAGTGGGGCGCTTGTATTGCTGATAGGCAGCATAAAAAAGTCCGCTGAGAGTGACGAAAATCAGACCCAGAACAATACCCGACAGTAGGGGTTCAACCACTGTAAATCTCCTCTTTGCAAATTTTCAAGATTCGTTTCCTGTTTTTGATTTTACCAAATCCCGCATCAATCCAGCACCCTACAACGGTTTTGAAATGTAACGACTATCTAAAAATTTTCATCTGTGCTTGCAGGTACAATCAAGAAATTTTAAGCTATGTGTAGGAAATGATAAAGTTTCTTGTACACCTAGACTGTAAAAGTAAACCTTTTGGATAACCAGCTTACCAGACCTGAAACTTTGATTCAGTGGATCGCTTTGTCAGCTTTGGCGATACTCATCGCCATCCCTTTGACTATTCTGGGTGTTCAGATAGTTCAAGCCTCCGATCCTTACGTCAAAAATGTCTTATCACTAAAAGGCAACCCAGAACAGGGAAAGGCTATCTTTCAAACCAACTGTGCTGTTTGTCACGGTTGGGAAGCTGATGGATTTGTCGGACCTAGCTTAAAAGCTGTCTCCAAGCGCAAATCTCAATATGGCTTGATTAACCAAGTCATTAGTGGTGAAACACCGCCCATGCCCAAATTCCAGCCCAGCACCCAAGAAATGGCAGACCTTTTGAGTTATTTAGAAAGTTTATAATGTTTATTTTTGCAGACGAATGGAATTTTAAAGTCATTCCGGCTGGGTGGTATCCAAAAGAATGAACCTAGCCTAAAATTCAGAAAAATAATCTTCAAGTAAAAATGTATCCACAAGTAAAATGATGACTATTTGCATGAACATGATTATATTATTCCAGGTTTGGGGGATGCAGGCGATCGCTCATTTGGAACAAAATAAGGATACGCAAACTCAAACCCTTGATCCAAATATCCTCTTACTGTAAATTCTCCTTCACCCAAATCCTAAAATTCCGCATCGCCTGACTTCTTCCCATAGTTAAACACTGCCTTACATACTCATTAACTAATTCCACAATTGGAATATTAGGAAAATTAGGACTAGATTGAGATTTTATATATTGCCCATCCTGTAACAAGAAAATTTCTAAACCTTGTTTTTTATATCGCCAAAGTTCAGGAACTCCTAAAATTTGATAATTTTCAAATTGAGTCCGAGAAGTAATATCAATTTCAATAGCTAAATCTGGTGGTGGATCTATATTTAAATCAATGCGATTTTTACCAATTACAGCGGCTTGATTTTGAATATAAAAACTGGTATCTGGTTCTACGGCTTGCCGCATCTTCTCATTTTTCAGAGTTGTAGAACCAAAAGGTTCAAAATCAACATTGAGTATTTCTAACAAGATTTTAACCAAATCACCAACAATCTCTTTATCTTTTTCATGTTCCGGTAAAGGCACCATAATTTCTAACCAACCATTACTATAGGAAATACGTGCAGCACGCCTTTCTCCCATTTCTTCTAAAATATTTTCTAGTTGTTGCCAACTAATATCTTTGAGTAACATTTGTTGGCCTGGATGAACAATAATTTGTTGCAATTCTAACAACATATTGCCTCTGATTAATTCATGATTATTTTTGATTTTATTTTCTACCTGTCACACTGCCCACAATCACAATTTTAACTTAAACATACTCAAAGTCCCGAAATTAGTTAAAATCAACATCTGAAAACAGTGAAGCAGGAGAAACCAGGCGTGCCTACACTCGGTGTAAATATTGACCATATCGCCACCATTCGCCAAGCTAGACGGACAGTAGAACCAGATCCCATCGCCGCAGCGGTATTAGCAGAATTAGCAGGTGCAGATGGCATTACCGTACATTTACGGGAAGATAGAAGACATATTCAAGACAGAGATGTCAGAATTTTAAGGCAAACAGTCAGAACGCACTTAAACTTAGAAATGGCTGCAACTGATGAAATGTTAGCCATAGCCCTTGACATCAAACCCGATTACGTAACTTTAGTTCCTGAAAAGCGCGAAGAAGTAACCACAGAAGGCGGTTTAGATATTGTCGGACAAATTGCTAGAATAGGGGAGATAGTTGAGAAATTGCAAAATTCTGGCATTCCCGTGAGTTTGTTCATTGATGCCGAACCAGCACAAATCGCAGCTTCTGTCAAGGTGCAAGCGAAGTTTATTGAACTGCATACTGGACAATATGCTGAAGCCAAAGATGAAAAAACCAGTCAGCATGAATTAGCTATCTTAGCCCAGGGATGTGAGCAAGCAATTCAAGCCGGGTTACGAGTGAATGCTGGACACGGACTCACATACTGGAATGTTTACCCGGTGGCGGCGCTTCCAGGCATGGAAGAACTGAATATTGGTCATACTATCATCAGTCGGGCGGCCTTGGTAGGAATAGAAAGAGCCGTCCGAGAGATGAAACAAGCAATAATGGGTAATTGGTGATTGGGGATTAGGGATTGGTGATTGGTGATTGGGAAAAATTAACTAATGACTAATGACTAGAACACCGGATTCATTAATCGTAAGGGCGAAGCATTCGGACAGAATATCAATGGTTTCAGCGATAGGTTATCACCCGAATGCTTCGCCCCTACAAGGGAAAAACCGATTACCTAGCATTACTTAATCGACGCTCTAGAGGGGTTGTAGCTGCGTAATCCTCAAAACTTAGAGTTACATTTTTAACCAAAAGACCTCTATGACTGACAAACAGCCTAACAACTTGCCTCTTTGGGTACAAGACCGGGATACAGTGATTGAGTACAGCACTAATGTTGAGTGGCGCTATCAGACACCCCCGGACTATACCCGGTCTAAAGAAAATCTAGCGAAAGAAAGTACCTGTAATCACTTAGAGGGTACACTAGAAGCGATCGTGCAGAATTTAGTGAGAACCTTCGAGATGGAGGTATCTTTCAAAAGTAACCCTCAACAATGGTTATCTGTAGTCAATGATCAGTTTCGCGTCAGTACAAATGGCGGTAAAGAGTTTACATCAGCAGACTTATCTGCCCAAGGTACGTATAATTTATTCATGGCTGATTCTGAACATTACAAAGCTTCAGAAGAAAGTTTTGAATCATCAGCCAAACTCTTTCACAGTACATTTCCTCAAGGTTTTCCTTGGGAAGTGCTAGAAGTTTACTCAGGTCCACCTAATGTTACATTTAAGTGGCGACACTGGGGACATTTCCAAGGTGCATATAAAGACTTTGCACCGACTGGGGAGACAGTAGAAATAATCGGTATGAGTGTAGCTCGTGTCACCGATGATTTAAAGGTTATATCCTTGGAACACTATTTTGACAACAATCTGTTTTTGGCAAAACTGACAGCAGGTGGCAAACTAGCAAATAGTGAAAACAAGGGTGGTAGTTGTCCCTTCAGTTCTTGGTTTAAAGGATTGAAGAAAAGTTAACTGTTCAGGGTACAGCATCCACACTGTACCCTATAAATTATGAGATAGTAACCAAAGGATGAAGATGCAAACATACTATTACGTTTTGGCTAGTCACCACTTTTTAATGGAAGAAGAACCGCTAGAGGAAGTTTTCAAAGAACGTACTCGTAACTATCATGAACAAGAAAAAGAAATAGATTTTTGGTTAGTGAGAAATCCAGCTTTTCTAGAAGCACCGGAAATGGCAGAAAATAAAGCTCAGTGTCCTCAACCTCCGGTAGCAATTATTTCTACTAATTCTCAATTTATTACTTGGTTAAAATTGCGGTTAGAATATGTCATTACTGGAAAATTTCAGGCTCCTTCGGCAACAATTTCTGATGCTTTGGCATCTTTAACAACTGTGTCTTAAAGTAGTATCTGTGTAAGCATTGGGGTTGATTCCTTAATGCTTACAAACATTCAATATTAGGTAGCCAATGTTTTTACCAAAAGTTCATTTTTTACCAAGTGCTTTATTATTAGCGATAGCTCCTATAATTGCTGGCATTAGTCCTGTTTTCTCTCAACCAGCCCTTCCTGTGTGTCAACCGCCAAATGCAGGGGAGTATCTGTTATTAGTTGTTAGTCCTACAGTTAATAATCAACAACAGTTACGTAGTGCTTTGCCGTCTGATCTAAAAACCGTTACCTGTAAATATCTGAATGAAACAGTAACGCGGATTGGTGGATTTAACAAGATTGATGATGCCAACCGCTGGGCAAAATATGTTAACAATATTGTCGGCTTATCTGCTATTATCACGACTCGACCAACAACACCGATAACACCGACAGTAGCAACAGCAGCAACAGTCACACCAGCAATAATTCCATCAGCAAATTTGCCAACTCAGAGAGTCAGCTATAATCCCAGAGTCTTGGGAGAAGGTTTTGCTGTGTTAGTAGATTATTTCAACCGCCCGGAACTAGCAAATAGTGTCCAAAAAGCAGTAGGAGGGAATGTAGGTCTTGTTTCCTATGGACAACGCCCTTATTTATTGGCTGTTTATACAACCAACCAAACAGAAGCATATAGGACATTGCAAAAACTGAATGAGAGTGGTTTTTTTGCCCTCTTAGCAGATGGTCAAAAAGTCATGTTACTGCGTTCAGTTGTCACAGTAAGGTAATTGGTAATTGGTAATTGTAATTATTTCTCCCCTATTCCCTCTTCCCTCTTCCCTTCTTACTGTCACCTCTCACCTGTCACCTGTCAACTGTCACCTTACAAAATAAGCGGCTCTAGCTAACCAAGAAATGGTGACACCTAAAGCCGAACCAACTATGACTTGAACTGGTGTATGTCCAAGTAGTTCCTTGAGACGGTCTTGGAAAAAGTCTGGTTTTTCATGAAATAATTCATCAATCATTTGATTGAGTATCCGCGCTTGCTTACCAGCGGCTTGGCGCACTCCAGCTGCGTCATACATAACAATAATGGCAAAAACCGCAGCTACAGCAAAATCAGGAGATGCCCAACCGATAGTCTGCCCAACACCAGCTGCTAAAGCTGTTACTAAGGCTGAATGGGCGCTGGGCATACCTCCGGTAGTCACTAAAACACGCACATCCAGTTTACGATGTTTGATGATTTCAACGATGAGTTTTAATCCTTGAGCTACAAAACAAGCTACAAGAGCAACCAGCAGCACCCGGTTGTTGAGAATGTCGCCTATGTCCTGCATGGTTTTTAGTTACGTAATGAAATATGAGCAGTGGTTGTGTGTCGAGGAACAGTTTTTTTACACCAGCAGTCAGTATTGAAACCATTTTGGTGCATGATTTGGTGACTAAATTTTGTACTCAAGATTTTAAATTTGAGATTGTTTAATCCAAAATCCAAAATCCAAAATCCAAAATTCTTCTGCCTTGTGACGCTAGTGATTACGATTGATGATAAAGTGAGCGATCGCTTGCAGAGGGACTGCTTTTTCTCCAAAGCTTTCTAGTTCTGCACAAGCTTGGTCAACCAGTTCTTTGGCTTTGGTGCGTGATTCTTCAATTCCCCACAAGCTGGGATAGGTGACTTTCTCGGCTTTCAGGTCTTTACCTGCGGTTTTGCCTAGTTGCTCTTGGGTAGCGGTGATATCGAGAATATCATCAATGATTTGAAATGCTAAACCAATGTTTTGAGAATAACGAGTTAATTTTTGTACATCTTCTAGAGATGCGCCGGCGATAATTCCCCCGCACACTACACAAGCTTCTAAGAGAGCGGCTGTTTTGTGGTTATGAATAAAATTCAAAGTTTCTAGAGAAGTATCCGATTTACCTTCCGATTCTAAATCTACCACTTGACCGCCTACTAAACCAGCAGCCCCCAGTGCCTGAGCCAGACGAGCAATGACTTGTAAAGTTCTTTCTATGGGTACGTTTTGAGGGGTTTTAGTAGCTACAAACTCAAATGCTAAAGCTAACAAGCCATCTCCTGCCAAAATGGCGATATCTTCGCCATAGACTTTGTGATTTGTCAACTTACCACGACGATAATCGTCATTATCCATTGCTGGTAAGTCATCATGAATCAAGGACATGGTATGGAGCATTTCCACAGCACAAGCTGTTGCCATAGCCATGTCCACAGTGCCACCAATCATTTCACAGGTAGCAAGGCAGAGAATCGGGCGGACACGCTTACCTCCTGCTAAAAGTGAGTAGCGCATAGCTTCGTAAATCTTTTCTGGATAAATGATAGGAATTGATTGATCCAAAGAGGTATCACAAAGCTTTTGTCGTTCGTTGAGATAGGCAGCGAGGTTAAACTGGGCTGGCTCTGATGTCTTTTGAAAGTTATCTGTTGCTACCATGCTTACATTCCTAAAATTTTCGGTTTATGGTGATATGTGTGACAATTTTACGTTGCTCTGGTGCTTCAATTTTAGATTTTAGATTTTAGTGTGATTCCCAAGTTAAAACTAGGGAAATTGCCCAAAAAATCTCAAATCTTCACAGTTAATGCGGAATTACCACTGCTTAATTCCTGGTTGTCTGCAAATAGCTAGAAACTGTATTTTGCAATAACATGGCCACTGTCATTGGACCAATACCACCGGGAACTGGGGTAATATATTCTGCCACACTAGCAGTTGCAGCAAAATCAATATCGCCGATTAAACGACTTTTGCCACTGCTATCAGTAACGCGATTTATCCCCACATCTATCACAACAGCGCCGGGTTTCACCATCTGGGCAGTGATTAATCCCGGAATACCTGCTGCTGCAATGAGAATATCAGCATTTTGGGTGATGGTCTTGAGGTCTTGGGTGCGCGAGTGGGCAATAGTGACTGTAGCATCAGCTTCTAACAGCATCAATGCCATGGGCTTACCAACTAAAATACTGCGTCCTACCACTACTGCTTGTTTTCCCACCAGGGGAATTTTATATTCTTCTAGTAGTCGCATGACACCGGCTGGTGTGCAACTGCGTAAACCTGTTTCACCCCGCACCAGTTTTCCTAAATTGATTGGGTGGAGTCCATCAGCGTCTTTATCAGGTGCAATTTTATGTAAAAGGCTTATTGCATCTAAATGTTTAGGTAAGGGCAACTGTACCAGAATCCCATCTACTTGTTCATCTTGGTTAAGTTCCGCAATCACTTCCTCTAGTACAGTTTGGCTGGTTTGAGTGGGAAAATGTTGACCAAAAGATGCTATTCCCACTTTAGCGCCAGCTTTTTCTTTATTTTTAACATAAGCTGCGGATGCAGGGTTATCACCAACCATCAACACTGCTAAACCAGGAGGTCGTCCAATTTTTGGTTGTAATTCGGCGATGGTAGTAGCTAATTCTTGCTGAATTGTAGCGGCTAACGCTTTACCATCAAGTATTTTGGCAGTTTGTGTTTCCATTATTAGTTGTCAATTGTATTTTGATAATGACTAACGACCAATGACTATTTTCTCAGATTAGCTGCGCCAACAGAAGCATAAACAATAAAAGGATCATCTCAACCCTTTTTTTTGTCAGCACAACATAGTATGAATGGAAACTTGAGGAAACTAGTCATAAGGTAGGGATTAATGCAAAAATTTTCTCAGTTGCTTGTGTTTATGCAACAAACAAAACTTTCTTCTTTGAGGTTTTTTGATCAGGGATTAACCTTTTTTCTGGTAGTGGGACTTTGTAGTTGTGCTAACGGGAAACCTGCTGAATTGAATTTACAAAATCTGAGGATTGGCGCTAATGTTACACAGATTCGGGACATTAAGCCAGCACAGGATAATCAGGCTACGGTTTATATCCAAGGAAAGGTAGAAAAACACGCTCCTTTCATTAAGCTGCAAGCATATCAAATTGCTGATGCAACTGGCAAAATCTGGGTTGTAACCAATCAAAGTAATTTGAAAGTCGGACAAGATGTAGTATTGAAGGGTAAAGTAAAATACAAAAGTATTCCCTTGTCTGGGCAAGATTACGGGGAAATTTATTTAGAAGAAGAGTAATTATGAATCATCAATTACCACAAGTAGCTATCGCTATTCTCTATCAAAACAACAAATATCTGATGCAGCTACGGGACAATATCCCCAATATAGCTGCGGCTGGTTGCTGGGGATTCTTTGGTGGACATTTAGAACCAGGTGAAACCCCAGAAACAGCACTTGTCAGGGAAGTTATTGAAGAAATTGGTTATGAATTACCATCTTTTACAAAATTTGGACTTTATCCCGATGAGAGAGTTATTCGTCATGTTTTTCAAGCACCATTATTAGTAGGATTAGAACAACTGGTTTTAAATGAAGGTTGGGACATGGGATTATTAACACGGGAAGATATTCAACGGGGTAGTTGTTATTCTGCTATAGCTGGAGAATTTAGACCTTTAGGAATTCCCCATCAACAGATTATGCTTGATTTTATCAATCAAGAATTCAGAGTCCAAAATTCAGCATAAATTCTGTAAACATGACAAATTGATCCGTTTTAATTCTTGTAATTTAAAACAGACATTATCAACTAATAAATCTAATGGATATATCCTATGCAAATCACAAATAAACTACCTCGCTGGTTAAGCGTAGGTTTAGCTTTTCCTATTATCATTCTCAATGGATGGTTATTAATTCAGGTTGTCAAATATTTTCAACCTTTGGTAAGCGTTATTTCTGTCGCCATCTTGTTATCTTTTGTTTTAGATTACCCCATTAAATTTTTTCATAAACGCGGAGTACCACGGAATTTAGCTATTGTGGGAGTTTTACTATTAGCAATAGTAATTTTGGGGGCTGTAGGTGTAATTTTAGTACCTTTAATTTTTCAACAACTAAATGAATTAGTTAATATTCTTCCAGTGTGGATAGATTCGGGAACTCAACAATTACAAGCTTTTTTGAATTGGGCTGCTACACAACAAGATTTACCTGTAAATATTAGTGGTTTAGCTACCCAGTTATTAGAAAAAATATCCAATCAATTTCAATCTTTTACTGGTAAAATTCTAGGTTTAGCCTTTGATACAATTGGGTTTTTAGTTAATTTATTACTAGCGATTGTTTTAACCATTTATTTAATTTTAAATGGTGAAAAGTTATGGAATGGAATTTATCAATGGTTTCCCGCACATATTAGTACAAAAGTCAGAACATCACTTAAAGAAGATTTCCAAAATTATTTTATCGGTCAAGCGGTATTAGGATCTATTTTAGCTGTAACAGTAACATTAGCATTTGTGGCTTTAAGAATTCCTTTGGCTTTACTTTTTGGTATAGGAATTGGTTTTTTCTCTCTGTTCCCGTTTGGAACTGGGATAGGTATTGGTATTGTGAGTTTATTAGTGACATTAGAAAACTTTTGGGAAGGGGTAGAAGTTGCAGCAATAGCGGTAACAATTGACCAAATTAATTCTAATCTTGTTGCACCAAGACTGTTAGGAAATTTAACTGGTTTAAATCCTGTTTGGGTGGTAATTTCTTTGTTAATTGGTGCAAAATTAGGAGGTGTTTTGGGTTTGTTGGTGGCTATTCCTATCGCTAGTTTTATTAAGGATATTGCTGATAGTTGGCGGGCGGGTGACTTGAAGAAGATTGAGGATGTAGATGGTAGTGTAAATGAAATGCAGAAAAGTGTAGAGGTAAGCTGAGGTTTGTTTTAGGGTAAGGTAGAATATAAATATGACTTACTTGTTTTTGTAATCTGTTTGTGAGTAACCCTAAAACCACGCTAAACCAATACTTTCATACCTTCTATTGCGTTTACGTCGCACCAGTCCCGTATGTTTACTTCAATTTCAGTGGCAAAATTTATAAATAAATAATAGTATTTAATGGGTCTGAACCCCTATGATAGATTTTCTAATCATAGGTTATGATAGTGCATCGAATCGAGTCATCATAGTTATAACTTGGTTAAATGCGTTTCCACATCAAAGTCAACCAAATCCTTATTTGGGTAAACTTTGCTTAATCTCGCTATTCTACATAATATTTAGATAAAGTCCTGATTTTCGCAAATACACTTAGACAGCCTTGAATAAGTTATTGTTTAGAGGTAAATCTTTGCGGGTTATGTCTTTTATCCTCCCGCTGTTAGTTTGGTGGGGATACAAAGAAATACAAAACCAATTTGTACATCCACAAGCCGTGTTGGTTTTGGGTGGTTCGACTAGAAGTTTAGAAAGGGAAAAGTTTACAGCAGATTTTGCTAAAAAGCATCCAAATATACCAATATGGATCACTGGCGGTAGTCCGCCTAGTTATACAAAAAAAGTATTTACTAAAGCTGGAATTGATCCCCGTCGTTTATATTTAGATTATGAAGCCGTGGATACAGTCACTAATTTTACTACATTAGTAGATGATTTACGATCTCGCGGCATCAAAAGCGTTTATTTAATTACTTCTGATTTTCATATGCGCCGCGCTTGTGTGATTGGCGAAATTGTTTTGGGTAGTCGGGGGATTGAGTTTAAAGCTGTATCTGTTCCCTCAAAAATCTCACCAGAACCTATCGAAAAATCTATCCGCGATGGGGCTAGGGCTATATTATGGGTAGCGACTGGTTATACAGGAGCGGAACAAGCTAAAAATAAACGCTAAACTCTGTTCCTCATTAACTCTCCCACTTCAAAAACCAACAAGGAGGCTGAGAATTTGTTCAAGAATTCTTCTCCTCTACAGTTAAATTTTGTTTTTTTATGTGACAAAGATCACATTATTAAGGTCTGTAGATCGTATCTTAACTTAAAAATTTCCTCTAAGCTACATCTACAGATTAGAACCAAGTTAATTTTTCTAGGAAAGTTACGAGTTTATACGGAGAAAAAAATGTTAACGAAACTTATTATATATGTCATAATTCAAACTAATGTCTCATGCAGCTATTCCAAGTTGCTAAGACAATAAATTAACAGCAGAATATGGCTTACGCCACGCTACGCTATCAGGAGTTAGTAGTGGTTTATTTAGCAGAGCAATCTTATTAAGGCTAAGTGTTACTATCGAATTCGTCACAATCACATTGTTTAATCTGGCTGAAAAATATATGAACAATTCTCAACCCATAGAATCAAATGAACTATTGAAAGATTTTAATATTTGCACCCAATTAAAATACACTGGACAGCTAAAGGTTAGGGATTCCCAAGGAAGAAGTTGGAATTTTTATTATCAACTTGGACAAATAGTATGGGCGACCGGTGGAACACATCCCTACCGTCGATGGCTAAGATATATTGCTCAACATTGTCCCGATTTGGATACTAATAGTATTGAGTATCGGGCTGAAGATATATTGGTAGATGCTTGGGATTATCGGCTATTAGAGAATTTATATGCAACTCAGAAAATCACTCAAGAGCAGATTACGCATATTGCTGAAAGTACGATAGCAGAGCTTTTATTTGATATAGCTCAGCAAACGAAATTATCATCTTTGAGTGTTGACAGGAATCAACAACTGATCTTAAAATCGCCTCTGACTGCTACAAATGGGAATATTTTTCTCAAACAAATGCAAGAATTTTGGCACAACTGGAAAGAAGCTGGTTTAGTAGATTTTTCTCCTTATTTAGCGCCAGTATTGCGGAAACCAGATCAACTTCAACGGCGAGTCAGTCCAGTGGTTTACAAAAATTTGGAGAGATTAATCAATGGTAAATATACTCTCTGGGATTTAGCGGCGAAAATGAAACAGAATGTTTTATCAATCACTCGTTCATTGCTGCTTTATATTCAACAAGGAATTGTGGATTTGATAGAAGTACCTGATTTACGAATACCAACAAATCAGGTTAATAAAATTTATCCGGTTACAGAAATAAAGAGGGAAAATCCGCCGCTGATAGTTTGTGTGGATGATAGCATTCAAGTTTGTAAAATGCTAGAGCGAATTATAACTTCCCATGGTATGAGATTTATTGGCATTCAAAATCCTGTACAGGCTTTACCAATGTTGATTGAGAATAAGCCAGACTTGATTTTTTTGGATTTGATGATGCCAGTTGTTAATGGTTATGAAGTTTGTAATCAATTACGACGCATTTCTTGCTTTGCTAAGACTCCAGTGGTGATATTAACTGGTAGTGATGGTGTTTTTGATAGAGTTAGGTCTAAGGTCTTTGGAGCTACAGAATTTGTTACCAAACCTGTAGACAAAAATAAGATCATAGCCATAGTTGATAAATATTTACAACCTGCATCCCAAGTTGATAATCTGTCTAATTTGGCATTTTCTTATTAAAGTGTATTGGCAATCAATTACTCAAATTTGATGGGTAAACCATCCTGAAAAATGAGTATTTCCCCTGGTTGAATTTGTGTCCAAACCTCGTTATCTGTTAGGGGAGTAGTAGCAATGACAGCAACGCGATCGCTGGGTGTGGTTAATTCACTAAAATCTACCGTCATTTCTTCATCTATCAGGTGTGCTGCGGCAAAGGGCGCTTGTCGAATAATGTAACAAAGTTTGGTGGAGCAGTGGGTAAAAAAATGTTCTCCATCAGATAGCAAGTAGTTAAAAATACCTACAGAATTTAATTCCGCCGTGATTTCACTCAAGACAGGGTAAAGTAAGTGTAAAGGCGGTTTACCTTCAGGAAAGTTATTTCGCAGGGTATTGAGAATCAAGCAAAAGGCTTTTTCGCTATCTGTGTCACCCACAGGTTGAAAAACGCCATGATTTTCAGGATGAAAGTCTGGTAAATTACCGTTATGGGCAAATACCCAATATCTACCCCAAAGTTCGCGACGGAAAGGATGACAGTTTTCTAGGGCAATTTTACCTTGGGTAGCTTTGCGAATATGGGCAATAACGTGGGTCGAATGGATGGGATAGCGTCGGACTAATTCTGCTAGAGGTGAATCAATGGAGGGTTTGGCATCTAAAAAAATCCGGCATCCTTTACCTTCAAAGAAAGTAATCCCCCAACCATCCCTATGTTCGTCGGTTTTTCCTCCTCTGGCTGAAAACCCTTCAAAGGAAAAGCAAATATCAGTGGGTACATTGCAGTTCATTCCTAGCAGTTGACACATTAGTGTTGTCGCTCTGAATTTTCAATAGATGTTTTTTGATGAAGATACTTCAGAATAGCTGATCTGTGCTGATGCGAACGCTGCAATCTGCAAATTTAAATTTGTTATGTAATTTTAATCAGTTTATCAGGATTTTCTCAGAGCGATCGCTGAGGATAAGAAAAATAGCAAATAATAGATATATGGATAAACGCCATTTTTTACAGATAAGTGCCGTATTAGTTGGCACAGCCTTTTTTTCACGTTATATCAGTGGGAGTTCAGAAACTATGGCAGCTGCGGATACTAAATTTGAAGTTACTAAACCAGAAGACGAATGGAAATCAATTTTGACACCAGAACAGTTTCAGGTGCTGCGGAAACATGGCACAGAACGCTCACACACTAGCCCCCTGGATAAAACTTATGACCCAGGTACGTATGTGTGTGCTGGGTGTGGACAGGCTTTGTTTACCTCAGAGACCAAGTTTAACAGTGGTACTGGCTGGCCAAGCTTTTTTAAACCTATTGATGGAGCGATCGCTACTACTGTGGACCGTTCTTTGTTTATGACTAGAACTGAGGTTCATTGTAGCCGTTGCGGTGGACATTTAGGCCATGTTTTTAATGATGGTCCAAAACCTACCGGCTTACGTTACTGTATGAACGGTGTTTCATTGCAGTTTGAGCCAGCGTAAATTGATGGGGAGGTGACTGGGGACTGGGGACTGGGGACTGGTGACTGGTGACTGGGGACTGGTGACTGGGGAAACAGGAAACAGGAAACAGGAAACAGGAAACAGGAAACAGGAAACAGGAAACAGGAAATATTTATCTTTCTCCTGACTCCTGACTCCTGACTCCTGACTCCTGACTCCTGAATTCTTATTTATAACCAATCACGATAAGCGGAGATTTCCTGCACGCCAATTTCAAAGGGCATTCCTTTACCAAAAGGCGGATAAACTCGAATTCTCGCGTTTGTGGTCAAGCGTTCTAACCTATTACCTAATTGGGGAATATTGCTGACTATATGCCAATAAGATACTATGTCAGGAGCATCAATAATTAACATCATGGTACTACCATTTCTGGTCATGTACCAATGACAGTCAGATAGCAAGACTTGGGTAATGCGATCGCAAGCATAATAGAAACATCTGCCCATAGACTGCTCTAGTTCCATCTGTAGCATTCCATCCTGTTTTGTCACCTCTACAGGAGGTAAATCATCAGGAGGAAGCAGTGGAAGTTTAGACATAATTTCGCACCTCTTGATTGTAACGCTGCAAACTCTCAATATTTTTTTGCAGAGATAAAGATGAGGGTTTGAGTGCTATTGTACCGAGATTTAATTCGTCCTGGAATTTCTTGATTTGGTCGCGACAGGTTTGGACATCCCCAATAATTGAATTCTCCAGCAAATAGTCTTCCTCAAAACAGATATTTGTTTGATCATAAGGTTTTTGGGGATGGGGACTATTCTGCATTAATTGAGTAGAATTAGCTGTCATTTTCTGGCTAAATTTACGGATGAAAGGTAAAGCTTCACTCACCGCTTCATCATAAGTTTTAGCTACAAAAAAGAACCGCGCTAACAGGAATTTATCTGCACCACTATTATTTAATTCTCGATATTTGCTGACCGTGTTTTTCAATCTTGTCAGGGAAAAAGGTGGACCTCCCATCAAGCTGAAGGAGTTGTCAGCAGCATATCTAATTGCATCATCATCACCACTGGCGATATAGACAGGAACTGGTTTTTGTAGTGGTTGGGGATAAACGGTTAAGTTGGCGCATTGATAGAATTGCCCCTTAAATGATACATCAGTTTCATATAAAAGCCTTTGAATCAATGCGATCGCTTCCAGCATCCTGATACGAGATTCTGGCATCAAAACGCCAAAATGCTGATTTTGTTCAGGAAAAGGACCACCTTTAGCTATCCCAAAAGCCAATCTACCACTACAAAGATTATCCAATGTCGCAATATCTTCCGCTACCCGAATGGGGTTGTGAAACGGCAATAATACCGCCCCTGTTCCTAAGCGAATAGTGGAAGTAACACCCGCCAAATGTGCCACTAATAGCAACATTGACGGGCTAAGATTGGATTCACTAAAATGATGCTCACTTATCCAGGCTTCTTCAAAACCTAAATTTTCCGCCTGTTTCACCAGTAAAACTTGTTCAAAAATGGCGCGACGAGCATCTTGATGATGATTTTCGTAATTGCAGAAAAGTCCTGTTTTCATTTTTGGCTATATTCTAAGCTGCCACTAAATGCAACTCCAACCATAAGCGGGGTTCAGACTGCTTGAGCTTGGAAAATGGGTCGCGCAGCAATCGTTTGGCATTCATGCAAACTACCTGAATGAGTCCCATATTGTCTGCAACTTCCCTCAATATTGCCTTTTGCGCTTTCACTAATGGCATTATTTCGTCAGCACAATAAATGCCTATATATTGAAAGCGTTTGGCAGGTCGTCCCCAAAAGGAGGTAATAACTTTCACATGGCACTTTGCCAATATTTCCCCAGTTTGAGGATAATAATGGGTGACAATCCTTGTGAATTCTTGAGCTAGGATATCTTCAGCAATCATTTGACTGATATTTCTGTAGCGTCCATAACTACTCTTTATCATAACATAAACGTGTCAAACAAACCTGACAAAATGCAAATTTTATCTAAAAAAGATTAATTTTTTAGCAAGAAAATAACTATTCCCTGATTGACAAATTAAAAAATATAAAAAAATATAAAAAAATTATAAAAAGGGGTGTACTCTGATAAAGTATCACCCCTAAATAATGACCATCTATAATGATTCAAAGTTGTTTAACTTTATGTAAGTATTCAGATTCAAGCTAATTGCTGATAGCTGACTGCTGAATACTGACAACTTTACTTATCGGGAATTGCGTTCAGCGACTAAAACATCAGCAATGATGCCTGGTAAATTTTTCAAATCCATATATCCTTCAGCACCAGAAATAGGAGAGATAAATGTATAGTTAGGGTCACAAGCTCCTGTATCGTAGACTTGAATAAACCACGTATCAGGAAAACCTTCAACACCTAATTCCACAATATACCAACATTCACCTGTTAACCGAGAGTTAACAATAGTAAACCAATCTCTGTAATCTTCCGAGATGTTCCAATCTGCTAAGAGAAACTCTAAAGCTACTTTTCCAGCATCAGTTGAAGTCAATAGCATTATTACTCCTGAGTGGCAACCTCATTAGAAACTTCAGGATATAAACCCAGTTGTTTAGCTAATTCCCGTGCTATAAAAAATAAAAACTGAGCGCCATCTTGATTACCTTCATGGGCAAACATAGTCGCAACTTGCAGCATTGTATGAATAAAACCAGAATCAATTAATTCCGGTTGAGATTCTAAAACTTCCGGTTCTTGACCATTAGGACATTTGAGCAATTCATCAATCAAATTAAAATACTGAGTTTGGCGTTCTTCTGACATGATAATTTAGTTTATGGTGAATAAGAAACCTGAAAATTATTGTTCGATGCTTTGTTGCCAAAGCCTTTCTAACATTTCTACTTGTGCTTTTAAAACAGCAGCACGATACACAAGATATCTATCGTAACCAATAATCCAGAAGCCGATACCAATAGGTGTAGCTAAAACCAACCATTGCAAAATTGCGGCAATTTTATATTGTTTAGCTAGAATTTGCACTTGTACAAAAAAATTATGTTGAGATAATTTTTTGCTGGTTGGAGATGGAAGAGTATTGATACTCTGTGGTTGAAGAGATAAAGAGTCAGAACCTTTATTAATTTTGGTGATTTGACAGGATAAATTCTGTGTCCTAACTAACTCTATATGTCGTCCCCAAATTAAATTAAAGACTATTATTCCTGGAGAAAGCACAGCTAAAGTAACCAAACCAACGGTCAGCACATTTAAAATTTTTAATTTCATCTTCGCTCTCCCCTTGCTAGGTGACAATTACCCAGTAAGAAAATGTATTTTATGGTTTATTGCTGCACCTTTCTATTGCCTTTTCTCAAACAGCTATCAAATTTTAGATTTAATTTAATAATTTCAGATTCTAAATATACATTTGGTAGATAATACCTAATATTTTCAATCTTTGTGTGAATCTAAAACTTAGAATCTAAAACTGACAGGTTTATGAGTTAGAACTGTATGTGCAAACTACTCATAAATTATTAGTAAGCAATTGAAAATTAAAAATCCCAAATATACTCTCCAAAATGCACTCCAATTAGTAATCAGTAATACCGACAGATTTGTTCGCTTGTGAATAGAGATTACCATTGAGTTAGAGTTAAGAAGTCCCCCCTAGTTCTCCAGACTTGCATCTAGGAATTTCGGGGGGTAGAGGGGAATCTCTGCGTAAATCCTATATCGTTTATATCAGCCACCTCTACACAACCCACTTTACCCCACCGGAATTGAAATTATTAAAATCATTAAAAGACTACTCAAAGTCTGTAAGTCTTATCTAGTAAGAATTATAAAATTTTTTTGGGGTAGAGGTGCTAGTGTTTTTGATGGGGGGTACTAGCATTTATCAGGAGGGGTGCGGGGATTTTTGTACTCAACCTCAAAGCTTGATAAGCTAATGTTTCGAGAATATTAAGAGATGATTTTTGCTGGAAAAACTTGTACTCAAATAATAGTATATCATGACAAAGTGGAACTGAATTAAAAATAAACTAAATAAATAAAAAAAGCAATTAAAATTTGGCGCTTATGTTATTTTATCTTGATAAAATTATGAGTCAGGATAATTTCTTCCTATCTTCTAAACTTGAACAGGCAGCGGTAGAAAGGGATATATATTTAGCTAAATGTTCTTCAGATACACATTAAATGACTACAAATCTAGTATGATTAACAAAGGCTGATAATGACTATTTTATAATTCTAGGAGTTAATAAATGCGAATTGCTAACGACGTAACAGAACTTATTGGCAGAACCCCCTTGGTGCAACTAAACAAAATTCCTCAAGCTGAGGGAGTAGTAGCTAGAATAGTTGTCAAGTTAGAAAGTATGAACCCTGCGGCTTCTGTAAAAGATAGAATTGGTCTAAGCATGATACTTTCAGCAGAAGCAGATGGTTTAATTACACCAGGAAAAACTATTTTAGTTGAACCGACTTCAGGAAATACGGGTATAGCTTTAGCGATGGTAGCAGCTGCCAGAGGTTACAAATTAATATTAACCATGCCAGAAACAATGAGCCAAGAAAGACGCGCAATGTTGCGGGCTTATGGTGCTAATCTAGAGTTAACACCTGGTGTGGAAGGAATGAGAGGAGCAATTAATAAAGCAGAAGAAATTGCTGCAAATACTCCCAATGCTTTGATGTTGCAACAATTCCGTAACCCAGCTAATCCGAAAATTCATCGAGAAACCACTGCTGAAGAAATTTGGACTGACACAGATGGTGAAATTGATATATTAATTGCTGGGGTAGGTACTGGGGGAACTATTACTGGAATTGCGGAAGTTATTAAACAAAGAAAACCGAGTTTTCAAGTTATTGCTGTAGAACCTAGCAACAGTCCGATTCTATCAGGTGGTAAACCTGGGTCTCATAAAATTCAAGGTATTGGTGCGGGATTTATTCCTGATGTTTTGCGTCAAGATTTAATTGATGAAGTCGTTCAAGTTGATGACACAGCAGCAATGGAATATGGCCGCAGATTAGCTAGAGAAGAAGGTTTATTATCAGGTATATCTTCCGGTGCAGCTTTGTGTGCAGCTATTCAAGTGGGTAAACGTCCAGAAAATGCAGGTAAATTAATTATCATGATTCAACCTTCTTTTGGGGAACGTTATTTGAGTACAGCTATGTTTCAAGAATTGATGAGTTAATTTGCTGGTAAATATTAATTTTAGTTTGGGTTGATGCGATTTTCAGGGTTTAAAGATTTCATGTAATCATTCATCCTGTTCATCCTTGATTGATTTCTTTTCCTTTGTGGTAATTTACATTAAGTTCATGAATACAACATTGAAAGAATTTTTAGAAGCTTGCGAAAATTTAGGAACCGTGCGTTTAATTGTTACTAGTAGCGCGGCTGTGTTAGAAGCACGGGGAAAAATAGAAAAGTTATTTTATGCAGAATTACTGAAAGGAAAATATGCAAATTTGCATTCTGAAGGATTTGAATTTCACTTAAATATGGATAAAATAACGCAGGTGAAATTTGAAGCAGGTGAAGCTAAAAGAGGCAATTTTAAAACCTATGCTATTCGGTTGTTAGATGAACAGAAAGAACCTGCTTTAAGCATATTTTTACAATGGGGTAAACCCGGAGAATATGAACCAGGACAAGTAGAAACTTGGCTGGCTTTACGGGAAAAACACGGTGAAATTTGGCAACCTTTACCGATTGAAACTTTGTAATTTTGAAAGCTTTATATCCCTGACTTATTGAAAAGTTCGGGGATATTTTATGAATATAGGACTAAAGCTG
>NZ_JAYGHA010000032.1:0-28338 GCF_034931405.1 Anabaena sp. UHCC 0451 | reverse complement strand
AAATCCTATTCATACAAGCTTTTCAGGGTTTCTTAAAAAAATATTTTCTCAACCCCTTGCCAATAACAAAAACTGCTGCTACTATGGTAAAACGTGGGACAGAGCGGGTCGATGTCCGAGTGGTTAAAGGAGACGGACTGTAAATCCGTTGGCTTACGCCTACGCTGGTTCAAATCCAGCTCGGCCCACCACTTCTAGAGATGTAAGGTACAAAAGCTGAGTGTCAAGAAAATTCTCAGCTTTGTAACTTACTGAATCTCCTTTTAAGTTCAGTTTTGCCCGTGTGGCTCAGTGGTAGAGCACACCCTTGGTAAGGGTGAGGTCACGAGTTCAATCCTCGTCACGGGCTTTGTATTTTGACAGAAAAATTAAAGTAAAATTAAGGTGTTCAGCCAACTTATGTCGCTGGCCAAACTTTAGTGTTTTCTCAAAAATCTAAGAATTATTAATTATTTTATATTTTGCTTGTCTCCAGAAACACGAATTAATTCAGCAATCACAGCGACAGTACCAGTAATAGAAATTAACATCACACTTAGGGCGTTAATATCAGGTTTGACTCCAGTTCTGATGCGGCTAAATATTTCCATTGGTAGAGTATTAGAACCACTACCAGCGGTAAAGCTGGAGATGAGAAAATCGTCTAAACTGAGGACAAAAGCCAGTAAGCAACCAGAAACAATACCAGGCATTAATTGGGGTAAAACAACCTTGATAAAAGCTTGAATTGGGGTTGCACCTAAGTCTAGTGCGGCTTCTTCCAGATGGGGATCTAAATTCTGAAGTCTAGCAGATACTACTAGTCCGATGTAGGCAAGACAAAAAACTATATGTGCTGCTACGATAGTCCAGAGGCTTAAGGGAATAGCAAAGGCAGCTAAACAAACAAGAGTTGCAACTGCGATCGCCACATCAGGAATTAATAATGGTAAATAGGATATACCCTGATACAATTTTTTTCCTGGAAAATTATAACGCGCCAAGCCAACAGCCATCAATGTTCCCAAAACAGAGGAAACTGCAACTGCACTAAAGGCAACTATTAAACTGTTATTTACAGCCGAGAAAATACGAGTATCAGTAAAGAGTTTTTGATACCATTCCAGAGTGAATCCTTGCCAAGTGGCACTGTAGGGTGATTGGTTGAAGCTATAAAAACCTAGTACCATAATTGGCAGGTACATGAACACAAATAGCAGTAGTGAAAAAACCGTCTGCCACGTCATCAACTTTTTTTTGCTTGGGTTAGAGATATTCATATATATACTTAATGTTATAAGTATTGTATTAGATTATACGATTTTTATCATAATAGTCAAGGTTTTGACGTTGAGTTTACAGAATTTGCAGGTAATTTAACCGACTATGATTAGAAAATGTCAAAAAATAAAGGCTGACATTACAAGTAATTATCTATCAAATCCACTCTAAATATTATTCACTAATAAATCGGATATTTGGCAATAATTTCCGTATTTTTGTTAATTAAGCATGAATTTTAAAGGTTAGAATTTTGTCTTTTTATAACTACTTTATGTCTTAAGTAGAGGATAATTTCCCTACCTAAGATAGACAAAAAATATCCAAGTTACGGCATAAGATTTTGAAGCAATTATCCATATAGTTGGTGTTTTAAGTGATTTACTGCTATAGTTAGTTGCTGGCTATTAATTTAAATCAAAAAATAAACACCACTAATTTACATTCTTACCTTTTAGGAGGTTGATCATGAGAATTGCTCAGATTGCTCCATTGTGGGAGAGAGTACCGCCACCAGCTTATGGTGGAATAGAATTGGTAGTGGGTTTGTTAACGGATGAATTAGTGCGACGAGGACATGAAGTTACACTATTTGCATCTGGAGATTCTCTAACTTTGGCGGATTTAGTATCAGTTCATCCGCGTGCTTTAAGACTTGATTCAAGCGTCACGGAATACAGTATTTATGAAGTGCTACAATTAGCTTTAGTTTATGAGCGAGCCGAAGAATTTGATGTTATTCACTCCCATACAGGACACAACCCATTAGCATACACAAACTTGGTGAAAACGCCCACAGTTCACACCTTGCATGGAATATTTACCCCAGACAATGAAATCATCTTTAAATATGCCAAAAAACAGCCATATATCAGTATTTCTGATGCTCAAAGGGAAGCCAGGCTAGGCTTAAATTATGTCGCCACAGTTTACAATGGGATAGATGTTAGTAGTTATGAATTTTATCCTCAACCAATTAATCCACCTTATTTAGCATTTTTAGGCAGAATGTCTCCAGAAAAAGGTCCACATTTGGCGATTGAGATTGCTAAAAAATCTGGTTGGCAGTTGAAAATGGCTGGTAAAGTGGATGCGGTAGATGTAGAATTTTTTGAAAAAGAAATTAAACCTCAAATTGACGGTAAGCAAATTCAGTATTTAGGTGAAGCTAATCACGTTCAGAAAAATGCTATCATGGGTGCTGCTTATGCAACTTTATTTCCTATCACTTGGAGAGAACCTTTTGGGTTAGTAATGGTAGAGTCAATGGCTGCGGGGACACCAGTAATTGCAATGCGAATGGGTTCAACTCCAGAAGTAATTGCTGATGGTGAAACAGGTTTCCTTTGTAATAACACCCAAGAATGTATCCAGGCTATCAATGAAGTAGACCAATTAAACCGTTATGCTTGTAGGCAATATGTAGAAAATCATTTTAGTGTCAAACAGATGGCTGATGGTTATGAAGCGGTTTATAAGCAAATTCTGGCTGATAAATTTGCTCAACAAAATGGATATTTACGCCCTGCTGTAGTTAATTAGATTGATTAAACAGAGCGCGAATTTTCTCGATACGTTGGCGATTTAGTCCTAAGTCTCCATACCCTAAACGAGAAGCGGAACGTACATGAATGATGCTAGAGTTACGGTCGAGATGGAATTCTACATCATCCACAAATCCCATCAACGCAGTTTTGAATTCTGCATATAAATAAAATTCAGTTTCAGCAATTATCTTAGTTCTAGGTAAAGATATAATAATACTTTTGAGTTGAGATAATGCTTGTTCTGGGGTTGATGTAAAACTCAGCGGTGCAATTTGATGAAGTGAATCTGAAGCCTGACTGCAAACACAGTTAGGACTAGGAGGACAGGGTGCTAACTTACCATCTTTAACACCTAAATTATTAGGTCTTTTTCCTGCAAATATCATAATTTTTGTTGTTAATTAGTTGTGTCTGTAATATGCTAATAACCAAAGAGCATAATGCTCTAAACCTACCAAAATTGTTGTGATTGCCAGCGCCCAAGCAAATAATACCAGATTATTGATGTTACCAGCTTTTAAAGCAAAACTGAGGGATGTAGAGACAAGCAGTACAATTCCAGTTGGTGCTATAGCTAATACTACTTCTCCCTTCAAGTCTAACCTGCGCCTGAGTGTACTATTTGCCCCTTGTAATGGTTTTAAGCTAGAACGTTTTTGGTTCATGATGCGTCAACTACAGCTAGTTACATCAACTTTAAGACTTTGGAGATATGGCATCTTCCCACGAATGATAGACAATCTTGAGGCTGATGAAAACATTGGTAATCTAATCGTTTTATCATGCCATTAATTACCGTTTAGCCTCACATAAATTATGACATCCACAATTGCCCTCAACGACAGTCACTTATTACAACTTTCACCCTTAGAAGTTCCCAACCGTTTATTACTGGGTCCTGGACCTTCTAACGCCCATCCTGTGGTTTTGCAAGCCATGAACACCACACCATTAGGGCATTTAGACCCCGCATTTTTAGCCCTGATGGATGACATTCAATCTTTGTTACGCTACGTATGGCAAACGGAAAACCCCCACACCATCGCTGTTAGCGGTACAGGTACAGCCGCAATGGAAGCTACTTTAGCTAACACCGTAGAACCCGGAGATGTGGTATTAATTGGTGTTGCTGGATACTTTGGAAATCGCCTGGTAGATATGGCGGGAAGATATGGCGCAGATGTCAGAAAGATTACTAAACCTTGGGGAAAAGTCTTTTCTTTAGATGAAATTAGCACAGCGTTAGAAACCCATAAACCGGCAATTTTAGCTTTAGTTCATGCAGAAACCTCCACCGGCGCACGTCAACCATTGGAAGAGGTGGGAGAGTTGTGTCGCAAATATGGAACTTTATTATTAGTAGATACCGTGACTAGTTTGGGTGGTGTTCCCATTTTTTTAGATGACTGGGGTGTGGACTTAGCTTATAGTTGCAGTCAAAAAGGTTTAGGTTGTTCTCCTGGTGCTTCACCGTTTACGATGAGTCCCAGGGCAATGGAAAAGTTGCAGAAGCGTCAATCTAAGGTGGCTAATTGGTATTTAGATATGTTGTTGTTGGGAAAATACTGGGGTGCTGAACGCACATATCATCACACAGCCCCGATTAATTTATATTATGGTTTACGGGAAGCATTACGTTTAGTAGCAGAAGAAGGTTTAGGAAATTGTTGGCAACGTCATCAAACAAATGTCGAGTATCTTTGGGAAAGTTTGACAGAAATCGGTTTAAAAATGCACGTTGAGAAAGAATACCGACTACCAACTTTAACTACTGTTTGTATTCCTGATGGGGTAGATGGAAAAGCCGTTGCCAAACAGTTATTACTTGAGCATAACATTGAAGTTGGTGGAGGTTTGGGAGAATTAGCAGGTAAGGTTTGGCGTGTGGGTTTAATGGGTTTTAATAGTCGTCCTGAAAGTGTGGATAGGTTGGTTGCGGCTTTGAAACTATTTTTAAATAAGTAGAGTTTTGTGTTTAGGTGCGTTAGCAATAAGTTAGCACACCTTTTGTGATACTATTAAACCTTTCTAGTTTCTAATCTAGCTTTAACATCAGCTGCAAAATCCTCATATTTTCTCAGAGGTGTTACTTCTACTTGCACATTTTGACCCATTTTTTTCATGATGGGTAAATCTAAGAGAATTTGGTCAAGGGTGTCAGGTGTGGGAACATCCACAATTACAATCACTCGACGAGTTCCCACACATTTCCACAAATCTACAACAATTCCTGCTTGTTTTGCTTGCAGTGCTGCATCTGCTTCTTCACTCCAAATGGTAAATAGTTCTTGCTGTGTCATGTTGTCGGGGTATTCGACGTGAAAATCTAGGTGATATAGCATGATTGATTTTTCTAAGTTTGGTTAATTATAAATAATAAAATACTACGGATGAAGGTTTCACGCAAAGTATTATGATGATAATTTCAATTCACCGAAGTTCTAAAAGATTCTAAATAATCTACTAGACAATCTGGTGTATCAGCATATTGGGACAAATCAGAAATTATTGTTTCTGGATTCACATTTATTGTTTTTGGATTCACATTTAAGGTAATACTTATTCTTTTAGTAAAATACTTGGGATTTCCTTTATTTGCTTCTTCAATTAGTTTTTGAAGAACTTTGCATAAAAAATAAATCTCAAATTTACCTCGAAAACTTTTTTGACGTTCTTGTGAACATAGGTCACTTTTCTTTAAGTCTAGTTCTTCTTGAGTAACAGCAATTGCTTTTGGAAATTTAGTATACAATTCATTAATTGTGTAGTTGCTTGTGATATTATCTAAATCCATCTGTACTAACTTTGAGATATCAAAACCAGATAAATTCAGCTTTGCTTGTTTTTCTGTTTGACAAGCTATCCAAATATTTAACAGTTCAATTGCATCATGAAATTCTTTTTGGAGTTGTGTATAAAGGTTTTTACAGTTATTAAAATCAATATCTGATTCAGCAAGCTTAAATTCAGTTCTGAGAATCTTGCAAAAACTATTAATGGATGTATAGAAATTTTCTATTGAGTAACATGAAGTTTCATATACTCCCGTTATTTGTGTATTTTTTATTGATTCATCAAAATCTCTATCTATAAAATATGCTGCTCTAACCTGAGAATAACTTTCATTATTATTGATTAACCTATAAACACCTAAAACTCCTTCTTTCCCACCACAATTAGCATAAATATCTTTTGTAGGTCTAGCTATATTATCTATTCTAATTCCATAATACTTATCGTCTTCACCTTCAAAAAAGCAATACAAAGCAGATTCATATTCCTTGTATTGTCGGGTAAATTGCATAAATACTGATGCTGGAGTACGCCGAGCCTCTCTAAGTTTATCTACTGACATTTATTTTTCTATGACAAAATTATCTAAATCTATTGCATTTACATCTAATTCATTATCAAAAATGAATGGTGAATGCGTAACCGCTAACAGCAGTTTACACTTACCTGATTTTAAAATATCAGGAAGTAAGAATCTTTGCCATTCTAAAGACAAAGAAAGCTCAGGTTCATCAAACAAAATTATGTATTCATCATCTGAGTCAAGATAAATTTTGGAAAACAAAGAGATAATCTGTTTTTCGCCCGAAGATAAATTTTTCATATCTATCGGTTGATTATTTCTTTCTTGCTCTATGGAAATTTTTACACTTGTTTCATCATAAACAATACGTTTTTTGTGTAAATATTTATTACAGACCTCAGCAAACTTCTTAATCGAATTATCTTTTTCTTTTTGTGGTTCATATAAGCCAAGCAGCTTAGATAAATAATAAACGAGTTGATCATATTGAGGAGCTTTTATTTTTCCTGAGTTAACCAGTTCTTCTATTTTGTTTTTATCATTTTCAGGAATATTATTTCCTATTCTGCTTAATACTATATTTAAAGTTTCAGGTTGGATACTATCCCTCATTTCTTGAGTTGGTGTCGTAACTTCAACAAACTGAGTTAACATTTCACCATTTACTTTTGGTAATAATTCTAAAGTTGCATCTTTTATATTTTTTTCAATCTCATCAAATTTTGCAATTACATCGTCCATTCCAAACTGAATTAATCGCTCATCCTCTTTATCAAAATTTAATTCCTCATTACCAAAATTTTTTAGCTCTTCTTCAATCCTTCTATAAGTGGGAAAATACAATATTGATTCATTCAAATTTTTCTCGATAGGAGTTATGATTTTTTGTTTAATTGCTTCCTCATCTAAATCAACTACATTTCTAAATAATTCCAGTTGCTTATTAACATTAATATTCATAGCATACTCATACTCGGTTATATTATTTATGATATTCAATGTCCTCTCTGCTGGTTTATAATTAGGCTTTTTGCTGGAATTTCTGTCACTTATAGAAGAATATCTTAAATCACTTTTTTTAATATCAACGATGTCCCCAGATGTAAATTCAATCACTACTGACTCAAAATCAATGGTAATTAATTTACTAAATTTACAAGATATTGAATAGTAAAGTGCATTCAAAATGGTAGTTTTACCAGAACCATTTTCAGCAATAAGAATCACAGCTTCTTTATCAAAAGGAATTTTTACATCCTTATAGCCGAATAAGCCGTTAATAGAAAAGGACTTTAAATTACTAGAATTAAGATGTTCACTTAACAACATATTTACTAATTTTGACAATTTATAGCTATGATTGAGAGACTATTTCTCGTACACGTTCTATAGTAACTTACCTCAGAGACAGAATCAATTATGAATTACGAATTATTTTAAACCGGTGGTATTCCTTCTTCTTCCAGAGGACGAATAATTGGCGGTGCTGGTGTTTCTTCTGGTTGAAAAATTCCCTGCAATGCTTGTTCCAAAGTCTGCGCCATCACAATACGATTTTCATAAGCAACAACTACTCTTACCAAAGTTGGTAAACTATTCTGCGTTGCTTCTAAATAAATTGGCTCAACATACAACAAAGATTGTTCAATAGGAATAATTAAAAGATTACCTTGAATTGCTCTCGAACCTTGACGATTCCATAATGAAATTTGTTGAGAAATTACGGGATCTTGGTTAATTCTGGCTTCGATTTGTTCTGGTCCATAAATCAAACGTTCTTTAGGAAAATTATAAAGCAGCAATTTACCGTAATTTTCACCATCAGAACGTGCTGCTAACCAAGCAATTAAATTTGTTCTTTCTTTTGGTGTGTAAGGAAGCAATAAAATAAATTCTTCAAAGGGAACACCAGGAAGACTGGTGATTAAATAGTAAGGTTCAAGTTGGCGAGGTTCAGCACCGTATATTTCTTTGGGAATTTGCCATTGGTCTTCCCGGTTATAAAATACTTGAGGGTTAGTGATATGATAAATCATTAACCTTTCAGATTGAATTTTAAAAAAGTCTACCGGATAGCGGATATGACTGCGGAGATTAACAGGCATATTTGCCAGAGGTTGGAACATTTGCGGGAAGATTTTTGACCAAGCAATAATGAGGGGATCTTTGGGTTCAGCAACGTAAAATCTTACTGTGCCATTGTAAGCATCAATTACAATTTTAACGGAGTTACGAATATAGTTGATACCCTGATTATTTCGGTCAGAATAGGGATATTTTGCGCTTGTTGTATAAGCATCAACTATCCAATAAAGATAATTCTTATTGTCTGCAAATTGTTGATTTTTATTGTCAGGATTGGCATCAGCAGCTACTAAATAAGGCTCGCTGTCAAATTGTAAAAAAGGTGCGATCGCCCGAATTCGTTCGTTAATATTACGCCGAAATAATACTTTTGTCTCTGGCAGAAAATCCCGTGTAAATATCATTTGCCAGTCTTTCAAATATGCCGCAAATAACCATCTTCTCCACAACGAACCTATTCTAATACCACCGCTGCCATCGTAGGTATTATAAACGTTATCGCTGCCACTGGGATAATCTAATTCCTTAACTTTTGTCCCAGTCATGACATGAGTATTAGAAATTTCTCCATAATAAATTCGCGGTTCACCAATAGGAATACTTTCACGAATAGCTTCACTAGAAGTAGTTAGCGCAGCACCATTACCGCTAATATCTTTGACAAAATATTCTGGTAAACCACCGGGAGCAACGGTATTTACTGGACTCATGGTAAAGCCATAACCGTGGGTGTAAATTAAATTGCGGTTTACCCAAGTTTGTGCTTGTTGTGGAACAGAATTATAGTCTAATTCCCGCGCTGCAATTAGTACCTGACGTTTTTCTGTTGATGGGGTTGCTTCTTGGTTGGGTTCAGTTTTAATGATGTAGCGATCAATATCGGCATCAGGAAACTGATAATAAGGACGAATTTGTTGTAATTGGCGGTTAGTTTTTAATAGTGGTTCTTGATCCCAAAGACGAATATTGCGAATAGTTAGATCATTAGCTTTAATATCGGCTTGGGTTAATTTTCCTTGGGGATTAAAGGTTTGAGAATCTATTGTTTGTAAATCGAATGCTTGCCGAGTTAAGGCAATAGTACGTTCAATATAAGGTTGTTCTCGTTGTAATTCATTGGGTTGAACTATTAAAGCTTGGACAACAGCAGGTACAATAAAATCACCTGCAATTATCAATCCTAGATAAATAACCAAACCATAAATTACCCATTGATGATGTTGAGATTTAGGTTTCCAAAATAAAGTTTGCGATAATAGATAAAATGCGATCGCTACAGCTAAAACACATAACATTGTATCAGCTGGCAACTGTACCTTGACATCGGTATAACTAGCACCAAAACTCACACCACGAGCAGAATAAACGAGTTCATAACGACTTAACCAAAAACTCAAAGCTACCACCAACATCAAGCAGCTACCCAAGCCGAATAAATGACGTTTTTGTGGTGGAGAAAACCCAGGGAAAATTCCCTGACTGAGACTATCCCCTGATAAAAGATAGGTTAGTAAAACAGCAATAAAGCCATATAAACATAATCCAATTAGCCAAAAAGCCAAAAGTTCCCAGAGTGGGAGGGAAAAAATATAAAAGCTGATATCTTTGCTAAATAGAGGTTCTATGCTGTTGAAGGGGGTGGAGTGAAAATATAACAATATTCTCTGCCATTGTTGAGATAGTATCCATCCAAAACCGAGACTAAAAACAATAGCGATCGCCCATAGCAAAAAGTGAGAATATATTAAAAGTGCGATAGCGAAGCTAACCAAAGGTATCACCATCACCACAGTCAAGCCAAAATACCAAACTTGGGAAATAATTCTACGTCCCAAGTTCCAAGCTATCTCTGGTCTAAATAAGATGGTAAAGGGTGAACTAACCTGATTAACTTCTCCATTCCAGTAACTAACAGCAACTTGTCCATAATGCGTTACTATCAACCCCACCAATAAACTCAAGCCTAAGGTCAGTGGTAACAACCAGAACAATTTAATTTTTCCGCGTTTCGTCTCCAGTTGAGGAGTTTGATAGATTTGACTATACTGGGGACTAAGAAAATTTGTTAGTTCCCTACTCAGTGTTGTTTTTTCAGTTCTTGCTGGCTCACTTTTCAGAGACTGGGGATATTTCCAACGTTGTGCTAAAGTCAGATTTCCTAGAAGATAGGTAATACTAACACTAACAACACCCACCCATAAAGCAGCTTGAGTTATTAATCGCACTAGAAATGTTTGCAAATAGCCAACTTCCTGAAACCAAAAAATTTCCGCACCGAGATAGGAAGCTAGATCCAAAAATAGCCACAGTCCCAAGGAAATTATAATAACTCTAAAGCACCTGTTAAAAAAGCACCTGTTAAAAACATTCATTTGCTCAGAAATAGGGAGAAACTTGCTAATGATTAGTGACTAAATATTAATTCCAGTTACCAATCATTGTAAAAGCGGACCAATAGTATGGATGAGATAAGTTGATCTTACCTAAATTAACCAGTTCTGGGGGTAGAGCAATAGGCTTATCTGCCGATAGATATAATTCTTTATCTGTTATACGTACTTCTCCTTTTAGCATAGCTAACTGAGTCTGTCTGAGAGATTCAGATCGCAAGGTACTCGTATTTAACTGATCGTAAAATTTTGTCATCAGAGCCAGAGTACCTTGATCACTCACATACCACAAACTACCCAAAACTGATTTTACTCCTGCTTGCACAGCTAAACCAGAAAATCCTAATTCAGCCTCCTGGCTACCCACAGCAGTTTTACAGGCACTCAAAACTAACATTTCTACTTTCGGTTCTTTACTCCAGCCTAATTCCTTAGATAACTTTCCTAACTGGTCTACGTGAATTTTTTGATTCCAAAGTTGAATGTAAGAATTACTAATTTTTCCAGCTTTAAAATCACCGTGAGTAGCTAAATGCAAAATTCCAAAATGCTTTTGACGACTTAGCAATTTCAGATTCTCTAGTGTAGATTCTTGATTCAATAATGTCTGACCTTGACTGCGCCAAAGTTCCTTAGTCACCGTGTTTATTTCTAGTGGTACAGATGGCAAAGGTTCTTGTCCTTCTGTACTTTGTGATATCCCCATTGCCAAGATATCAGATTTTAGTATGGGAATATAACGGGTGTCTGTGAGACTAAAACTGGGAATGACACCAACACTATATTTTTCAATTAAAAATTGTTTTCCATCATATAAAGCCGCAATTGGTAGGGTACGTAATCCCCTATCTAATGACAATATTACGGTATCAATTTTATTAATTTGTAATGCTGTTTCTATGGGAGCAATCATCCATTCATATAGATTTTTAGCACTTTTAAAGTAATCTTTATCTCGCACATTAGTAACTTTAGATCGAAACTCCTTAGCAACTTTTTCGACCTGGCTATTGTTGGCTTCTACAACAAATTGACGGACAATTTCACCAATTTTTACTGGACTATCTTGTGATAGTAGTAAGGGATTATCTTTCAAGCTTTTGGTTTCGTTTAATAAATCTTTTTCTTGTGGCTTGGGTGGGATGAGAATTAAACTGAGTTTATCTTTTAAGGAAGTTACATACAGAATTGCCGCATTTTTTCCTGTCAACCTAGCCAGCTTACTAAGTTCTTCAGAAATTTCTTCAGCTGAACTAACCTCACCAAATAAATTAGTCCCAAGATATGTTCCATATTCTACTGCTTGCAGTTCTTCAAACTGCTCAACGGCTTCATCAGTTGGTACTGTTTCAAAATTATTATCAAATTGTGGGCGATCAACAATTATTGAGTCAGTCGGATCACCAGTATTAATAATCTCTTGAGGATCAGGATTAGTAATATCTGACTGATTTCCCGGATCATCAGAATTGATAATCTCTTGAGGATCAGGATTAGTAATATCTGACTGACTATCTACTTGAGCTTGAACAGATTGCAAAAAGAAGATAACTAAAATAACTGATAAAAAAAGTGAGAAAAATGAACGAGTAAGTTTCATTGGTTTTGTCCTAAACTTTAGTATTCAATTCATTTAAAAAGAAATGCTATAACCAATTCCTAATATAAAACGTGTACCATCACCAGCATTGCCAGTAATATCACTAAGTCCTGGCGTTATTACCAAAGGGATATTCTTAAATGGAGCTACAGATACACCAAAGCCTAAATCTTGACCACTCCATTCAATGATTGCATTTACAGGTTGAGCAACTTTTAAAGCTGCACTCCCAAAAAAGCCAATAGAATCAATTTTATTGTTAACATCTGATTCTGAACGAAATTGTCCACCGCCAAGACCAGCAGAAACATAAAGCCGACTAAAAGGTTTATTTTGACTATCTTGAAGACGGAACATTTTAGTAATTACACCATAACCAGATGTACCCCCATCTGTACTACCAAAAGTCACGAAATTTTTCACACCAACAGCCACAGCTAAATCGTATGGAAGTTGGCGATGTAATTTTAAACTGATATTTCCATTTTCAAAATTACTGATGTCAACAATGCCGACATTGACATCTAAACCAACTGATTTTCTGGCATCACCAAAACCAATACCAACCCCTAAAGCTCCATCTGCTGCGTCAGTAAAACGAGCGCGAGATTGTACTCCTACACCAAAAGAAGCTCTTCCCCAGGATTTACCATAAGCTGATGGTGTGAGCATAGTAATACCGGGAGATGAAGGTGGCCTCGCTTTTTTATTTTCTAGAACTAAGGGCAGTTTTTGTGGTTTAAATGGCTTTTGTTCCGGGTATGCTGGCTCTGTTTCTAAGGTATTTCCACGAAGTAAATTACTATTTTGATCTCTATCTGTTTCCGGTACTTGACTTAAAAAATTACCAGGGGCTGCTATTGCTTTTAGTGTGTTTTTATTTACATATCCTTGGCTCAGTTCTATAGGGAAAGAATCATGATCAGGGTTTGGCTCTGAAAACTGACTGGGTGTAATTTGACTGTCATAAATAATCATGCTATGAACATGATTGTAATTTTCTACGGGAGAATAATTTTCTATAAAGTACATAATTATACCGTTGAAAAAAGATGATGTAAATCAAGAAATGTCAAGCAGCAATATCAAAAATTTGGTTAGATATTTCTCAGCAAATCTATCCTGCCAAAATGAAACAATTAGTGAAATAATTATTTATACTTGGCAATCTTGGTCATTATATCAATATTCTTCGTAATTTTTGAACTTTGGGAAAAATAAATTTACTTATCACTTAGTTTTCAAGGAACTGTTGTGATTTTCTACTGAAGACCTAAAGATCAAGGTCTTGAAGGAAACAGCACAGTGTTTATGACTATCACACTTGATCACTCTGTGTAGCTTTTACAGGTATTAAATAAATCTAAAGATACTCTGCCTTGCATACCTTGCATACTAGTCAATACCATTAATATACCTTTCCCTCACAGGAAAACTTAGTGTAATGTATTATTGACTTCTAGGGGTTATAATTCCACAAGTTGACTGACTCAATGTTCTATTTATAACTAATAATTATGCTTACTAGCGTTGATCGTTTATTATTTGTCCGCCGCGTACCTATTTTTAAAGAATTGCGAGATGATTTTGTAGTCCGACTCGCTTCAGTGATGAATGAGTTGTCATACCCTACTAATCACAGTATCTTTAAACAAGGAGAAGAAGGACGATCTCTCTACATTATTGTATCTGGTAGAGTGAAAGTCCATATTGGAGATACAAAATTAGCTGAAGTTGATCCAGGAAAATACTTTGGGGAAATGGCAGTATTTGATATTCAGCCTCGTTCTGCTTCTGTCACCACTTTAGAACCTTGTGAATGTTTAGAACTCACCCAAGAACAACTTTATGATGCTATCGAAGAAACTCCAGAAATAGCTGTGAATATTATTCGTGAACTCTCTCGTATAATTCGCAGATTGAATGAAAGTATGAGTCATTAATTATTAGTAAATACTTTAGTCTAGATGTTTGCAACCTATTTTCATCCGCAGACCTGCCAAACTTCTAAAGCAATTAATTTAATTTCTTTTGTAGGTTATTCATTTCCTCATTACAATGATATCAGAGCAGAAATTGCTAAACAAATCACAATTTATCCATCTTTACCTGTTAACAAAGTTAAATATAGTGAATATAGCCGAGTTCATAGCCACGACTATCTACAAAAGTTAGTTTTTAAGGCATTAGGAAAACCACTAAATAAATCATTGCTTTCCTTACCACTTCTGAGTATTGAATGTGAAGGTTTAGAATATTGCCTACCTGGTTATATATATGGCTTAGGAGGAATATTTGCAGCCATAGATGAAATGAAAAAAGGAAGTTTAGAACGTGCTTACTGTTTTTCTTTAGTCGGACATCATGCACATAGAGACTGGGGACATGGATATTGTTTACTTAACCCTTTAGCAACAGGAGTAAAATATGCTCAGTCCCAAGGTTTCCCAAAAATACTAATTCTAGATTGGGATATTCATCATGGAGATGGCACACAATCAATTTTTAGTAATGATGATAGTGTTTATTGTATAAGTATCCATAGTGCCGTTGATATATATATGGCTAAAGCTTCTGATTTAAGCTATGGTACAACCACAATGGCGGCAAAAGTTGGACATTGTAATATTCCTCTGATTTCTGAATCTATAACCCCAGATATTCTTGCCAAAATAGGATTAGACGGTGAATTTTACCGCAGTCATGAAAGTTTATTAATCTTTCGCAATGCTTTAGAAAATTTACCCTGGAATCCTGATTTAATTTTCATTTTTTCTGGATATGACTCCCATCAAGATGATTGTGGTAAAGGGATTACAGATTGGACAAATAGAGACTTTCAAGAATTGACTAAATATGTTGTAGATTTAGCCCAAAAAATATCATGTCCCCTTATTTCCACACATGGAGGTGGATATAATAAACCTGTGACAATATCAGCAGCATTAAGTCATATAGAAATTTTAGCTAATTGGAGATAAGATCCCCGACTTCTTTTTTATTGATATCAATAAATTATGAAGTTATCTCAGAAGTCGGGGATCTGAATTTTAAACATTGTTCTAGAAACATTTGGGGAATTTCTAAACTTTTTTTATTGATATCAATAAATTATGAAGTTATCTCAGAAGTCGGGGATCTGAATTTTAGACTTTGTTCCAGAAACATTTGGGGAATTTCTACACTTTCTCCCCAATGTTGATGAACATAAGAAGCATGAACATTAGGTAAATTCCAACCTTCAAATCCTGTATTTTCTTCACAATCATAACGATAAGTATCAAATAATGGTTGTTGAGGATTAGTAATTAAATGGGAACGATGAAACTCATGTCCATAAATATTTGTTCCTGCATCAAATAAAAAACTATTTTCTAAAACTACTGCGCGACGATATCCTAAAGTTAATCTTTTATCCATTTGTGCAGAAGTAGGTAATATTCCTAGCATTGGCCAATATTGACCTTCAAAATCAATGATATTTTCACATAAATACATCAATCCTCCACATTCAGCAATTGTCGGTATTCCTGCTAAAATAGCTTTTCTTACTTCTTGAATAATGTTAATGTTGGCAGCTAATTGTTGTGCAAATACTTCAGGAAAACCACCACAAAAATACATTCCTTTGATATCTTTTGGTAGTTTAGTATCTTCTAACGGACTCCAAAATATTAACTCTGCTCCTAATTCTACTAATAAATCTAAGTTATCCTGATAATAGAAATTAAAAGCTTTATCTCGTGCAACAGCGATTCTGATTTTTGATTTTTGATTTTCTTGTATTTCTCTGCGTTCTCTGCGTCTCTGCGGTTCGTTTCTCTGAAAGTTGATAACATCTGAAGAAAGAACTTCCGTTACTTGTAAAAGCGGCAATAATTTTTCCCAATTAAAACAACTATCACCTAAATCTGCAAGACGGTGAATTATATTATCTAATTCTGGTAATTCTACAGTGGGTATTAAACCAAGATGACGGTCAGGAATTGTAATATTATCCTGTCTTCTGAGTACACCCAAAATAGGCAATTGTAGCCGTTTTAGAGCATTTTTTAATAATGATAAATGGCGATCGCTTCCTACCCGATTCAATACTAACCCAGCGATTTTAATTCTACTATCAAAAGTACAATAACCGTGAGCGATCGCTGCCACTGACCCAGACAAACTACTACAATCAATCACCAAAACCACCGGTATATCTAATAAACGTGCAGTATGTGCTGTACTAGCAAAGTCCATCTGATCAGTTATATTTGACGAGTTACCAACACCATCAAATAAACCCATCACTCCCTCAACTAGCGCATATTCACACCTTGATGAATGACGGTTAAAACATTCCTGAACATAACTTTCGGAAGTGAGAACAGGGTCTAAATTTCGACAAGGACGGCCAGTAACATACTGATGAAACATGGGGTCAATATAATCTGGACCCACCTTAAAAGATTGTACCTTGACACCAGAACGGCACAAAGATGCTAAAAGTGCGAGAGTTACGGTAGTTTTGCCCACTCCGCTACGTTCTCCGGCAATAATAAAAGACATAGATATAGCAAGTGACTGGGGACTGTGGACTGTGGACTGGGGACTGGGGACTGGGAACTGGGGACTGGGGACTGGGGACTGGGTTAAAAGTCTATTTGTATCTGAGTTTTATCATCAGTTTATGTCCTCACCGCCATGTCCGTTGCTATAAGAGAACTCCACAAAAAACATGATCCAATAGTGTAGGGGTAATTCATGAATTACCCCTACTTTCGCGGAAGCTTTAGGGGAATGATATTAAAACAGGATCAATCATTCTATGGAGTTCACTAATTGACAATTAGGTGGGCATTAAAGCGTCAGCTAAAACAAAAAATATTTGAATCTATATCCAGCTTTGATTTAGGTTAATATACTTATTTAGCTTTTTATGGGTCGCCCGGGATTCGAACCCGGAACTAATCGGTTAAAAGCCGAGTACTCTACCGTTGAGTTAGCGACCCTTTTTCATTTCGCAACTTTCTCAATATACCATTAACTGATGGGGTTTTGTCAAGGGGTATTTAGAAAAAATTTGCCGTTAACTGGAAAGAAGCCGTGCAACTAGCGCCAGGCGCTAACACAGTCAGGTTTTCACCAGTATTGAAGGCGTTGCGGGTAGCACTCCAAGGCTCTAGACAGTAGAATTCTTTGCCTTTCACCGTCCAGAAAACCAACCAGGTAGAGAAATCATCATAATCTAGGGTTAGCTTTAATTTGCGGCTGTTATCTGTCACAGATGCTGATTTACTAGTTAGCCCGCCAAAAGCAAAATCAATTTCATCTTGGTTAAAGTCAAATTTGCCGTTAAAAGCGTGGAATTCCTTGGTTTTATTGTCTTGATATTGCCCAGAAGGAATTTCCACCTCTAGCTGAGATTTATCACCGCAGAGAAAATAGGGATGGAAACCAGATGAAAATGGCATTGGTGTGGATGACAGGTTTTTATATTCCTGACGCACTACTAAGGTATTACCTTGTAATTCGTAGGTGAAAGCCAGTTCAAAGTCAAAAGGATAAACTGCTTTGGTTTCTTCGTTACTCTTGAGAACAACAGTCAAACTAGCTTTACCTTCAGTTTTTTGCTCAGTTGCTTGCCAAGGTAACTCACGAGCAAAACCATGTTGTTTAATTGTATACTGCTTACCGTTAACAGAATAAGTATTATCTGGTAAATTACCGCACAGAGGAAATAAAATTGGATTTCCGCCTCTGACGCTCAAATCTGGATGGGTAAAGCGTTCAGCATCTAAATAAAAGACTTCTTGACCTTGAATACGCCAACGAGTAATGATACCGCCCCGTTCAGGTACAACTTCTATTTGTGTACCAGCACTATCATCGGAAAGGATGTAGGTTTTGTATTGTTGCTGTTGTTGAGTGATGGTAAACATTAGTGATTGGTGATTGGTGATTGGTGATTGGTAATTAGTGATTGGTGATTGGTAATTGGTGATTGGTGATTGGTGATTGGTAATTGGAAAATTATTACCCAGTCCCCAGTCCCCAGTCCCCAATTTACACGTCTTCGGCAAAAATAAAGCGATACAATTCGCTTGGATCAGGTTCAGGACTGCTTTCAGCGAATTTGACAGCCTCGTCAATCACACCCTGAATTTTCTTATCAATACCTTTTAATTCTGCTTCATTTGCTAAGTTTTTTTCTAGTAAATAAGCAGCTAAGTTTTTAATGGGATCACGTGAAAACCAAAATTCTTTTTCTTCTTTACTACGAAGTTCGTCTGGATCTGCTAAAGAGTGACCACGGAAGCGATAAGTCATAGCTTCGATGAGAGTTGGTCCTTCTCCTGCACGGGCGCGGGCTACGGCTTCTTGTGCAACTTGACGGACTGCTAAAACATCCATTCCATCTACTTCTACGCCTACCATGTTAAAAACGCTGGCTTTTTTGTAAATTTCTGGATCTGATGTAGCGCGATCATGAGCCATACCAATTGCCCACTTATTATTTTCTACCACAAACAAAATTGGCAGTTTCCATAAAGCTGCCATATTTAATGTCTCGAAAAATTGACCGTTGTTAGCTGCACCGTCACCAAAGAAACAAGCAGTTACTTGATCGGCGTTTTTGTCTCCTAAGACTTCCCGACGGTATTTACTTTGAAAAGCCGCACCAGCTGCAACAGGAATACCTTCAGCTACGAAAGCATAGCCACCTAACAAGCGATGTTCAGCCGAAAACATGTGCATAGAACCACCGCGCCCTTTGCTGCAACCGGTGGCTTTACCAAATAATTCTGCCATTACCTCTCTAGCTGGAACTCCGGCACTTAAAGCATGAACGTGGTCACGGTAGGTACTGGAAACGAAGTCTTCACCTGGTCGCATTGCTCCTTTGATGATACCGCTACAAACCGCTTCTTGACCGTTGTACAAGTGAACAAAACCAAACATTTTGCCACGGTAGTACATTTCGGCGCATTTGTCTTCAAACAAACGCCCTAAAACCATGTCTTCATATAATCCCAGCCCTTCTTCTTTGGTAATCTGGACTGTGGCAGCATCAAATTTGGGTAACGTGCGTTCTTGAACCATTATTGTGAAGTATCCCTGTCGTACAATTTAAAGCTACGGATAATGTTAGCTGCAAATAGGTCAGCGTTGGCAAAACTCAGTTAAAAAAGCCCTGTAGGAATGGGTCAGGTATCAATACTGCTGCTTTTTTCGTTCCAGGACTTACGCAACTGGCACATTGGTAGGGTGCGTCAGACTGTATAAATCTTGCCAATAAACAGATTGTTGATATCTGACGCACCCTACAACAGATTTTTGGTGTGACACGCAGCTTTAGTCCTACCTTCGCTTCTTAAGTTAGCAATTAGGATAGATGTTTTTCTGCATGGTCATTAACAATTTGCAGAAGTTGGATCAGGTTGACGTTAAAAATTCTGTTTTTCTAGTGGATTGATGATCAACAGGCTCAACAAACTATAAATCTTAGACTATATTAGGTGCAACATCTCTACCACTATCATCAGCGGTAGTTATGTTATTGAGCGTTCAAGGATACAAATAGTAAATTTGTATAACATTGGTATAAAAATGTCATAAATGATACAGCCAAAAGCAAATTTTCTTCCGGCTGTTGCATTGATTAATATCTTGGGGTATTACTAGTGCTGGGCTAAATTAATTAGCATCTGCAACAGGAATGTTGAGGATATAAATTAAGTGTTAGAAAGAAACAAAAAAAGCTGTTATGATATACACTCAAATTGTATATTATACACGGTATTATTAAGGCTATGATTATGGCACGGTTTTACAAGCCTGGGATGCTCTAGGTTAATTATGTCGATCTCTAGGAGATGCTACGTAAACACAGTGCAGGGGAAGTAGGCTGTGCGAATTCCGCTCGATTACTACCGAATTTTAGGATTACCGTTAGCGGCAAGTGAGGAACAATTGCGGCAAGCTTATAGCGATCGCATTGTGCAGTTGCCCAGACGCGAGTATTCGATTACAGCTATATCCTCTCGCAAACAACTCATAGAAGAAGCTTACGTGGTTTTATCAAATTCCAAAGAACGCAGTATCTACGATCAGGCTTATCTCACTCACGCATACAATCCTGATCAGGCTGGGGCAAAATCGTTATTAGAAAACCGCGCCGAAAGCAACAACCGCAATCACGATGTCCAAAGTCTCAGCATCGAAATTGCTTCAGATGAATTAGTTGGTGCTTTATTGCTTCTCCAAGAGTTGGGAGAATACGAACTGGTGCTGAAACTAGGTCGTCCATACTTAGTAAATAAAAATAGACCAGTTGGTACGAGAGTAGGTAATCATCTGGCCAGCGAGGATTTTTTTGCTAGTCCTGAATTACCAGATATTATTCTCACGGTGGCTTTAGCCTGTCTAGAACTAGGACGGGAACAATGGCAGCAAGGTCACTATGAAAATGCAGCCATATCCTTAGAAACTGGGGAAGAATTACTAATGCGTGAAGGTCTATTTATTGGGGTACAGGCAGAAATTGCTGCCGATCTTTGTAAGCTAAGACCATACAGAATCCTGGAGTTACTGGCATTACCTCAAGAAAAGACTAATGAGCGTCGTCAAGGTTTGGAATTATTACAAAATATCTTAGAAGAACGTGGTGGAATTGATGGCAGTGGTAATGATCAATCTGGTTTAAATATAGACGATTTTCTGCGGTTTATCCAACAATTACGCAACCATTTAACAGTTGCAGAACAGCACAAACTATTTGAAGCTGAAAGCAAGCGTCCTTCTGCTGTGTCCACATATTTAGCTGTTTATGCCTTGATAGCCAGGGGTTTTACCCAACGTCAACCGGCTTTAATTCGTCAAGCCAAGCAAATGCTGATTCATTTGGGTAAACGTCAAGATGTTCATTTAGAGCAGTCTCTATGTGCTTTATTGCTTGGTCAAACTGAAGAAGCAACTCGCGTTTTAGAACTAAGTCAGGAATATGAAGCTTTAGCGATTATTCGGGAAAAATCTCAAGATTCTCCAGATTTGTTACCAGGACTTTGTTTGTACTGTGAACAGTGGTTACAACAAGAGGTATTTCCTCATTTTCGGGATTTAGTTAGAAAGCAAGCTGCTTTGAAAGAATACTTTGCAGACAGACAGGTACAGGCTTATTTAGAAGCTTTGCCAACAGATACGCAAACAACTAATGAATGGAATCCGATTAATAATCGGCCTTTTTCTTCACCACAAGTCAATAGTCCCCGTTATCGCAGCCATGATAGTGGCAGCCAGGGGAGAGTCAATCATCACAGCACACCTGATGCTGATTTTTCCACTCCGGTAACCAGCGAAATATCTGAATCTACCCACTCTTCTCCACCAGAATGGCATTCACATAGGTATAGCGGCGATCAAACACCAGAAATACCCATAGAACAGTCGCCAACAGCAGAAGATGTAGGTACACGATATTATCACCAGATGAATGCTAGGAATCCTACAGAGGCACACAATCAAAGTAAAAAACGTAAGCGACGGACACCAGCGGCTAACAGTCGAGATCGTGTTTGGGAACATGGAACTTCTTCTCCTCGCCGACGACGCAATTTTGCCAACTCCTTAGAAGCAAAAACTCGCTTAGTTTGGCTGGTATTTTTATCTATGGGAGGTTTATTAGTTTTTTGGTTGTTAGTTTCCACAGCTTGGGGATGGTTAAACAATCAGTTTTTCCCTAGACCAACTTTGCAGGGAGAACCATTAGCGATAGAACTGAATCAAGCACCAGTCAAAATTCCTGATCCTAATAGCAAACCAGAAGTAGATGAAGGGATAATGACAACAGCGATCGCTAAAGGAGTGATTGAAACTTGGTTGTCTACTAAGTCCGCAGCTTTAGGACCTAATCATGAGATTAATCGTTTAGATACAATTTTAACAGGTTCAGCCATATCACAATGGCGGCTAATTGTCAAGCAAGATATAGCAGAAAGTCGCTATCGCAAGTATGAACATGATGTAAAAGTAGAATTTGTAAATCAGAACGAGAATTTTTCAGATAGTGCTGTGGTAGAAGCTACAGTGAAGGAAATTACTCAGTTATATGAAAATGGCCAAGGTAAAGAACCTGTTTTAGATCGCTTGCGGGTTCGTTATGATTTAATTCGTAAACAAGGTTCTTGGCGAATTCAGGGAATGACTGTTGTTAAATCAGCTAACAGTTAAAAAGCTAGAATGATCAAGTATTTGAGCGTATCCCAATTTCAAGCAACCGCATTTTTGACACAAATAAAATTTGAATATGAACGCTACACAAGAACAACTTAAACTAAAATTAGAACAGGCTTTAGTGGCTGCTTTTGGTGCTGAATACACCGGAGTAGATCCGATTTTGGTGAGCGCGAGTAATCCTAAATTTGGTGATTTTCAAGCCAATGTTGCTTTATCCCTGAGTAAAAAATTGGGAATGCAGCCAAGAGCGATCGCCACTGCTATAGTAGAAAAATTAGATATATCTGATATTTGTGAACCACCAGAAATAGCTGGACCTGGTTTTATTAATCTTAAATTACAAACATCATATCTGGAAGCACAACTGAACGCAATTAAAATAGATTCTCGTTTAGGAGTTCCAAAAGCAAAAAACCCACAAAAAGAAATTGTCGATTTTTCCAGTCCCAACATTGCCAAAGAAATGCACGTTGGACATTTACGTTCTACAATTATTGGAGATTGCATTGCAAGAATTTTGGAATTTCGTGGTCATGAAGTAAAAAGATTAAATCATGTTGGTGATTGGGGTACGCAATTTGGAATGTTAATTACCTATTTGCGAGAAGTTTACCCAGACGCACTTACCACCGCTAACGCTTTAGATATTGGTGATTTAGTTAATTTTTATCGTCAAGCTAAACAACGATTTGATGCAGATGCAGATTTTCAAGAAACATCACGTCAAGAAGTTGTCAGATTACAAGCAGGTGAAGAAGATACAATTCATGCTTGGAAATTATTATGTGAACAGTCACGAAAAGAGTTTCAAATAATTTATGATTTACTAAATATCAAATTAATTGAACGAGGAGAATCTTTTTATAACTCATTATTGCCAGCAGTTGTAGAAGATTTAGAAAAAGCCGGATTAGTAGAAGAAAACCAAGGTGCAAAATGTGTATTCTTGGATGGTTTTACTAACAGAGAAGGTGAACCTTTACCCTTAATTGTCCAAAAATCAGACGGTGGTTATAACTACGCAACCACAGATTTAGCATCCCTCCGCTACCGTATTCAAGAAGATAAAGCCAAACGGATAATTTACGTAACTGACGCGGGACAAGCAAACCATTTTGCTCAATTTATGCAAGTTGCAAAAAAAGCAAATTGGATACCTGATGATGTGGAATTAGTTCACGTTCCCTTCGGTTTAGTTTTAGGAGATGACGGGAAGAAATTCAAAACTCGTTCTGGTGATACTGTACGATTAAGAGATTTATTAGATGAAGCAGTTTCTCGCACTCGTGCAGATTTAGAAGCGAGATTAAAAGAAGAAGATAGAGAAGAGACTGAAGAGTTTATTAATAATGTTGCTGATGTCGTTGGTATTAGTGCTGTAAAATATGCAGACTTAAGCCAAAATCGCACTAGCAATTATGTTTTTAGTTATGATAAAATGCTTGCTCTCAAAGGAAATACAGCACCTTATATGCTATATGCTTATGTGAGGACTCAAGGCATTAGTCGAGAAGGTAATATTGACTTTGGTAATTTGGGTGCAGATGCTAAAATTATTCTCAGAGAAGATTCAGAATTAACTTTAGCAAAACACTTGTTACAACTGGATGAAGTGATTGGTGAAGTTGAGAAAGATTTATTACCAAATCGTTTGTGTGATTATTTATATAATCTCAGCGATAAGTTTAACAAATTCTATGAAAATTGTCCTGTTCTCAAATCTGAAGAACCTATCAGAACATCAAGGTTGATGTTATGTGACTTAACAGCTAAAACACTGAAATTAGGATTAGATTTGTTGGGAATTAAGGTATTAGAAAGAATGTAATAACCCAGCAATTTAATCTTTACAATATTGAAAAGACGCAGAGAGAAAACATTTACTTTGCGTCTTTTTCCATTTCAGGAACTTATATGATTCAACTACGTCTCGTAAAGTATGAGAGATTTACAGCAGTTTTCATCTATTTTTACCATCCCTTGTTTTTCTCTTCCTTTCTTACTTTGCGTCTTTGCGTGAGATATAAAAATGAAACCACTATTTATTATCAAAACACTCATCACATCCTTGGGTTTCTTAGCATTATTAAACCCCAGTCAAGCATCAGCACAAATTGTACCCCAACCTTGGGTTTCCGTCGGTGGAAAAGATGGTGATGTTACCTATGCAGTGGGTGCTAAAGCATTAGGTTTAGGGGTTGAATTTGGAACAGGTGAAGATGGTGCAACAGGTGTAGATGTCCTAAAATTCATCAATTTACCTGTAATTTCTCCTTATGTTGGAGTTGGTTACTATTCAGAAGATAAAGGTGTTGCTTTTTCTGGTGGAGTGCAAGCAAACGCAACTAAACACATTTTTATCGGTGGTGGTTATAATTCTGTACGTGGCTTTAATGGACAACTAGGAATAAAATTCTAATTTTTCAAAAATTGGGAATTTGAGACAATAACTATAACTAAAAAATAGCAGCTATTAGGTGAAATCTAGAGTTTACATTAGTCTCAATTCAATCACGCTGATTTATTAAAATAACAAACTAAATTCCTCAATATATATGGAAATTCGCTAGTCAAACATCAGCTAGGTTGTCAATTTAGCCGATGTTTGACATTTTTATGGTTGCTATCAATTCATTTATATTGTAATCTTTAGTTAGTCACTCAAAACTATGCCCTAAGATAGTAGTATAGGGAATATCTATTAATTTGCTCAATCAAAAGTAGAAGTAGGTAAAGAAAATGTAAGTATTCAGCAATAGCAATTGTTGATACCTAGATCCCTACCTAGATCCCCGACTTCTGCGATCAATTCACAATTTATTGACAAGCTTATAAAAGAAGTCGGGGATCTGAATCACTCTATTCCTGAATGTTTTTGTAATTAAGTTAACAAAAGATTTGGATTAATTGTATTAGATAGTAATTAGGATTTTTCTATGCAACCAGGATTAAATCTACTCATTCAACTGGTATTAGAGTTTGCACCTGTGATGGTAAACATCATCCAAAAGCAAACATCAAGTAACTCAAAAACCGATAATTCGCCAATTTTCCAAGTAATTCAAGATTTCATTCACACAGTAGATAATGTAACAAAATTAGATATTACTAAAGCTGAATTGAACCAACAACAGCAATTAGCAGTTTACCATCATGCCACACAATTAAAAATAGCTAATCAAGAAAAAGAAACAGCGATTAAATTACCAGAAGTGCATAAAATTCTGGATAGTTGGCCATTGAGATTATATCCTTCCCAACTTTTAGAATCTTCTGTTAATTATCAACGTACACCGTTAAAAGTTTTTTTAGCAGCACCACAAGTACAGTTTGATAAATTTGACTTACAAAATTCAACAATTACTGATGAATTTGAGCTAAAATTGGCTGAGGGTTTGCGTAATTTTATCAACAATTATTATTCTTTACATCATCCAGAAAGACCAATAGAATTTTTAGCTGGTGCTTGGGATAGTAAGCGGTTTCATAGTGAATCTAGCATCAAGGCTTTATTTAGTGCTTTAAAAACCCAACCTACTTTAATTTTAGAATCGGAAAAAGATGGAGATTATCTAAATTTTCGCATTGGTTATTGGGGATTAGGACAAGAGAATTATTACTATAAAACTATTTCTAAATTACCCTATCGGCAGATTTTACAAGATTCTGCTAAAAAGCGGGCTTTAGAATGGAGAAATGTTAAAAATCAATTGCTAGAATTAGGAGAAGATTTAGAAGTAATTAACGATTTAGGTCAAGAGAAAAACCGCAACTTAGCAATTTTAGAGAAGATAAAAAAATGGCAATCTCAAGGAATAGATGTTAGTCATTTATCAGTAGAATATGAAACTTCTTACCAAGACTGGGAAAATCTTTATCAAGTTTTAATTACTTCCCACTGTTTAGTTACAGCTTGGGTGACAGATGCTTATCACTTGGTGAATTATGATGTCTCTCCCTTGTTACCTAAATTGCTACCAAGTTTAATTAATGAAGGAATAGATTTACAATCATTAGAAGTAATTACTAATAGTTATAAACAATTTTACGAAGCTTTCAAAAATGAACGACGGTTAAAAGTTCCAGAAATTGCTTTGCAATTAGTTCAAAGTTTATCTCATGTTTCTAATTCTTTTTGGTTACAGGAACAAGTTGATTACTCTATTAATACCTGGTTGCAATTACGGCAAGTAAAATTAACAGAAGTTTCTCACCCGTTAAAGGCTATGCAAATAGCATTAAAAATAGAAGATGAGAATTATATCACTACTTTAAAACAATATTTTGCCGCCACCGGTGATAGCGATAATCTTGTTTATGTTGAGAGTCTTTTAGAAGAAATAGACATTCTTAAAAATAATCGCAATTTGGGAATGGCGAATCTTAACTATACTCTCAATGGACATTCTGGAAAAGTTTCTTCTGTAGCAATAAGTCCAGATAATGAAATTGTAGTGAGTGGATGTGCAGATAAAACTATCAATATTTGGAATTTACAAACGGGTAAATTAATTCGTACTCTCACAGGAAATTTAGGTGCTGTTTCTTCTGTAGCTGTAAGTGCAGATAGTAATTTCCTCGCTGTGGGTAGTTGTGAACATCCACAAAGCAATGTTAAGGTATGGCATTTGAAAACCGGTAAACTGATCCATACACTTTTGGGACATCAAAAACCAGTTAATGTAGTCACAATTAGTCCCGATGGTCAAATTCTCGCTAGTGGCAGTAATAAAATTAAAATTTGGAATTTACAAAAAGGAGAGAGAATTTGTACTTTGTGGCATTCATCAGAGGTTCACGCGGTTGCCATAAGTCCAGATGGTACAATTCTCGCTAGTGGCAGTTCAGACCATAAAATTAGATTGTGGAATCCTCGCAACGGAGATCCTTTACATACTATTGCTGGTCATTTAGGAGAGGTTACATCAATAGTTATCAGTCCAAATGGAGAATATTTGTTTAGTGGTAGTGCTGATTCTACTATTAAAATTTGGCAGTTAAGTACAGGTAAATTAATCAATACTTTAAATAGACATACAAATAAAGTAAAATCTTTGGCTGTGAGTCCAAATTGTGAATTTATCTGTAGTGGTAGTGCTGACTCTACTATTAAAATTTGGGATATTTCTACAGGTGAAGTTTTACAAACTTTGACAGGACATTCTGGGGTAGTAAATTCTATGTCCCTCAGTGCAGATGGTAAAGTTCTCGCTAGTGGTAGTTCGGATAAAACTGTTAAAATTTGGCAGGTGATGAAATAGGAAAGTGAGGAAATGGAATTAATAGAACAATGTGGACCCAATCCTAAAAACCCCTATCCAATAGCAGAACATCATCGGGTTTGCTTTATTAAAAACTTCATCAAATCACCCAATATTATTATTGGTGACTACACTTATTATGATGATCCAGTGAACCCGGAGGAGTTTGAAAAAAACGTTCTCTATAACTATGGTGATGATTCTTTAATTATCGGTAAATTTTGTGCGATCGCCACTCATGTTAAATTCATCATGAACGGTGCTAATCACAAACTTGATGCTATCTCTACTTACCCATTTCCCATTTTTGGTCATGGTTGGGAAAGTGCAATGAATGATTTAATGAACTTACCCAGTAAAGGTGACATCATCATCGGTAATGATGTTTGGATAGGTTATGATTCTTTAATTATGCCAGGAGTCAAAATTGGTGATGGTGCTGTCATTGCAGCGAGTTCTGTGGTAGTTAAAGATATTCCTGCTTATACTATCGCTGGTGGTAATCCCGCAGTTCCCATTAAGCAGCGTTTTAGTGATGAAGAAATAGAAATACTACTTTCTATTCGCTGGTGGGATTGGGAAATTGAGAAAATTACCCGTAATATTGATGTGATTATGAATGGTAATGTACAGAAGCTGGAAAAAGCAATTTAAAACCAAA
>NZ_JAYGHA010000031.1:0-76028 GCF_034931405.1 Anabaena sp. UHCC 0451 | reverse complement strand
TTCCATCTATAAATATTTCTCCTATTTTGCGGTTGTACCTGTCAGCATCTACTACTGATATTTGTACAATTTTTCCCACTGGAATTAAAGAGCGCAAATAATCCCTAGATTCTTTTCCTAATAACTGTGAAATCTCTGGGGCATCAATTCCACATAATCTAATTCTTTCAGTAATTCCACTCTTTTCAACTTTAATGGTATCACCATCATGAACGCTAATAATTTGCCATTCTTCTGGTGCTGGTACAATTGAAAGCTTTGGCTCAAGCGGCTTTGACCTGGTTGTACCAGATAAATAACTACTTAATAAATACCATGTACTAGACCCCAGAAAAATGTACAAAATCAAGTACAAAAATTTGTTAAAAAATTTCATAGTACAAAGCTTGCGGTATCAATATTATCTGTGCAACTATATTATCACTTGATGCTTTTATAAAGTAAAATGAAAAAAATTCGTTCAACATTATCTTTGATTGGTATTGCGATCGCTCCCCTTAGTTTCCCACTAGAAGCTAATGCCATTCCTTACAAAGGGGATAATGTTTATATGGCTACTGGTGGTAATGGTGGATTAGTAGTTACAAATAATGGAATGGGAAGCACACCATCAGCCGTTGTCAGTGTTCTGACACGCAGAACATCTGCTAGAGTTCGCGGAAGCTGCGGCGAAGTACGAATATCAGCTAGTAGTTTAGGGGCAAATCCCCCTACTAGCATAAAAATCAATGATGCAACTATAGATATATCAGCATTGCCAGTAGTTTCGACTCAATGCCAACAAGGAAGTTTTTCCATGCCCGCTCCAGGAACATTCAAAACTCCTTCCGGTGATGTAATTAACTATGATTCAAGTTTTGTCGGGCAAGCGGCCAAAATTGAATACATGGCTCAAGCATTCCGAAATGTAACTTTTAATGCTTGCGGATTTGGTGTAGTTCGTTTTAGTGAAACAGTCGATTTTCCCGCAACTATTGCGGTGAACGGAACAAATTACACAAAATCTGCTTTAAAAGTAGCAGCAGGAGCGCCGATTTGTTCGTCTAACACGCCATATGCTCCTGCCAATACTTCATGGCTTGCACCATAAAAATTAATTATTCTGCCTAGATAAATTTCTAGGCTTAATCTTTTTAAAATGGAATTACTTGCTGCATTTCAAATATTAATTGCTAATTCTTGTGGAATGATTTTTATAGAAAATCCATCTAGGAATTTTATTATTGAAAATCATATTGTATCCCCTAACTTTCCTTTTAATGAATATCAATTAAAAGATAATTGCTCTGAAATGATAAATTATCCCAGAATATTTAAATCTGGTAATAATATTATTTTTGTGAAAGAACCTAATAAAGAATATCCAGTTTGTTATTTTAATCTTTCACCAGATGAATGTAAAATTATTGATGATAATTAAATTTCAGCATCTTTCACACCCAAGACTAACAATTTAATTTCAAATAGCGATCGCCTCATTTTCCCCCAAGAAGAATAAGTATTAGCTTTGATGTTGTCAAGTTGATTCTGCTTGGCTAAATAAGATTCTGTATCGTTATTGCCCCGAATATATCTAAGTTCAAAGACTTTAAATTGATCAATTGCTCTTGCTCCCACAACTTGAGCTACTTGAAAATCAGTCCGCGCTTCGTCAAATTTAATTAAACTTACTGCTACTTTTTCTCTGGTAGTATCCGCTAACTGTGCGCGTGCGCGTTGCAATTCAGCAACTTTAACTTGAAGGTCGGCGATCGCTATTGAGTTACGATTAGCTTCTGTGTTAGCTCCTTGACTGCCTTGAAAAAAGGGAATACCAATTACATTAAGTAATCCGTTGATTAAACCAGTATCACCCCTAAATACTCCTAATAAATTATCTATTAAACCTCTACCTTGCGGCTGTGGCTGTCCTGGTTGTGGAGTTGGACCTAGTAAATATTGTAAAGCGGGAGTTAATATTGAGAGTCTTACAGTTTTAACATTACGACTTCTAGCGTCATTAATTTGATCATTCGCTTCTTGTATTCTACTGTCAAGCTCTTTAAGTAATGGTGATCCACTAACAGACCTTGATTGTAATTGATCGAGACAGGCTGATGTGGTTTCTAAACAAGGTAGACCACCCCTCATAATTCGCCACATATCATCATTAAACTGCTCAGTTAAGAGTTTATCAATATCCGGTCTGACAAAAGGATTTTGCTGATTCTTAGGGGAAAGTTGATCAGCTTTTGCTTCTGCTTCTTCGGGATCTACTTCCTCTACAAAATCATCTGTCGTAGTTGTCGGAGTTGTTTTAGCGGGGTTTGTCGGTGTTACTGTCGGTGTTTGTCGTGATTGTGGATTTTGTGCCGTTACTGGATTTATTATTAAGGGAAATATTGTTAGAAACAATAGTGATAGTTGTCGTATATTTACCATCTTTACCTACCCAGGGCTTAACTTTTTTAATATACCCATTTCGCGGACTTCTCACAATAGGAATATCAGCTAATTTATCTTCGATTGCACTTAGTGAAATACCTAATTGTGCAAGCTGGTAATCCTTATTTCTGGTAGCCTCTTCATACTGTAGTCTTGATCTTTCATAATCTTGATTTGATTGAGTGATAGTTTGCGATCGCTTACTCTCTTCTACTGATGCCTGATACTCTTGAATTTGACGACGATTAATAGCAGACTCTAGCCTAGATTTCGCTATCTTTAATTCTGATTCTGCCAAAATTACATTAGTTTTTAATTGTTCTAGTTCTTGACTTTGAATAATTGCAGCGGCTGATAATTTAGCCTGTGATTGCTCAACTTCTGATCGCGCTTGATCTAATTCAGATTGTAATTTTCTTAATTTAGATTGTTCATGTTGCAAGATTTCCGGCTGCATTTTCATATCATTCATTGCAGCTATCATCTGTTCTTGCTCTTGAATTTTTTGGGAAGCGATCGCTAATGATGCCCCAGCTTTTTCAAATTCTGCGCGACGCTCTGGATTATCTGTTGTTAAAAGTTTGGAACGACTATTTAAAATAGATTTGGCTTGTTGTAATTTAAGTTCAGCTTGAGATATATTAGCTTGCTCTTCTTCAAAAGCAGAATCAGGAAGACTTCTTATTAATGGTGTGGGTGGTGGTGGTGTAGGAGCAATTAGAGTTTTAGATTTTAGATTATCAATCTGTAATTTAATTGATTTTTTTTGACGTTCTAACCGTTGCCTTTCTGTTGAATTGTCAGAGATTATATCCCCTATTTTAATCTCATCATTCAGTCTGACCTTTAGGTAACTAGGGTTATCTACAGACAAACTCATTCTCAAAGGACGGTCTTTCTGTAGAGGGCTGGTAAATTCTTCTTGATCCTCTTCATCAGCATTTTCCACGATGGGATTTTGTGCGATCGCTGGTTTATCCTGTGGTTTAAGTTTTCCCATTAGAATTACTGATAAAGCGATCGCTATTAACAGTCCAATATTTATTAATAATTGATTACTCTTTGTGACGTTCATAAAAAGGTAAAATTTTAGTTTTTATACCATCTCCATCCATCCTAACTAATGCCTCTAATGGCTGTAAAGAAGCAATCATTGACTCTGAAAATCTAAATCTCTTCTTAACACTAGCAATTTCAGTATCATCTACTGATAATACCAATTTGAGAGACGAATTAGCTAAAACTTCTCCTGATATGTGGGCATCGCGTTGACTAGCCACAACTGCACATAATCCAAATTTACGGGCTTCTGCTGATATTCTCGCCAGGGTTTCTGATGATTTGACTTCTTTACACTCATCCAAGATGACGTAACAACGAGGTGTTTTATCTTTAATTTCACCCTGCAATTTATGAGAATCCAATAATTGTTTTAAAAGAGTTTCTGCGGCTATAGCTGATAATCCAGGTACTTTAGCTAATGCTGATAAGTCAAATCTAACCAATGGAAAATTTAACGACGGCTGCGGCTTGCTAAATATGCCATATTTAAACGTAGCAGCCATTTTCAATAATAGTTTTTCTGAATCTTTACAACCATCCTCTACACGGCTTTCTAATTCAGCTTCTAAATCAGCAAATGTGGGCGGTTGATTAGTCCATGTTGATTGTTTTTTCTGAAATATTCCCCTACTTTCGTAACAGGTAATAAAGGCATTTAATATTAAGCCCTGTTGATTGTCACCAAGTCTTAGTGATTTACGCAGTATGGCAGCAACTGCGATCGCTTGCAAGTCTGGTCCACCACCTCTAGGATCTAAATCCAGGACGAGTGGATTTAAACCGTGTGGTGATTCAGCATCTAATTTATAACAAACTTCATCGGGTAACTCTAAATCCCCATGAAAATCAATTAAAATAATTTTAATCTTTGGGAATAATGATGGTAATTCATAAGCCATTGACTTCAAGGTTTGAGTCTTACCACTACCAGAAGTTCCTAAAATTACAGCGTGTCCATTTCGTAAGTTAGCAGGATTCCAGTAACACTTTTCCCCTAAGAATATGCCAGAGTGCGATCGCTTTGGCTCAATTACTTTATTCTGTGGTTTAAGCGTAGCTTGTGGTAGTGGTTTAATCATTATTTTAATTTTCTAGTGCTTGGTGTTTAGTTCTTCCATTCCAGGTAATAGTTTCATTAGAATCAGAAACGGATACTTTTCTTAAAATTTTAATATCCTCAAATCCAATTGTAGCTAAAAATCCTGCAATACTTTCTGCTGTTCCATTGTAATAAAATAGATATCGTTTTGGCTCAAGTGAACAGCATTCATAAAAAGCCACAATATCATTTATAAAATAGTCAAGATTTATCTTTGCTGGTGGTGTTGATGTTTCAAATATAGTAACTGTTTCTTCTGACATAAATTTATTGACTGCTAGTAATTGACCGAACTTGTAAGCTGCCACTTGCGAATTCATCCCCTAAGAATTTCATCACAGCTTTTAACGGTGCAGCTTCTAATTTAATATTACTAGGTGATGCTTCAATAAACTTAAATTGATAAGGATCTCTTGGTAAAACTGAGGTATCGAAATCCTCAACAGTTAAATCACCACTAATAAATACATTTGTATTAGTTCTGTTGAATTTATTTATCGCCTCCCCAATAACCTGATCTTCCACAAATACCGATTCAATAGTAGTAATAGCAGCTTTACCAACATCTGCTGTAATTTGTTCAATAACAATCTGACTATCAGGGTCAGTTGCGGCTTTATATAGTTTATTTGTAGTGGGTTCTAAAACTATAAATCCAGTCCCGTTAGGTTGAATAATCTGAAATTGGCCATCAACTTTTGACCTATCACCGGCTCTCACTCCCTTGATATTGGCAATAATTTTGTGGGTACTTCCCGAACTATTATAAACCCCTTGAACACCTGATGTAGAAGCAATCAAGCGGTTAAACTGGGTTAATATTCCCCCCTTACTATTGATGCTAAATGCTGATAGAGCGATCGCAATCAATATACAAAGTATAAAATATTCAGCATTACTCCCAGTTTTTAATCTCAAATTCCGATTCCCAGGACAAACACAACGCACAGGTGAAGGCCAAAACATTTCCACACCACCGCGAGTAAAACAATCAGCAAACCAGCCGAAAGTATAACCAATTGTTAAAGCTGACGCTATTGGTAATAATTGAGGAATAAATATTGATATTCCATAAGATGCGATCGCAACTACAGCCGATGCAACTATTGAATGAGTCATACTGCGGTGCGGCATTGTTTCCTGAAAATATCCACTTATCCAAGGAAATAGGCGGCCTGCTGGTGAGGTGGAAACATCAACATCAGGAAGTAAACCAGCGATCGCCCCAACAGCAATCACTACAGGATCGGCAGTTCCTAAAAGTAAACTTGCAGCCGTGCCACTAATTAACAGGTGAGATATTCCCAACATTATCTAATTCTCCTTCCTTCGCTTTGATGCTTTTTGAGTAAGTAAGGATATTACTTATTATTTTAACGGGTTAGTGCAATATTGAGAAATTCAGCGATCTGTTGAGCTATTTCAGGATTTCCCTGGGGTGCGCTGTTGTACCTAGTAGTTAAATTTATTTCCTTTTTAGATTCTGTTATTAAGCTGATATAGTAATGAGGATCTTCTATTTGTGCTAGTACCACTTTTACAAATGCAATGTCTGTGAGTAAATATTCAGTAGTTTTAATTTTTGACAAAAAACTTTTTTCATTGAGAGTAAACTTACCTGTTGATTTATCAAAACAGCAGCTTTCTGGATAATTACGAATTAAGAAAGACAAGCCAAGAATAATAAAAACACCTCCCATTAAAAAAATAGTTGTTCCTTTACTAGAATATTTGAGACTATCTATTGATAACACATTGCTAACTATCAGCGCATAAAAAAATACAGAAAAAACTCCGATTATTAAAAAAAAACTTCCCGTTGTCAATTCAGAATGTGATCCTAGTTTTAGTTTTAATTGTTTTGGATTTTGTTCTAATATTACCATTTGAAAATCTCCTGTTATTTAAGATAAAGCAAAAAATATTTAAGTTTGTTCCTAATCATCTAATTCTTCTTTCCTCCTGTGGCAAACTATAGAGCAGTCGGGAAAGTCCTAAGAATATGGCCGCTGCAATGCCACCAAATATATATAGTGCTTGATCACCAGTTCCCAAACCAATAAACCGCATAATTACGAAAATTACACCCACCACTAAAATTAATGGTGTGATATCGAAGTAACGACGATGATCCGCACCTTCAATATCTAACCCTAAATATTCTTCCTCAATTGCTCTAATAGCCAGCATCGGATTACCCCCGGCTCGCTCTTGTAATTTAGATAAATCTGCTGCTGATAAATCAATCATTCTCTCCTGCGCTGCGCTCCTCATTATTTCCCTAATTGCCTTTTCTGGTAATGGTCTTAGTTCAATTCTGGGAATGTTGATGAAAATATCAGAACGTGGTGGATCTGTGGCCAAAACTAGCATCGGTACACCTTTACGGCGCAACTGTTTTAGCCAAATTCTAAACTTCATATCACAACTTTGGGCATCATCGAGAATGATAAATGCTGTGTTTTCCCCTAAGAATTGGGCGATCGCTCTCTTAAGTTTGTCCACAGTTAATGATTTACCCTCTAAATCTTCAGTGGCAACTTCAAACTGTTGAGCAATTTCTATCAGCATTTGCTTGGGCGTGGTTGGTTCGATGAAGGCCACTAAAAATCCATCACAATTCAATCTTTCTACAACGGCACTACCAAGAATTGATTTACCGCTCCCCTCTTCACCCACTATCAAAATTGCACCATTAGCCAGTAATGATGCTGTAGTTCGGTTAAGTTCGGCTTGTCTATAAATGGTAAATTCCCCCGGCGCTGTTTCCTCCTCTGTTTCATTCTTAGGGGAAACTTTAGGAAGCTGTGGAAATAGTGAGAATAGAACTATGGCTGAACTAATTGGATTGAACGAACTTATTGCTAATAACAATCCTTTTAAGAGCAAAACTAACCAACCAGTTCTAGATCGTCTTGTTGTTTGTTGATTTTCCTCATTGCTAAATTGATTAAATTCTGGGAATTGTAGGCGCTCTTGTTGATTGCGCTGCGCGATTGCAAAAAACCTTCTCGCATTTCCTCTACTTTGACTTTTAAATCAGACGGTAATTGATCAGGGTTTTGGTAAAAGTGCAAGGCTACAGCCTCCTGAGCAATTAATAATCCTGTGGCTTTTTCTGCTCCACTGCGGACAATATGATTTAAATCACCATCAGGAATAAAGTCAGTATTTACAGTAGCGTTTATTTCTTGTGGTATTTCGGTTATTTCGGATTCTTCACTTTTGACAATACCTGATTGTGTACTCTCATCTATATTATTATCGTCATTTTGCTGTACCAATTTCTGTTTATTAAGCTCTTTCCATTCGGACACAAGGGGGCTAATGTGAGTATGACTTCCACCCCCTAATTTCTCCCGTACAATATCACGGTTGATTTTTTCATTATTTTTATATAGATTTTCACAAATTTCAAAAACTTTTTCCTTTAAATTCTGTTCCTGATTTGTACTTTCCATAGTTTTGTTTAAAAAATTTTTACTATCGTACATTATTAGTATTAATTTATGTAACCGCAATTGTACACAGACGGTATAAAAAAAAGCGACATTGTACACGTCACTTTAAATTCTTGGGGGAAATTTATACTAAGGTTTTGGAGGTTGTAATATTTCTTGAATACGTGAATCCTCTAGCAAATTTTCACTTACTATAGGCTCTTTCAATAGTTTGACAAGATTCTCACTTATGTAATTAACGGATTCATCAAATGAATACCCAAATTTCTCACTAGCTTTGAGGACTGCTTCAGTAAATTTGTCTAGTAATTCCACAGAATAAACATTTCCTGTTAAGGGAGAATTACATATTTGGCAGTTATTAGCTACAACATCTTTAAAGTAATTTTCATATCCGCAATTTCCGCAAACTGTTAATTTCCTACTCATCCTAAAACCTCATCAATATAATCTTTTAAATCTTCAAGTCTTATTCTCCATGCTTTACCAACAATCTTGGCTTTTAATTGATTGGTAGCGATCGCCTCCCTTCGTCTCCCTTAATATCCCCCTAGAAAATCCTGTAAGTTGACTGCACTCATCCAAAGTCAAAACTAACATTTTATTGGCAACAACTACCAATTACTTAATTACTGCATTGATTACTTAATTACTGCATTACTGCATTATTATTCTAGTTCCTGGAATGCTTCATCAAGTAAGAGGCGGACAATTTCAGCCTTTTTACGGCCTGTTTTAGCAGCCAGCATAGACAGTTTACGGTGCATAGACTCAGGTAAATCAACGGTCAGTCTAATAATTGGTTCTTTAGAGGTAACTTGTTGTAGTTGAGACATAATTGATGGTTTGCTAGGTTCTGCGGACGGGGGTATAGTTTCTATTTCGGTTGGTGTCGGTTCTGGTATGGCTTGCACTACAGTATCAACCTGGGGCTGTTCCGCTTCGTGTGGTGTAGTGCCATAGACAAATTCACGAGCCAGGGCATCATTAAGGGGTTTACGTTTCTTGGTCATAACAACATCCCCAAAATTTCTGTAAACAATTTTTCATACTCCCGTTGTGATTCCGCTGCCGGACGACCGGACAATCCCCAAATGGTTGTACCTTGACCAAAGGTATCGGCTATTGCTTGTTTTTGGTGAATCACCGTTTTTAACACTGATACTTCTTGGATTTTTGATAGCAGTGCGATCGCTTCGTCTTTCAACTTAGTACCCTTAACAGCACGACTAATAAATACTGCCGCTGTTGGTGAACCGCCCCTAACAGATTGAGCTTGTTTAATTAAGCGAACAGCATCGCTGGCAGATTGCAAATCTAAACCAGTAGGTTGACAGGGAATAATCGCTAAATCAGTCCTGAATAATATCGCCCGACTCGCTTCCGACAAACCGGCAGGTCCATCCACTATTAAATAGTCACATTCATTTGCTAATTGTGGGATTTGCTCTAAAAGCTCATCCGGTGTGTTCAATACCTTTGTACTAATTTCTGACTCCATCAACTTCAACCATACCGAACTACTGCGCTGTGCATCCGCATCTAGTAACCTGACTTTATAATTCTTCTTTGTCAACCAATAGGCTAAATGCACTGCTGAGGTGGACTTTGAGCATCCACCCTTCTGATTTATAAAAGCAATTATTGTCATACTGCATTGATTACTTAATTACTGCATTGATTACTGCATTAATTATATACTGAAAAATGACTAAAATCCTTCAGCTTTAAGTTGAAGTCAGCGATCGCCATCAGGTACTTTACTTTGAGCGATCGCCACCCCTACCAGCTTTTCTAATTTCCCTCAAGAAAAATCTGCGATAATCAACTGGTGGTTATGTGCGGTCAGATGGAACAGTTAAGTTTATTTTCCCAACAGGAACACCAAACAAAAGGGGTAAGGAAAGAAGGGTTGGTAATGGATGCCCAAGCTTTAGAGCAGTGGAAATCACGGTTATTTACTTACCAGCAGCGCATCAGAAACAGTCAAGCACCACAGCAGGTAACTTTGTTTGATGTTGCACCCTCTCACTGTAACCCCGACGCTATTGATCCATTTAAACTACAATTACAATCAATGGCCTTCTACAGAATGCCCGATGATTACGGACAAGCAGCCCTGTATTTTATCATTGATAGTGCATCTGAATTATTGCTATATATTGGTGAAACTAAACACAGTAATAAACGGTGGAAGGGGGTTCATGATTGTAAGAATTATCTTGAAAACTATCAGGAATTACATCACCGTTATCAAATGCCAACAGCAGTGAATATTGGTTTTTGGTGGGATGCCCCAACTGATAGAAAACCACGTCAAGATTTAGAACAAGCAATGATTCAAAAATGGCGCAGTCCATTCAACAAAGAGATGTGGGAACTATGGGGTCAACCGTTTAAATAAATTCTTGGGGGAAACTGGAGAACGATAGCGTCAGCACTCCGAAGGAATTGTTTTCTAGTCACAACGGTTAAATGTTATCCTAAATCTGTAAACCACTATTAGGATTTTGAATTTAATTGTATGCCAGGTAGAAAAAAGCTAGAGCGTTATAGTTTACACGCTAGAGTCGCTCTAAATACTAACGACAAACTCAAGGAAATAGCTTATAAATTAGGCTATGTCTATAATGAAGAAGGATCAACTGGACAACTTTTAGATGCGATCGCTGATGGTGAAATTATTTTAATTGCTGGTAATAAATCTGCTAAAAGTAGTTGAAAATTTAGAATAACTGGGTTACACTTTTATGATAAGGGATGAAAAAAATACCCCTTGTCAGGAGGTGATAAAAATAGTTCAGTCTAGTGATAACGGAAACAGCAACGGCAACGGACAGAAGGAATATAATCCTGAAGTTGAGTTTGAATACCTAGATTCTGATGTTTGGATTGAGACTGATGATCAAGGTAACAGAACTGTTGCTTATACTGAAGATGTTCAAGAAGCCTTGGAGGAAGGTGAAGAACCGGAATCTGGCAACTCTAGCAACTAAGTAACTGATTAGCCCCTAGCTCGCAACTGGGGGCTTTCCTCACCATCTCTAACTTAAATATTAACCTATGTCTACTATTATTCATCCATCAAATTACCTAATTGTTGAGCGTGAAGCAACTGCCTGGATTTTTAAACCAGGGGATAAAGTTTTTTATAATGCTACTAATAAACCAGTTAATCTTGGATTAGAAAGCAGGTTAGAAAAATTTGGTTTAAGTACAGAAACAATCATGATTGAAATGTTTCGGATTAATGGCGGAAAAGCTGGCTACTACCTAACAAATCTCCGCAAAAAACAATACTACTACTGTGGAACTGAATGGCAAGATGTAAAACTCAAGTTGAGAGAATTTGGTATTGGTCTTGATGATCCTGAAGTTTAATATTTTTGGGATTCAAAAATTTAGTAGGGGCGATCGCTTATTTGAATGCAACACCCAAGCCGAGATATGTGAATTTTCCGGCAAGATGGTCTGGAAACCCTTGCTATATCTGCATTTTAGCCTTAGCGTACAATTTTCCCTTTTTGGTTCGCAGCGATTATTGTTTAAACTTTTCCTCGCTTGTATTTTGTAAGTTGGGTTTCCTAGCGTTAGTGCAGCTTACCGTAGGCGATCTCGCAATCGTCCCAAACATCCTTGAACTTTTCCCCTAAGAATTTTGTCTGACTAGGGTTTTCTTATGGCGATAGCGTTCGCGGTAGCGTCTCGAAGAGATAGCTTTCCGTAGCGATCGCAATCGTCCCAAACATCCATAAACTTTTCGCCGCTTATATCCCCAAATCCCCAGAGTTCACCATTTAATTAAAATCATCACGTCGTAAGTCCCAAGGTAAAGAGCGTCTGCTTTGTTTTAAAATTGACTCATACCCTTCAGGGGATAACCAAGACCCATCCTCTAACTGTACATAATCATTTGGCACTTGTTCCGGTGGTGTAGATGCAGGTAAAGTCCAGGGGCGTTTGGGTTTCATGCCGGGTACTGATTGCAGCTGCTCTTGGATTTGGTTTAGTTGTTGGGTAATGGGAATCAGGGATGTTTCGATAGCGGTGGTGATTATGGTAGATAATTCTTCTTGGTTTATCAATCCCGAAGTTAACTTTGTTGGGGAGTAACCAGTTTGCGACCAGATGAATACCCTTAACCCAGCTTTGGCAATCATGCGATAATTGTTTACCGCTATTTGTTTGCCCTTATACTTCCGTGCTTCAAGTGCATAGTATTCCAAAACCGCATGACAAACTTCGTCAATAATGAACACCTTGCCGGAGGGGTCATTCGTGATGAGTCTCCAATCACTACCAACAAAGGGTTTTAGACATTCTACAAGCTCATTCGTGATAGGGTCAGAATCCCTAAGACGGTTTAAGAACTGGGTAACAGTATGCTGTTCTGTTCCGCAAAATTGAGCTAAAGCTGTTACACTCATCCCACTGACACCATCGCTAAAACGGGTGCAGTAACTTTGGTTTTCGTCTCTAATTTCTATCCGTGTCATAATGAAATCAACCTTTTACTACTAGGTTTATAAGGCGATCGCTCTCCCGCCAAGAAGTTGCGATTCCTGCGGAGAGCTTCGCTATCGCCTTTGTTATAACTATTATCTATAATTTTATGTTTTTTGTACAGATAAAATACACAAAAAGCTGTATGATAAGAAAAAGCTGATGTATTTTGCTTTAATAAAAGCGTAAATATGACAATAGCTATTGTGGGAAGACCAAGAAGAAACCGACCAACTGACCGTGTTAATTACAAACTTGATAGGGAAATCAGAGAAATTTTGTCACGAATAGCCGAGCGTCAAGGTCGGACAGAGGGCGCACAGGTCGAGCAAATGATTTTGTTTTATGAAGCCTGTCAGCGTCTTAATCATGAAGGTGAATCCATCACAATGGATGCCATTAACGCCAAAGTTAACCAGATATGGGATGAATTAATAGCTAATGAAGAATCCAACAGAGATTAATCTTGCATCGCTGCCTTGGCTTCCCCTAGCTGCAAAAACAGCTTTCCCTAAAAATCCAGCAATATACTTTGCTATTGACTCTACAGATACAATTCAGTATATTGGCCGTTCAGTTAACCCTAGAGCTAGATGGCAAAATCATCATAAATATGAATAATTGGAGTCAATAGGAAATATACGTATTGCTTACCTTTTTGTTGACTCACCGGATTTATTACCAGAAATTGAAACAGCATTAATTGAATGGTTTGATCCACCACTAAATGTTGTTGGTAAAAAACCAAAGATTGCAGAAAACAATGATCCAGAAAAGTATCAAGATAAACCTAAGTATGTTGACCTTTCTGGTTATTGGACAGAAGACAAAAACATATCTATTCAAAAAGCTAAGGAAATGACGGGTTTAGACAAAAGAACTCTGTCATCTGCCAAAAAGGGACAGTTAGATCGTGGACATTTTGAAACTCTATTTAAACTCAGAGATTTGGCTTCTGAACTTGCGGGTAAACCCCTAACATTAGAAGAAATTTTTAGTAAATAGTGATGGGCTAAATATCGAAAAGTTTGAAACTATCCTGCAAATAAAAACTCGTAGTTGAATAAATTTCTTTTCTCAAATCAGATGGATAAACTATTTTCTATCATTCCCAATAAAATCCGAGATAAACTACCACTAACGGCAGATAAAAAACAACTACTTCAACAACAAATTATTAGTCAACAGATCCCAGGCACAATTTTAAAAGATTTTCAAACTATTTTAGAATTTCTCCAACCCGATGGCGTTGAAGTTAGTAGCACTCATCACCAATTCTCCCTTAAATACCTCCAGCAACTTAACTCTCAATTAAGTTTTCCCATAGACATTAATTTTAAACGTCCTGTCCAAAAATCTTACCCTTATATTCACGGTCTTTATTTCCTTCTCCGCGCTTCTGGACTATCTCAACTAATTACCACAGGTAAAAAACCTAAATTAGTTTTAGACCCGAAAATTCTGCAAATTTGGCAGAATCTTAACCCCACAGAACAATATTTTACACTATTAGAATCTTGGTTAGTTTGGGGAGATAATAAACTATTAGGTGACGAAAGAGATATGTTTGACCAAGCATATCGCTGTTTATTATTTTGGGAAGATATGCCAGAAGCAGGATTAAAATTTAGTAATTACTCAGAACAAGATAAATTAGGTTATTTCCCTGGGTTTCATAATCTCGCTCTTTTGCATTTATTTGGTTTAATTGAACTAACATCAGGACAACCACAACCCGCTAAAGGCTGGCGATTTACTGATGTTAAACCTTTGCCTTTGGGTAATGCAATTATGGCTATATTAATAGAAAGCCGTACAAATATCCAAATAGAAGATTATGCCAAATTTCGGTTAGATTTTAGGATAGCTTTTGATACTTTAAAACCTTATTTTCAACCCTATTTCCCTGAATGGTCACAAACTTTAGTGATTGCAGAAGGCGGTTTTACTGAAGGTATTTATATATTTAAAGTCACTTTACAGGATGTTTGGCGACGCATTGCTATTCCTAGTCATTGGAATTTAGATGAAGTAGCTACAGCAATTGCCGAAGCTTTTGATTTTGACACAGAACACCTGTATAGATTTATCTACCAAGACCGCACAGGCAGAATTCTTGAATTTGACCATCCTGAATTAGAATTTAACCCTGATACTAGTGATTTTCGTTTAGGTGATTTATCCCTAGAAATAGAAAATCATTTACAATTTATCTTTGATTTACGGAATGAATGGGAATTTGATTTATATCTAGAAAAAATTGACACTGATCATGGGGAAATACAAGAATCACAAGTTTTAGAATCTCATGGTCAACCTCCAGAACAAGAAGAGGAATATATAGTATGTTTTATAGAAGATGAATGGACGATAGAGTTGAAAAAACCTGATGATGATTAAAGTTAAATAGATTGGTCAAAAAATGGTTTTAATATATTACTTTTTCATGGTTATACCATAATTTAAGCGAACAATGTCCACTGTACCAAACCCGACTTCCCAACAAATTAATGCTTCTGTTCCCCAAGAAACAATTACGGGAGTAGTAGAACGACTCACTTTTTACTCAGAGGAGTCTGGTTACACAGTGGCACGCTTAACTCGCTCTAGTATCAAAGATTTAACAACTATTGTCGGCAGCTTTGCTAATATTCAACCCGGACAAACACTACAACTAACAGGTTTTTGGCGTGAACATCCCCAATATGGACCACAATTTCAGGTAATCAATTATAAAGAAACTAAACCAGCTACACTTACGGGTATTGAAAAATATTTGGGCAGTGGATTAATTAAAGGTGTGGGTCCCGTCACTGCAAAAAGGATTGTTGCCCATTTTGGAGTAGAAACCCTAGAAATCATTGAAAATCAAATTGACCGTTTAATTGAAGTTAACGGCATCGCCAAAAAACGGATTAAGCTTATACAAACTGCCTGGGAGACTCAAAAAGCTATTAAAGAAGTAATGGTGTTTCTGCAAGGTCATGGCGTTTCTACTATCTATGCAGTCAAAATTTATAAACAGTATGGCGATAAAGCGATCGCTATTGTCACCAATAATCCCTACCAATTAGCGACTGACATCTATGGTATTGGTTTTCTCACTGCTGATAAAATAGCCCGTAATTTAGGAGTTGCACCTGATTCCCAGTTTCGTTACTGTGCCGGACTTGTTCATGCTTTGAGTGAAGCCGCAGAAGATGGTCATTGTTACCTACCACAGCCAGAACTAATTGAATCGGTAATTAAACTGCTGACTACTGAATCTCATGAACCAACCAAGGAAGCGATCGCTCAAACTATCGCGGACATGGCTTTGAAAGATGAGTTAATCAGAGAACAGGATGGAGATACATTACTTTGCTACAAACCTACCTATTATTATACAGAGAAAAACTTAGCAGAACTTATACATGAACGTTTGAATAAACCTGTTACTACTGATATTCCCCGTGTTCGTGCTTGGCTAGAAAGATTTACACAAAGTCAAAAAATTGAACTTTCCCAACAGCAACAGGAAGCTGTAGAAATGGCCGCTTATTCCCCGATCATGATTCTTACAGGGGGTCCAGGAGTCGGCAAAACTTTCACTACCCATACCATAGTCAGTTTATGGAAGGCCATGGGTAAATCCATTGCTTTAGCTGCACCAACGGGAAGGGCAGCACAACGTTTGGCGGAAATGACTGGTTTAGAAGCAAAAACCATACATCGTTTATTGGAATTTGACCCCAGGAGTAGAGGTTTTAAAGCCGATAGTGATAATCCGTTACCTCAAACTGCAATTATTGTTGATGAAGCCAGTATGTTAGATTTGTTTTTAGCATACGCCTTAGTCAAAGCAGTTTGCGCCGGCGCACAACTTTTATTGGTAGGAGATATTGACCAGTTACCGTCAGTAGGACCAGGTAGTATCCTTGCTGATTTGATAAATTCTGGCAGAGTCCCAGTGGTGCGATTAACTCAGGTATTTCGTCAGGCTCAACAGAGTGCAATTATTACTGCTGCTCATCAAATTAACCGGGGTCAGTATCCCACAATCGAACCAATCAATAATTCCCCAGTTTCTGACTGTTTGTGGCATGGAGGGGGATTTGAAGCAGAACACGGTGTACAAACAATTTGTGAATTAATTACAGACTTAATTCCAAAATTAGGATTTAACCCCGCTACCGATGTACAAGTGCTTTGTCCGATGTCAAGGGGATTGGTAGGTACTCGCAATCTAAATACTGTATTGCAGGAATTAATTAATCCTAAAAGTCCCGATAAAGTGGAAATTACCAGGGGTGGGATGACATTACGGGTAGGTGACAGAATAATTCAGCAGACTAACGATTATCAAAGGGAAGTGTTTAATGGTGATTTGGGCATTATCACTGCGATCGACACAGTTGAACAAGAAGTAAATGTGCAGTATGGCGAACGTTCAGTAGTTTATGATTATGCCGACTTGAATGAAATTACTCTAGCGTGGAGTGTTTCTATTCATAAAAGTCAAGGCTCTGAGTACCCGGTGGTGATTTTGCCTTTGTATATGCAACATTATATGATGCTTACTCGGAATCTACTTTATACAGGTTTAACTCGTGCTAAAAAATTAGCAATTGTTATTGGGTCAAAAAAAGCTATATCCTTAGCTGTGCGTTCTACTGATGATATGCGACGATATACACGGTTACAGCAAAGGTTGGTATTGTAAATAAATTGAATTCATGTAATGTTAGGAGAGAATACAAATGTATATAAACGAACGTAAAGTAGTAAGAGTCTCTGAATTAAAAACAATTTCTATTCAGTTTCCTCAAGATGTTTATATGTTAGCTTTATGGGTACTTGCTAATGATTTAGCTTACTCTAAGCAACATTCATCTACTTGTCGAACAACAATTCATGGTTTATCAAATAAACTATCTTATTTGACACGAATTGACTTGAAATCTATTAAATCTCAATTTGACGCTGCTGGGTTTTCTGATGAAGCTATTATTGAACCAGATGATAATAACCATCCTAATGATATTTTTCAATTAATCACTGGGGAAGATGAAAAAAATTCACAAAAAAACTGATATAGTAAATGTTTAAATCAGGAGTATAAAATCATGGAATTTACTGGAACTTGGCATATTTATGAAATGTCCAATTGGGATGAAGAATATTTTAATATGGAAGTACAGGCTTATATTAAAATTGATGAAAAAGGAAATGGGGAGTTTCAATTTGGCTTAGTTACTGGATATATTGATGGTGATGTTGTTAAAGATGGTAACGGTCAAAAATTAGAATTTACTTGGGATGGTAATGATGAAAATGATGAAGCTTCTGGTAGTGGTTGGTTAAAATTCCAAGATAAAAATACCCTCACAGGAAAAATTAAATTTCATTATGGTGATAGTTCTACATTGTTAGCAAAACGTGCTTAATTATCTAAATTACAAGATATTATGAGTGACTTTGATAAAGAAGTAGCCAAAATCCAAAAGTATAATCAACCAATTATAGAAGGGTTTAAAGTATGGCTAGAGAAAGCTAATCTTTCAACTAAAACGATAAAAAACCACATCTTAAATATTGAGTTTTTTGCTGAATATCTTGTTGGCTATGAACCATTGCAAAAACTTGATGAAGCAGATGACCAAGATGTTTATGATTTTCTATTAAATTATTTTCCACATAAAGCAATGTGGGCATCTGAAAGCAGCACTAAATCTTACATGGGTTCTTTTAAAAAGTTTTTCTCCTATATGGTGGAAACTGATAAAATTAGTTCTGAAATAGAAGCTGAAGTTAAAGATACCCTCAAAGAAGGTAAACAGGAATTTCTTGATGCCGTGAGTGAGTAATTACCAAGATGCCAAAAGCTAACAGTTTTGAAGAAAAATATCCTTATCTTAACCGTTTTGTAGAAGAACAAGGTTGGATAGAAATTGGAGACAGAGAATATATTGATTCTTTTGTCAGAGCTTATGATTATGGTGGAACAGTTTATGAAGGTAAAAGTAGTTATCCTACTATAGAACTTGCATTTCAAGATTTGGAGAAACATATTAAAGCCTATTTTGAAGACTTGGGAATCTAAATGGAGTACGCACTATTAACTAAAATCGGTGGTGAACTCATAGAGGCATCAAAGGCTGATTATCAAGATTATTATGGTTTTTTAAAATGCCCCGTATGTAATGAACCTGTGTTTTTAAGAAAAGGTCATTTACGAAACGGTAAAGAAATCACCGCTAGTTTTGTGCATCATAAAGCAGTACCGGAAATTAGCACCTGTGAATTGAGAGTAGGTAAATACAGTCAGGAAGATATTGAAGTTTTTGTAGCTAAAGCCAAAAAGCAACGACTTCAAAAACTAAATATTAGTCTGTGGAAATACTTAAAAACTAATATGGCAGTGAGTTTTAGGGATTATGAAAAATTGAGACATAAAACCAGGAACTACCAACTATTTGCTGATTTATTAGCCTACGGTGATCAATGTATTACTAATAATATTGATTCTATTGTAGAGAACTTGATACCAACTATTGGGGAAATGATTAAAAATCAAGATGATAATATAGGGGTAATCATGAGTATGTTAGACAAATTCAACAGTTTTGTGAATGATTTAAAATCGGATTGGTTATTGCATGAAAAAATCGCCAAAGAATCAGCAGAGTTGTTTTTGTCACCGCAGATGAAGGAAATTAGATATAGGGCATTAACGGTTTTATGCTACCCTGATAATATGAACCTAATGAATAAAGATTTGATTGAATTAAGGATGAACACAGACGAATGGATAAAAATATTTACAAACTATCTTACACTACAAATAGCGTTGATTTTTATTAGCATCAATTGGATAAAATTGTTGTCTTAGTCTTGAATTACAAAACTTTGAGGATATGCGATCGCCTACCACATTAATATTAGTACAGTTGCTCTATCAATAAACAATAAAGACCAACAACCATGTTATTATTAGATTACTGTGGTGTTGAAAATACTGTCATAACATTAATTATTACACTTTTAATACTAAATCAAATATTGATTAGTTAATTATTGATTTAATTATGTCATTTTGACGCAACAAATTAAACTTGACTTTATAACCAACAATATGATTAGAGGCAGGAATATGAACGCCATTTAAAGGATAAAATCAAGATGAATAATGATTTAGTTACTTCTAGTGTATTGAGACCACAAGAGCGGGTTAATAAAATGTCCCAAACAGAATTATCTGTTAAATGGTGGCAATATGTTTATAATATTCCAACACCAGATAATCCTTTCTTTTTTGATGAAAATAATGATCGTCAAGGGGGAAAAGCCCAAACAAATCAAATACCTCCGGTATTCTATGCTGTAGGTAAATTTGGGGAATCAGTAGATATTCCCAGTGATGAAATCATCCGCAATGTTAAACTTGCACCAAATCAGGGATATGAATATTTTTTCATACCATTGATTAATAATCAGTGGGATAATGTTCAATTACCGGGGTTTAGTGACCGACAGATTAAAGGACTTACTCAAGCCGTAGCAGATACAGCACTAGAAAGAAATGGTGGTAATCTTTCTTTATTTATTGATGATGTTGAAATACAAGGATTAGAAAGATATAGACAACAATCTCAGAAGTTTTTCTATAATCTCCCCAATGATAATATTCTGGGTTTGGACAGTCAAATTGTAAGAAATGCCTATGCTGATGGTTTTCATGCAACAATCAAATTAGCTGCGTTATCTCCAGAATCCCATACTTTTGAATTTGGTGGTACTTTCAATCTTAGGAATTTAGATATACCCGATAATTTAAATTTGGAAGATTTAGAAGAAGAATTTAAATCTGCTGAAGAAGTATCACAAAACATTACCTATAATATTTCCTTTGACCTGAATCCTATTAGGGGTACAAATATTAATGATTCTTTGTTTGGTACTTCAGGTTGGGATAAAATTAATGGACGTGCTGGTGATGATTACATTGTTGGTTTAGAAGGTAACGATGATATTTATGGTGGCAGAGGTAATGATATCTTAGTGGGAGTTAATCCTTTTACCAATAAGCCCGGAAAAGGAGAAATTGACATTTTAAATGGGGGTGTAGGTCAAGATACTTTTGTGTTAGGAAATGAGCAAAATGTATTTTATAGAGGTAATAGATTAGAAGACTACGCTATTATCAGGGATTTTAACACAGAAGACAAAATCCAACTTTATGGCAATCGTCGCTTGTATGAATTAGACACAAATTATTCCCTTGGAAATAAAGAAGGAACAGCAATTTTCTTGAGAAATACCACCGAACTTATTGGGTTTGTTGAAAATGTTACTAACTTAAATTTAGTTACCAACGATTTTAGTTTTGTTTCCTAGTTTGTTGTTTGTTAGTCTGGGTATCATAGAAATTCTCTTGGGGTAAATTTACTCTTAATCTTCCCACACCTGCATAAATTGTTCCCAATCTTCATCGGTTTCAGGGGGTTTTTGCTGCACCAGTCCCACAATACGCGATAACTTCCTGGCCTGTTGTTGAGTTTCACCCAATTCAATTAACTCTAATTCAAGGTGAGGATTATAACCCTGTGCTACTAATTCGGCATATTCCGTGTCTGCCATGTTGAGGTCGTGGATCATGGGTTTCCCCTAAGAATTTGGTAGGTGTGGTTTATGGGCGATTCCTGCGGAGCGCTTCGCTATCGCTCCTATCATAGTTTCCCTCAAGAATGAGGTGTGATGTTGACGGGGTGCGATCGCGATTACGCTCGCCGTAGGCATCGCTAACTAAAATGCTCAAAAATTATTAAACACTTACTCAATTGCCTCAAAGTGTCTGAGACGATAATTTTCTATAATACTTATATTATTCTATACTTTTTATAAGCAATTAGCAATGTAATATTTATCATCAAACACTTCATGTAAGTGTATCCTGAATATCAGGTTATCTATTGAAGTGTGAAGTAATTTATGAATAAAATGCGTTCATTTATCTGTAGAGCGGTTGGTTTTGGTACTGTTGTATCTGTGATATGTTTTAATACTAATACAGCATTAAATCCCAAATTATCATCTACGACGATTGCAGCTACTCCAGCTAAGACCCTAGCTCAAAATACCTCTCAGTGTTCCAAAGAGGGAAACAGACAAGCCAGGATAACATTTATTAATGACACTAATCGTCAAGTTGATATTTATTGGGTGAATTACCAATGTGAGGAAGTTAAGTATTATACTCTCCGTCCAGGACAATCTTACAGACAACGGACTTATATAACTCATCCTTGGCGTGTTCGTGACTCACAAACAGGCAGAATACTAAATGAAGCAGTGACTAGACGTGGAAATTCACAGTTCAGAGTTTCCAGTTCCCAAACTCCACCAAATTCACAGCCTACTAATAGTAATAATACTGTTACTGCTAATAATCAGCAAGAATGTAATGGTCAGCAAATTGTCACTTCTAGATCCTGTGTTGGAGATGGTCTAGATTCTGAAGAACAGCGTTTATACAATTTAGTCAATCAGTATCGCGCCCAAAATGGTCTACCTGCAATTCCCTTTTCTTCATCTTTAACTTTGGTGGCCAATCGTCATGTGCAAGACTTACAAAAGAATATTAAAACACTAACACACGGTTGGAGTAATTGTCCTTATAATGCCTCTAACCGAGCAACCTATGATTGTATGTGGAAAGCTCCCCAGCGTTTTGGAACTCCCTACCCTGGTAATGGTTACGAAAATGCTCATGGTGGTTCAGGAGGATACAAAGCTAGTGCAAATTCCGCTTTAGAGTCTTGGAAAACCAGCAGCGCCCATAATGCAGTTATCCTTAATCAAGGTATGTGGCAAAATAGACCCTGGCAAGCTTTGGGTATAGGTATTTATGGGGGTTATGCTGTTCTGTGGTTTGGTGAAGAAGTTGACCCTGCTGCATCTTCTCAATAAGTTATAACTGATTTTCTTCTTGCTGGTTAGCCTAATTCTTATAATTCTTAGCTAAACCCGCATTTTTTACAACCGGTGTGCATCTATAAAAATTCAAGATTTGTTTGACTCAGGAATTCGGGCGATCGCTCCACTGACCAAAGCTATCGCTATTCAATAAAGAGGTGTGGGATTTGTGAGGACAACCTTGGCAATGATTCTAGTGGGAAAAAATGGTATTGGGGATTAACAGAGCAATTGTTGATACTATAAATCAATTAGAAAAACTATGTTCTCTAAATAATTGTTTTGCCCAATCTATATCATAAGGTAAAGGAGGTTTCACCGGACGATAATCTTTTTCATCGCTTTGCCCGTGCTGTAAAACAGCATTGACAACTATACAAGGTTCTTGACTAAGATTGATTGCACCATGCAATACCCCTGGAGGAATGGTAATAATTGTTGGTTCTTTTTCACTCAAAAATGTATATTGATATTCACGATTTTGTAAAGTAGTTATTACAATTTGTCCCTTCACCACTAATAACTGATCTGTTTGATGTCTGTGGACAAACATATCATCTATAAAGTTACCAGAAACATGAACCAAGGCAGTTTGATTACTACTAGCTAAAGAGTAAAATGAAACCATGCCCACCCTCATTGAATCTAATTTGCGAATTTCAATTTTTTTACTGCCAGTCATTTTTGCACCTCTTTATTTTCCTAATTGGCGTAAATCTATGGACAGTGCCGTGAGCAACAAATAGCACAAAACCTCAGTTTCTAAGATGACAGAAGATGAGTAAAATCTTTATTCTTTCGTTCTACATTTGTGGTAACTTTTAACAGATAAATTTGATTTAGGTATAGATTATTTCATAGAAACCAATACCTAAAAGTATATTTAGTAACATTAAGAAAAATTAATTAATTTCCAGTGTAAAATCACCACATAGAGGAAATCTTACGCTTCTTCCCACACTTGCATAAATAATTCCCATTCTGTGACTTTACCCATAAGTTTGCCGTCAATAACACTGTAACCCTCATTCTTGCGTCAGCTAATTTTGTTTGAAACTGACTGTTTGGAATCATAAATTTGCCGTAAGTCCAAATTAGAAAGGGAAGCTTTTCCTCTAAACCCTGATATTCCTACAGCCCTACACCCTTATCAATTATGGGTTTGGGCATTATATATTCGATAATATTTAACACCCTACCACTCAAATTAGTGTAACTATATTCTCGGTTTATTTGACCACCTAGTTTTTCGGGAATTCTCCTACTTGCTGTATTTTCTCGAGCTACAGGGTATCTTAAATATTCATAATCTAAATTTTGTTCTGCCCATTCTTTTAAAGCTTTAATTACTTCTGTTCCATAACCTTGACCATGTGCTATTTTTTTTAACCAAATACCAGTTTGTGGATGTGGAGTTTGTAGATCATTTATCCCACTACATCCTAAAAATTCCTGGGAATCTTTCTTGAGAATTACAACTATTAAATTCTCTCCTTTTTGCATTTCTAGTAAAGATTGATTAATGAAAAATTCAGTACCCTCAATTTCTTTAGCTGGAGCAGCATATAAATAAGTAGCAATTTTTGGGGTGAATTCCCGAAAAATTTCTTCTTTATATTTGAGTGAAATCGCTTTTATTAATAGACGATCTGTAAATATTTCAAAATGTAAATATTCCATAATCACTCTTAAACAGGTGTGTTGTGTAATACCATATAGTAATGATATCAGTGATTCTTACAAAAGACACTATTTTTACTAATATAGGAGTCCTATATCATAGTTTCCCTCAAGAATTGGGGACTATTTTTACTGCTAATTATGCAAGTGGCATACCGATTTGACGAGCTTGAGATGCAGAATCACGCGCACCCCAGCGACGATGAATTTTACCATCTTGCAGTGTAAACCACTCCATAGCAACTAGCTCGTATTGCTTACCTGTTGATTTATGGCCTCTAAAGTCCCCAATGAATACGCCGCTTTCTGTATAACGCACGGCGACGGTATCACCTTCTGCTATGATTTCTTCTACAGTCAATTTGATGCCAAATGCCTGATGAAGCTCTTGCCAAATAGGTATGACTTTATCTAATTCCCCCCATCCCAAAACACCATACACTAAGGCATCTGGTGTAAATAAACCCTTTAGTGTTTCTAAATCACATCGGTTAAATGCTTCAACGTAACTCAATACAACTTGTTTGTTGGATTCAATGGTCATAATTAATGATGATGGTGTTATTTTGAATAGGCGATCGCAACTCGCCACTATCATAGTTTCCCTCAAGAACGAGGTAAAACAATGAACCTAAATATTAGTTATTTGTTGATATCTGTAGTCTTGGTTTCTGCCATTAGCCAATTCAGGTAATCCTGATTTCCTTGTTCAATTGGTAAAGCCACTATACAAGGCACTTCATAAGAATGCACTGATTTTACTTTCTCCTTGAGTTCTGCAAATAAATCACTGCGGGATTTCATTATTAAAACAGCTTCTTTTTCTACCTGTAATTCACCTTTCCACCAATAAATACTGTCCATGCCGTCAATGATATTTGCACAGGCAGCAAGACGGGCTTCTACTACGGCTTTACCTACTTTAAGGGCTTCAGCACGGTCTTTACAAGTGACGTAAACAAAAATAAATTTCATCTCTATAATTATTAATATTATGTTTGTCTAAATAGTTATTATATCTGCTTTGTATGGTAATTGATATGTTGAACCTCAACTGTATATCACTTGGTTTCCCTCAAGAACACCTGTAAGATGCGATCGCTAAATAGTAAATCATAAACCCTAAAACAGATTGAGAAATTCGGTAACAACATCCATAGGACGGTTATAGCACTCACTAGCATCAAATCTGACAGTCCGAATACCATCACGCAGTAAAACCCTATCCCTGCGGTAGTCCCTGGTTATTTGTGCTGATTGCTGATGATGTACTCCATCAACTTCTAGAATCATACACTTTTGTTTGTAGAATACCAAAAAATCAATTTCTACTCTTTCCTTAGATTGATTATCACTATTAGAAATAGGTAAGTCAGTTAAATCCATATAAGCCCGACTATTAGCAAAGAATAAAATCCGTTGACTGTGTAAGGCGTGAGCTATTCTTACTTCTGTTTTTGACCTAAAATTTAACCCTCCCCATTGAAATTGTGAGTTACTATCATCTGGTGAATTTTGACTTTTAACCAAGTTAAGTTCAATTTTTATATGACTTAATATACTTGGTTTATAATCGTCATTGAAAAACAATTTCCACCAATGTTGTGTAGCGTGTCCGTCTCTTTGATCAGCGTAAGCTAAATGTAAATTGGGCGATAATTCTTTATAGAATCCTGATTTATTTCTGATGCTTAACCAATCACTAATACTTTTTCTAGTATAAGCAGAATTACTGGTTGTATATATTTTTAACATATAATCAATTAGTGCTGTAGTTCTCAATTCAATAAAATACTTTAAGCTAGAACTTTGAACTACAATGGCACTGGCATTTAGATTTTGTTCTTCTCCCGATGGATTAAATTTGGTTAGCGGTTTTTGGGGTTCACTCATGTTTTATCATCTTGGTAGGTTTTCCCTCAAGAATTAGGGGAGGTGGTGACGGGGGCGATCACTCTTTTATAAACTGCTATACAAACCCCTCTTCCAATAACTCAATGCCTTGTGTAGTGATTTTGTGTCTTTGACCAGAACCGCCGACGATTCTGCACCAACTCTCAGTAATCAGAGTTTCTTGTTCCCACCAATAACTAAAACCACCGTACATCCCTGGAATTGGAAACCATTGTTTTTCTTGATTCATGTTAAATTCTAGTTTGGGGAGTTCCAAGTTTTGACTATCAATTAAATCCCTGGCGCGTTGTCTCATTAGTTCATGAAAGTTATTTTCAATTTGTTGTAGGCTTTCTGGTGTCTGGTTCATAAAATAAATATGATGTTGATGATGTTGGGGCGATCGCTAAATTTCCCTCAATAATTTAGTAAGAGCGAACGCATAATTTAATTTCCTCTAAGAACCTGAATTATCGTGGTTTAGGTGCGCCCAAAGCAGCGCGGATTTCTTTGTCTATTTGGGGTGTGGGATCATAGCCAACGTGCAGTACATATTCCCAGTTCCAATATTGATAATTAGTGGGTTTGCACTGACTGAAGATTTTTTTCATCAATTTTAAATCTGATGCTGAAATAGGGAGTTTTGTGTCACCAGCACCAGACATCGTACCTACAATTTTACCGTCTACCTTGACATCCAATGCCCCAACTAATTCACAGATATCGGTGGATATACCATTAAAACAACCACCTGTACCACATTGATTTAAGTTTGTAAAAAGTTCTTTGAGTTGACGTTTGACTTGTGCTACAGACTGTATGGAATTTACTAACTTTTCTCCTTGGGTTTGTTGTGCTAATGCTTGGTTCTGCCAACTCAAGGATAATACTGTAATCACTGCTAATGTTGTGGTCTTTACTAAGATGTTTTTCATGGTTTCCTTTAAGAATTTGGGGGTGCTAAATGTGGGCGATCGCTTCTACTGTTAGTTTGCCTTTCATAATATTAATTAGGTTCGCGTTCGCAATCCATAAGATAAACATGACAATCATATTCTTTTTGATTACAACTGGTAGTTATTATCATTAATATCAGTATTAGGAATGGAGATATTAATTGTTTGATTCTCATTTTCTATGCAATCTCATAAATAATGAATAACTAACTAAAATTACTTAGCCTCCCAGCGATTTAAAGACTCCCGACGTTGTTGGTTTCTTTCTGCTGGTGTCATCTCCAAACCACTTTGTTTATTAAATGCTTTGGGGTTATACATTCCTATTTCCCAGTTGCCATACATAGGATTAGGCATAGCAATATAAGCAGGTTGAATTGTTCCTTTGTTAACATTAAACATACCGTAAAAATTACGTTTCTTGTCCACAAAGTCACGCCGTTGCTGATTACTATTACCTGCTGTTTCATCAAAATCATTGAGGTTATCCCCAATCAAGGCAACTATTGTATATTTGATTTTATCTGCACTGCCATTTTTAACAGCGTCTATTCGCCATTGTTTAGAATTATCTTCTTTACTATTAATAATTTTGCTAAACTCCCCTTTGAGTAATACTGTATTTTCATTAGCTTCTGTAAACCCCACTGCTTTTAAGTTATTGATAGTCGATGTTTCCAAATCATTGAGTTTAGAAGTCTTGACACTCTTGGCATTACGATTAGAAACAAAGAATACTTTACCCCCATTTTTATTGACATAATTAACAAATTCTACTGCTCCTGGTACAGCTTTAGCTTTTTCTGCTTTAATCCATTGATTCCATGTAGTAGTTTCATAACCTTTATTACTATCTAATAACCCTGCTTGATAGGCACTATTATCAAGAACTGTCTCGTCAATATCAACGATAATGGCAGGACGCGAAATGTTTTTTGATTTAGCTGTATCAAAAGTCAGTTTAGCTAGATTGAATGCCTGATAAGTTAAAGCTCTGTATTCTCCAGATTGTTGCACCCAATTAACTGCTAACATCCCCTGTTGATTTAGTTGTTTAGTGGTAATTTCTGCTGTATCTTGCTGCAATTGTGAAAGTAGTAGCACGGGTACTAATGCAGTAACGGTAAATGGTAGTTTAGGCATTGGTGGTTATGGTGTTTTTAATTTAGATTTGGTTTGAGGATTTTTTCTGCGATCGCCTATGGCACTGGTGTACCAATCGCATTATAAACGTAAGTATTGCTAATTTTGTTCTAATACAGTTAATTGATTAGGGTTCGTAATCTGTAATTCAAGTATTGCTCCTTTTTTTTGCGGTACAACATCAAAAATTTTGACTTGTTTCCTTTGTAAAGCAATTGGATTAGAAGCACCGGGAACTTGATTTAAAATTTTGCGCGGTATAACTATTAAATAATTATTCTTATCTTCTCCCGCTAATTTAAAAGATTCTATTTCAGCACTTTTACGACTCCATCCATTAATTTGACCTGATATAGTTGAGGTATTATTAGAGGTATTATATTTTTGACTACTAGGATTAGTCTTACAGTAAAAATCAACAGGGTTTTGTTGGAAATTGGCACATCCTAAAATTTCTTCAGTTCTTTGAGAAATCTTTATTAACTGTGAGTAATCATATTCGTCTCCACTGCCATAATTAGCTTGTTTTTTAATATCCTCTGGTGCATTGAGTAAAACGGTTGTAATTATTTGACGGTCAGATTCAGAGAGTCTAGGAGATAAATAAACGTTAGCACCAGGAATTTGTTTACTTATATGAATAATTCTTAAATCCTTGTCATTCTTAACTGCTGAATCAGCCGCAGCACCTACATCAGCTTGTCCGGTTTTGACTAATTCTTTGATTTTGGATGACTTATGACCCATATTTACTTTCAGGCTTTTACCATATAAATCATAAGAAGCCACATAAAAACTAGATGCTGAATTAAAATCACCCATAGCTATAGTATGTGTTGGTTTTAAATCACTAATGGATTTAATAGGACTATTAGCTTTTGTAAATAATGTAGCTTGGTAATACGGAGGCAAATCTGGAAACATTCGCGCTACAAAACGATAATCGTTATTTTTAGCAGCTACAGAAAGTATTGGTGATAAGGTAAAAGCAACATCCCACTCCTTATTAATCATTCTTTTTATGGCTTCTTCGTAAGAAAGGTTTTCATCACCATCAATAATTATTTGGACTTTATTACCAAATTGGCTGTTTAGATAATTATTTAATTCTTCATAATTACTGGGTTTGCTTAAAATTCCTAAAGTTAAGGAGCTTATTTTTGGAGTAGAATAAATGTTCCCAGGAAAAATAAACTTAAAAAAGCTGATGCCTAATAGCCCTAACAAACCAATACTAAGCATGAAGGCTATACTTAGCTTCACCAAATCTTTAATTCCACTTTTTTGAAGATCAGACATAATTAATGACACCCTTTATTTTTAGATTGAATCGCTAATTACCCAGCAGCACCAAAACTAATTATTCTCGTTAAACTTAATTAAAATATAGTATTTCTGATCGCATAGATTCCAGCTTCTACACCAGATACCCAAATCAGCACCCCATCACCAGAAACTATGTCTTTGGCATAGCGTGTGACTAACCATGACATCTGCTCAAAGTCTCTAATGCCGTCCATGATTCGGTAATATTTGGGGTTACTCTGAAATAACCAATATGCCATTACTTTTTTCCCTCAAGAATTTGGTGAGATGGGACGGGGGGCGATCGCCTATAGTAATATTGCTTCCTTAATTTCCCTCAAGAACGGAAACCGCCATATTTCTAAATTTGTAGTAATAGCTTTAACTCTCTCCCAAAGCGACCCCAATCTTTAAACCAGTAGGGGATATACATAACCAACAAGCCAAACATTGCACTCAAGGCACAAGCATTTAAGATGATGCTAGGTATATCATGGGGTGGTGTGGAATTAGCAACTAGGTAACAAATAACTGCTAAACCTAAAGACCATTCTCTTAATATCAAACCTAGCTTTAATCCAGGTATGAAAGCACAGAACATCAGAACATATATTAATGGTGTAAACAACGATGTGATTAGTATTTGTTGAATTAATGGCATGGGTCTTACCTCTGTTACAAATTGTTAAATAAACTGGGATAATAGTCTGAGCGATCGCAGCCTAACCCATCCCCTAAGAATCGGGTTTAAACCACTGATAGCAAATCAACTTAATGTCTTTTTGTTCAATGATTTCGGCGGGTCTTATGTCTTGGTCATCTGTCAGTTCCTCATATTGGTCACTCTCCACAAAATAGTTATCTAACTCAGAAATGAGTAAACTAATATCCTTATGAGATTTAAAACTCTCCCAAATCTTTCTAACATCTCGTTCATAGCTCCTATAATTAACTGTGGTGATAACTTTTAATACCTGCTGTTTTACCTCCTCCTCAATTGGTTCACTTTGAATAACATCAGGAATGCTGTCAGGATTGGTGATAGCATGATAAATACTTTGCAATAACTTAGTCATTGCTGGTTTGAAACCTTTAGCAGTCTGTTGTTTTTGAAGCGATGTCAACAGATTATTAACTGCCCTATCTAAAACCCCAAAGATTCTGTTATCAAAGGGAACTGGTAATAGCTCATCTGGATTAGGAAAGTCTGATTCTTGGCATTTGAGCCAGTTAAAGATAGTGCGTTTATCGCTAATTAGTCTACTGGGGTCTAAAGAAATAACCCCTTGAATGCGTGGGTAAAAGTGCCAAAAGTTTTTATCCCCAGTACGGAAAGCAAAGAATATACCACCATCATTAATATCAGGGTGAGTAATGTTTTTAGTTGAGGTGCTGTGAATCCCAAAGGGTATATCTTCAATTAGTTCTTTACTGGCCTGTTGTAAAAACTCCAGTAACGGTAATCTCATTTCATCCAATGACACCAAATCACTAACTAATTCCAATTCTTCCAAAATGGCCTGTTTCTCAGCGTCGGTTTCAGCCATCTTCAGACGATATAATTCTTCTAGGGATTTTTCAGAAATTATTTCACCTAGTACACTACCGTCTAAACCTACCTCACGGTCAATATTAGCAATACGTTCTTGTAATCTTCCGACTAAATTTAGTAAATCCTCTAAACCCTGTTCTGGGAAGCAGTTGTAAATAAACAGTTCTTCATAATCAGTGCCTAAACGGTCAATCCGTCCTGCCCTCTGAATCATTCTGACTGGATTCCAATGTAAATCATAGTTTACTAACACCCCGGCATCTTGGAGGTTTTGACCTTCTGAAAGCACGTCTGTACAGATGAGAATATCAATTTGATTTTCTAGCAGTGTGGCTAATTCTTCAGTGTCTTGAGCATTGGCTTTAGGTGAAAAATGCTTGACTGTTTCTTCTCGTAATTTACCAGGACTGTCACCAGTTAAAAGTTTAATCACTGGTTCATGTCCATCAACTGCCATTGCTGATAACCATGCTATGTCTTTTTTAAGTTCTTGATGTAAGTAATTAGCTGTATCTTTGAAGTAGCTAAATACTAATATTTTCTGTCCTGATAGTTGGTTTTTCAGTAGTTCCTTAAATGCTATTAGTTTCCGGTCATAGTCTACATGATCGGCTGCTGAGTTTTCAATTTTATTCAAAACATCAATGATATTATTTAAAATTGCCAAGTCAACTTTAATTTGATGTTCTAGTTGGTTGATATCGTAGCTAGTAATATCAATTTCTTCTAGGGATTCAATAATATCATTAACTGTTGTATTCTCGTCTTCATCTTCAATTACTAAAAGTAGGTTACGGAAGTTTTTACTATCTAATAGTTTACCTTTTTGTGTAAGGATTTCATAGAATTTAGACTGAAAATTTCTTTGGTTTGTGATACTACGTTTAAATGCAATCAATGAACTTTCAAATCTTTTGAGATATAATGATTTTTGTAGAGCTACTAAAGCATCGCTTCGTTTAATTTGATACTCATCATCTTTTTGTTTTTTCTTTTTGAAGAGTTTAAGATTATAGGGTGATAAAGTTAAGTTATCAATTTGATTACCGATGTTAGCATATAAACCAGCAAAGTTACTTTCAAAGCTATAGGTAAAATTTTCTAATTGGCGTTTGGGGAATTTAATTAGTTTGCCATTAATGCGAATTTCTTCACCTGCGGCTTGTCTTCTGATTACATCTTGTCTGCTGCGTCTGACCATTGTTTGCATCAACAGTTCTGTAATCTCAATACCACCTTTAGACAATGCTTTAAAATAGGTTTTGAGATTGGAAATTTCCCATTCTCGATAATAGGTTTCACTACCACGGGTCAATAATAAAATCTGATGATAAAGGTCATAAATGCTAGTATTAATCGGTGTAGCAGTTAACAAAGCTATGCGTTTACTACGTTTACCACTATTAACTAATTTTAATAAATTACGATAGCGATTAGTGGCACTATTCCTAAAATTATGGGATTCATCAACTACCACGATGTCATGACGATTATATCTAGAAATATCAAAGTGATCACGGCTGATTTCTTCATGAGAAACTATATCAGCTTTGATACCAAAGTCATCTAGTTTTTTATGCCATACTAAATCCCGCAGTTGTGCAGGACAAATGACTAAGGCACGGGGAACAGAACCGCCTGGTTTTCTCAGTTTTATTAGATAATGTTCTATTAACCTCAATCCAATAAATGTTTTACCAAGTCCCACTGCATCTGCAATCATGCAACCCCGGTGTTTTTCAATTAGTTTGACTGCTCTTTCAAATCCTTCTTGTTGGAAACTTGCTAGTTCTAATAATGTACTACCTTGACCAATGATAGTATCATCCTTAAATAGTTCGTATAATACCTTGAGAAATATCTGATAGGGTGTATATGCCTTACTGCCAAATTTGGAAGCATTCAGGGCATCAATTAATTTGGCTTTGTAGTCAAGGTCAACGCTAGGGTCTTTCCAGAAGTTTTCAAACCAGTTATGTCTGAGGTCTTGAGCGATCGCCCCAATTTTGTTGATTATGTTTAGCTCGGTATTACCTTCTAAACCGGCTGGGGTGAAGTTGGATGAACCGACGATACTGTAATTATCAAAAATATAGGCTTTGGCGTGAAGAAATTGTTTTTCTCCATGTTCACCAAATAACCTGACCTGTACATCATCCCTTTGTAAGTAGGCTATCAATCGTTCTATTTGTTGTTGGTATTCAGAAAGTAGGGGTTTTTCATCTATTTCTTTGTAGAGTTCTTTTTTGAAGTAACGGATTAGGTCAATGCGATCGCTCTCCCCTGGTCTAATGGTGGGGTCACGTCCCAGCAGTAAACGAAAACCTGTGAGTTGGTTCATTGCAGTTTCTAATCTTACCCATGCCTCAATGCGGAAGAATCCGGTGGCGATATCAAGGGTAAGCTGTCTTTCATCCTTGATGATGGTTTCAAGGACATTTTGTAGGGTGTGGTGGGAGTTGTCTATGTAGTCTGGTAGCATAATTCAAAATAATAATTGTTTGCTGATAAATTAAAGCGTTTCTATGATTTTATAAAACTGATTTTGGGCTTCTGCAAAGCCTGGACAATCTTCAGTAACATTCCAAATTGCACAAATTATTTTTGTGTTACTAAAGCCAGGGCAACGTCTAAAAACTTTAATTTTATTTTTACAGTCATCATCATTCAATAAATTTTTCACTGATTGTTGCTGATAATGGACTTTGGGTTCAGGATTTAAAATTTTTGGTTCAGGTTGAAACTCATATTTATAATACTGGTTTCTGATTTTTTTAATAGCCTTGTCTTCAATTTGTCTCACTCGTTCTCGTGTTAGATTATATTGATTACCAATTTCTTGTAGTGACTTAGGATTTCCATCTTCAATACCGTGGCGTTGTTTAAGTATATCTGCTTCTTTAGGGCTGAGATGAGCTAACAATTCCTCTACTGTCATTGAATTAATAAGCTCTGTCTCTATAGATTCTTGAGAGTCAGAAATAATATCTTCTAAACTCATATCTTCGGAATTAGCTATAAGAGCATTCCAGGAAATTGGATTGTAGAAAGTTTTTATGGTAAATAAAATTTCTTCTATAGGTTTTTCTAAATAATTAGCTATATCATTGACAGTGAAGTTAGATACTCCTTGTTTAACTAATGCTCGTTCTGCTTTTTTAATTTCATGTAATCTACCCCAAAAATGAACCGGAATCCGAATCAAGCGTGAAGAGTTACATATATCTCTTCTAATTGCTTGTTTAATCCACCAAGTTGCATAGGTTGAGAAGCAATTACCTTTAGTTGGGTCAAACTTTTCTGCTGCTTTAATTAAGCCTAAGTTGCCTTCTTGAATTAAGTCTAATAAATCTAAACCTCTATCCTGATATCTTTTGGCAATTGATACAACTAATCTGAGATTTGATTCTACTAATTTATTTTTAGCAGCATAACCTACCGCTAATTCATCATATAATCTGGAAATGCTGAGATTATTTATGTCTGCCCATTCACTATTTGTAGGCACTCTATTCAGAAGTTCACAAAGAATAATGTAAGATTCTTCTAGTTCATTTAACCTGATAATTTTACGTGATAAAAGTATTTCATCTTCTGGTTTTAATAACTTGGTTTTACCAATAGCAACTAGGTAATCCCTAACGGTATCTCTGTTTCTATTAGCTTTTTTCTCTTCTTTGCCAATACCTAATTTTTGAGCATTTAATAAAACTTTATGCTGTGTTTGATATAAACTTTTGGGGTCTAGGTTATGCGCTGCTATCCTTCGGAGTAAACTTAAATCATATAAACTGATAGATTTTAAGTCAATGAGAATTTGACGAGTGCCAATCTCTAATTCCATTTGAGCGTTAAAACTCTTGAAAGGACTTAACAATAATAATTTCTGGTAATTTACCATGCCTACAATCAGGAAGTACCCAGGACGTTTACATAAACTTTGAGCAATGGATTTTAGATGTGCGATCGCATTGTTTTCATTAGCCCAGCAAGCGGGGTTAAGTTGAAAGAAAAATACCTGTAAATCAGAATCTCCCTGTTTAGCAATTAGATAAACTGTGTCAATGATTTCTTGATTAGTTTGGGAAAGTCCTAAGTCGTTAGCATCAGCAGGTTCACAGCAGGTATTGTAACCAAGTTTGCCAAATAAACCTGAGATAGATTCGGGGGTTTTGATATTTTCTAAATCTTGCCAGCTAAGAGTTTTCATTAAATTGCTCACCTCCTTGGATATTAAATAATTGCATTGTAAATTTCAGAATATAAAAATTAGCTCATTTATTAGTAGCCATTAATACACAACCACCTAAAAATAAAAAACCACCTATATTAATGAAATTAGATTTGTCATTAAGTAAGCCTATATTATGAGTGCATCTTGAAGAAAATGAATATTCACTGCTCTCACAAACAGTAGTTTCAAATTTAATAAAGCCACCCATCATAATCAATAAACCAACAGAAAAAAATAACTTTCCTGCTGATGAAAGACTCCGATTAGAATATAAGCCATTATTTTTAGGTCTAAATTCAGAGTTGTTGGTTTCTTCAGTGTTAACCTGAGCTATTAATTTTTTAGGTTGCTGTTCATTTTCTTGACTTTGGTTTGTACTTTTAGCAACTACTGGGTTGCTTTTTGCACTTGTCCATCCACAGGAACGACAAATTAATTTTCCAGAGTTAAGGCTAACTATTTCTTTTTGACATTGAGGACAGTTTCTTGTTTGTTGAGCTTCCATATCTATTAAGCCTAAAAAATTATTTCATTATGAATATAAAGACAAATACTGTTCTGCTTGCAGCTTCAATTTATCCCCTTCTAAAAGCACCTGATCAATATAATCTTTAACATCCATATAAGGTTGTCTCACGCTAATTTTCTCTGACTGAATAGCCCTTCTGGTACTTTGTCTTAATTGACCTGCTAATTTGCGTTTACCAAATAAATCCAAACCAACAGAGATGATACTATCAGGGGTCGTTTGTGTAGCTTCTTGATTAATTTCTCGAATAGCTAAATTTACCTCTTTTTTAATTGCTCGTAGCTGTTTTTGAATTAAGCTGATATTTTTGACTTGTAGCTTCACTGATTTGGGGTTATCTAGGATTAAAGCCATTTGTTGTTTTAGTTGATAAATTTGGACTTGGGTTTGTTGTAAATTCATATTTACCACCATTTATGTTTAGCTACTGGGTTTAAGTCTTCTATTAATTGGTTTAACTTCACAACCAATAGCTTCTGAAATTAACTTACATTCTTCTGGACTAACGTATTTTCTAACATACGCGGGGAACTTATCAGGAATATAAGTTTCTTCTAACCATTGATGAAATGTTCCTAGTAATTCATAAGGATAAACATTAGCAGGTTGTTCACCTCTACTATCTGGATACCAGTGAGGATATTTTTTTAAAGTAGAAGTATCATATTTTTTTTCTTCTTTTAGCCAATAACACCATGCTGAACCTACTGAAATATCAATGGTTGCTTTATCATGTAAAACTATTTTTTTGGCTTCTAAGTTTCTCATTAATTTAGCTATTTCCTCAAAAACACACCACGTTCCTTTGGGTAATTTAGTATTTTGCTCAAATAATTTTAAACGTTCATACCAAGCACGCTGATAAGGATGTAAAATTAGTGGTTCTGAATTAGTGGGAGTTTGACCTTTTAAAAGCCACTGCTGTACCCACTCAGAAACCATCATTTCAAATTCAGGTGATAGCCACATCGCAAAAGATATAGCAAGGTTGGGATGAATCCAAATCTCTCTATCTTTACCTTCTCCCTTTTTTTGAACTAGGTCATAAATCTCAATTCCTGTCTTGTTGTGTAGTAAGTTTAAAAATTCATGAGTTCTATCTTTTTCAAACCAACTATTTGGATTTCTCTTTATTAGAGTTTGTAACTCATAAGCTCTAGTTAACTTTGTTGCGTTAATATAACCATCATCCTTACGCTGACTAACAATTAATTCACCAACTTGATGTTCTATATATTGCATAAGCTATACTCCTTTAATAATCTTCATTTCCTCAGCAGTCAACCCATACAAATGAGCAACCCTATCATCAATTTCCGCCTCCCATTTCTCTACACCAACTCCTTTAGCATCAAGGCACTTTTGAACTAGGGTTTCTATCGCTAGGCGGTCTGCTTCGGGGGCGGTGGGGATGGGGATTTGTGAGACATATTGGCGTTTTAATCTTAACCGTCCTCCTTTTTGAGAATCACCTAAAACAGCCGCATTCTGACATAAGTAATTCCAAACAATTTTAGAGTTTAAAACTCCCAAAAGATATAAATTGTTACCTATGATTGTAAAAACTGTTGTTTCAAGATAAAATCCATTTTTATCGAAAGTAAATCTTGCTTCCTTAGCTATATCAGGAAATACTATTTTGGGCTGATAAAAATAAGCTGAATACTTAAATTGGGGTTGTTGTAATTCGTACCAATTCTGCTTGGTAGCTCGCTGCTCCAGTCTTTCTTTATATGTTTTTAAATAGTTAATAACAGCACTAATTTTTGATGTATCTATACCGTGATACAAATAAATTAAATATTTGTTTTGATAATTTATATGCCATTTTCTAACATCATCTCCAAATATTATCTTTTTAATCATATCTTTACAGTCTGGAGACTTTATTATTAGCTGTTCTCTGGTAGTTTCATCAATAATAAATGCTTTATTAAACCCAGTTTTTATTCCGTAATATATTTGACCATTGACATATTTATCTAAGGAAGCAAATTTTAATTCAAGTAAACTAATAATATTAGCTGATTGTTGATAATTTAATGTCCATTTGTCTTCTTGAATAGCAGTATCAGGTAAGATATGACCTTGTTTTTTAAGAATAGTAGAAATATCAGGATAAGGTGCTTCTAAAGATTTCACCTGAGTAAATAATATAGATTGCTTTTTAATAGTATTATTTAAAGCAATAAATATCATAGGGAAAGTAGCAGCATCAAAAACAGGTAACTCGCCAAAATCAGTAATACTATGAATTTGATAATTATTTGCTAAATGTTTACGAAGATTAGTACCGTAATTAGCATTAAGCCACTTGTTAGAGGATATATAACTTAATAGCCCTTTTTGTTTCAGCAATCTAAATCCTTGCTCATAGAAATAAACATATAAATCAGCCCTACCCGTATAACATTCATATTCCTGTTCTAAGGCTGGCTTTAAGTCTTTAATCTGTTCCATCCTCACATAAGGCGGATTACCAATCACCACATCAAAACCGCCCTTATCCTTGAACACATCATTAAAATGCAGATGGTATTGGAAGAAATTAAGCGATCGCTCTCCACTTTCCACATCAGCAGCAAACTTATTTAATTCTGCCAACTTAGTAGCAATATCAGCTTGTTCCTTCTCTAATGCCTTAGTAACCTTTTTAAGAGATTTAACCTTGTATTCAACTTCTTGCTGTTTACCTTCCCAATATTGGCGACGGTCATTTACAGCAGTGCGAAACACATTAGCTTCAGCTTGTAAAATCTGCGATCGCAACTGATATCTTTCTTCAGTTTGGGCATCAAAATAACGGCGTTGCAGTTCTAGCAGTGGTTGAATAGCTTGTTGAATCGGTGTTACTGCTAACATCAACTGCTGTTCTTTGGTGGGATCAGGTATTAACCTTTCACCATTGATAGTAGAAATCAGAGAATCACCGCACATTAACTTATAATCAAGGTTTGGCAGTGGTTCTACATCCTCAATATCAGGAATATCCACCACCAACGATAACCACATCCTTAACTTGGCAATTTCTATGGACTCTGGTTTGATGTCCACACCATAGAGATTGTTAGCAATGATTTTGCGTTTTAGCTTACTCATTGCCAAACTACCGCGCTGGATGGGTACACCCTCGCGACGAGCGATAACTTGATATACAGCCAAAATCACCTGCATCATTCCTAGAGGAAATGCACCAGAACCCACAGCCGGGTCAAGGACTTTCACCTCATTTAATGCCTGTTTTAATTGCTTAGTTTGTTCCTTGGTTAGTAATTGCTTTAACTGACTATCTGGGGAATCAGGGTCAAGTTCAATTAGTTCCCTGATAGCCTCCAAACTCATACCCGTAGCATCTGCCAAATACCGAGATAACACCTCAGTACACATAAACTGCACTATACCGCGTGGGGTGTAAAACGTTCCTGACTGTCCCCTTTCCTCTGCGGCCAACATATTCTCAAAAACTTTACCCAACATTTCCGGGTCAACTGCTACATCTTCATCACCTGCCACATTTTCAGCAATCGTGAAGTTATAGCCATTGAAAAACCCTAAAATACTCTCTGGTTCTCCAGGGTCAAATAAAGAATTAGGTAAAGTAATTATTTCCGGTGTTTCTCTACCAGCAGCGTCCTTAATTCCCTCACCATAATCTCTATCAAATAAACCACCATTGAGATAAGGTATTTGTCCCTCACCCCAACGATGCGCTAAATTAGGACGGTCTTTATTCAGAGTTTCAAAAAATAACGGTTCTAATACTTTTGCATAATAATCTGTTTCATCAGGTTCAGTTTTCAATGCTCTGTAACGATTAGCCAAAAACCGATAATCACTAGCTAAAAATCCTTTCTTCTGGAGGAAATATAAAAACATAATGCGTCCCATCAGACGCTGTGAAAACTGATGTAACCTATCAGCATCAGCAAAGTAAGGATAATCATTATTTTCCTTGACAGCTTGCTGTACCTTGTCAAATATCTGCTTGTAACCTCTATAGAAAGACTTGGTTAACTTCTCAACATCAAACGCTTCACAGTGGGCTTTATATAATTCCGGTGACGATAAACCCCTAACAGCTATTGCTTCTAATCGGTCACGGTCATAATTAGTAGGATTAATAGCATCAATTAATAACTTACGAATGCTAGTTTTTAAGTTAAGGTTAGTATCATAATTTTTACGAGGATTCACCAACATTAATTGGTTAAAATCCTTGTTAGTTGCTAATAATAAAAATTCAGTTTCACGTTGACAGATAACATTAGCGATCGCTCTCATGCGACTACTAACGGCATTACTAGAACTCCATTCATCAGGATGTAGTTGAAATAGTAATACTTGCAAACCGCCGTTATCGTGGTCAGCAATTAGGTATGAATCATAAATAGCCTCAGTGCTACGGGCTGGGAGGTGTAAATCTTCAATATTTAAAGGTTGAATAGCAGCGTTATAACCCAGTTTTTGAAACAGGGCTGCAATTTTCTCAGGACTACGAATATAAGTTGATAAATCATTCAACTGCAATAAACGCTCTGGCATTTTGACACCTTTAATTAAAATACTTCTGTCTTAAATCCTTCCCCTGTTCCCCCATCTCCTCCAGCTTCTGCTTAACAAGTTTCATAGCAATGGGTGAAGGCTGCGATCGCCCATTTTCCCAACGGTTAATAGTGCCATAAGTGACACCTAAACTAGCTGCAAATTGTTCCTGTGTAAGTCCAGTTAATAGCCGCAGTTCCCGAATCAGCCCCCCAACTTCGGATGGTTTGACTTTTAACATCTGGTTTATTGCCTGATGTAGCAAGTGATATATCAATTAACATAATAATTCCATCTAAAAGCAGTTGTAAAGACTTTCCTGTATTATTTTTTGTTTAGTTTCTTTGCTAAATAGAGAACTAATGTTATAAAACTTCAGTAAATACCCCAGCATTGACAATGAAAGTTAGGGAATCACAACAGTTTAGTCAAACACTGCATTTTCATATCAAACCACCAAAAACACCAAACATAGCAGGTTTCAATGATTCTCTTACTCTTTGTGCTTAGTTCCATAACCCGGTGAATATACTGGATTGCTTCTTCATAAACATTTTATATTTGGGGATTCTTGAGGGAAAAATAACGCCACATTAGAAGACCCCTATTCCAAAATTCTTAGGGGAAACTTTACCCTTGCGCGACTGACTCCATAAATTCCGGGGTTTCATTGTCACAGGGTAATTGATTTAGCGAACTGCTTATAGTCTTAGCGATCGCATAGGTTATCTATTCATTAGGTATCAACTCAACCAGTATCTATTCATCACCCCCCCATCCCCTAAGAAAAAACTAATAAAAACATTCTGATAAAATTCAACTAATAGCAGAGGTGCAGCCATGAGCAAAGGATTCGGAAAATCCCAGAGAACAAAGTTAGATATATTATCAGAGTCAGCTATCAGGTATTGTCAGCAAAAATATCCTGAAGCACTGGATAATATCTTTGATAATAATTCCCTAGAATTTAATCATCAACTTTGCGATCGCGTAATCCTGGCCTTAGACATTGATACTATTGCCTGGTTTTGCGCTTATTTATGTTCAGAAATTAATGTCAGTGCCGACAACAATAAACCATATCCCATTGGTAAATTAGACCTCTTGCACAATTGTTTCTGTGGTACAATTGAAGGTTTTAGGTTTTATGTGTGTTTGGGTGTTGTTGCGATCGCAAATTTAAAGATGGGCGTTTAATTCTAACTTTTGGATAAAATTAAGGCAAACCCCTATTGTAACATAAAATGAATTCTGCAAGAGGTCTATTATCAGCTGTGTTGATCACTCAGGGTCTAGAAATATTTACAGACTTTACACCATATCCCGGTCAACGGCTGCTCGTTGGGAATCCAGAAAAGTTTAGAACCCTACCGCCGGAAATCCAAGACCAGGTTAATCAATTTTTTGAAGTGCAGGAGAAATCAACTGAAGAAGCACAACAAATACACAACACCATTCTGCAAGAACTACAAACTTCTTACCTCAATTAAATTCAGTGTTTAACTTGAGGCAATGCCTACGGCAAGTGAAGCGATCGCTCTAACTGTTGCTGCTGTTGAATATCGCAGAATGAAACAATTAAACTAGGGTTGTGATAATCCCAATACCCGCCATTTTTCCCGACTCAGAAAGAACCCAATCCCAGTATTATTAGTACAAGTTAGTCCGTTTTTTTGGGAAACACACTTAAAGCCGCCATGATTCCAAGTTTGACCATAACCAAGGACAGATTTATTAGGGTCAGCAATGGTATCACTAATGCAAAGAATTTCCGGTCTACTTGTTGCAGGTAACATCAAACCACGTCCCCAGTCAAATCCGCAATATCCAGAGTAGGGTTGAGGAGGCTTAGGTTTGAGTGAACTAGCAATCTCACAGCGCAAACTGTTGGTATTAATATCTTCACCTTCCATTAACTCACAGAAAATGTTACCGCTGGGAGTCTTAAACCCTTTCGGTGCAGCAATACTTACCTGTGGTATTGATAATATTATTGTAACTATAACCGCCAAAGCACTTAGTTTATTGAGTTGTTGATACATATTCAGAACTTGCTTATTATTAACCCATATCCTACTATGTAAAGTTGATTAGCAGTTAAAAAATCAACCAAATCTTTTCAGGCGATTCCTACGGATCGCACCCCATCCCCTAAGAATCAATGACCCTGATAAATCCATTCTCTTCCTGCTTTTTCTGCGGCTTCTGGGGTGTAGTAAAGTTTACGTTCACCAAATACCTCACCACCAGCACTAATTAAGCGGAACTGCCAGCAATGGGATTCTGTGTAAAATACTAATAAAGTGACATTTTCAATCCCAACAACTAAATGAACTGTAGTAGACATGATGATTTTAGTGTTTAATCAGCATACCCAATACCAAGACCGTGCAGACAATCATTAACATCTTGTAACTCAGCACCACAGTAATAGTATTGTTTATCTCTGAGGTTTACCAAATAAAATCCAGGTTTTCCGCCATTAATTCGGAATAGTTCAATCATTATTTTCTGGGGACTTAACCCAAAACGGTGTAATCTTTCCTCTAATGCTAAGTTAACTGGTACATTCTTGGGATTATAAAAAACACTGTCCCCTGGTTTAAAATACCATGTTGTCCCTTCGCGCTTGACAATCAGATAATGTAAAGGATGGATGATACTGGTGGTAGACATAAGCTAAACTTTAAAGAAATAGCGATCGCTATAACTGAGGTAATTTTAAATATTATTTACTCAGAATGAACAGGAACTTGAGCATAATAGTTTTCATCTGCACGATTAAAAGCTGGACGCTGCATTAAATTATCAATATATTCAGTTAAAGAGTCATCTGGTTGCATCATTCCTAGTTTTTTAGCCCACAGTAAAATACCACCCACCACCACATCAGCAGCAGTCAAACTATTGCCAACTAAAAAATGTTTACCATGTAGTGCTTCTTTTACAGGTTCGGACACTCGCTGAAACCATTGATAAGATTCTTGTTTAGATGTTTCTGACCTAATAAACCCAGGCAATAGTTTTTCTGGTAGATTTGGTAAAATATTAAACATAAAATGCTCAACAGGTGCTTCTAAAGTGGCGGTAGCATAAAACAACCATTGATAGTAATAGGCACGATGAGGACTATCGGGTGCTGGTGCAAAACCTTTATCTAAATATTTATCTGCAAGGTAAGCACATATAGCCGCAGATTCAAAAATTGTTGCTTCCCCATCTACTAAAACTGGTACTTTACCATGTGGGTGCAGTTGTTTATATTCCGGCTCTTTTGTCATTGCCATAGTCACCCGCACCATTTCATAGGGTATTGCCATTTCTTCTAATAACCAGCGCGGACGTACTGCTCTAGTGGTGGGAATGTAATATAACTTCATTTTTTGCTACTCCAGTTAACCTTATTATTTTTGGACACAAATGCTAATTAACTGGAAAAATTCATTTAAATTTTCGATTCTCTAAGCAGCACGACTACCAAAGACAATTCTTTGAGGATCAGATCATTTATGCTAATAAGTAAACATATTGCATTTTAGTTGTCTAGTTTAATCAAAGCATACTTGTATAAATATAAAAATTCATATTATGCCTAAAATTTCAGAATGTAACCGTTGTTTATTTTACTCACACAATCCCCATCTTGTCTGTGCGGTACATCCTCATGGTGTGACAGGTGATAGTTGCCTGGATTTTAGGGAAGACCCCAACGCAGAAGAATTATGGCAACCGGAAGGGGCAACTTATTACAATGGTGAATTGATTTTACAACCACCGCAGTTAACAACAGAACATCAATTAGAACTGTTAGAAACTCATCCATTATTTACAGGCACTTGTCCCCAATGTGGCGCTTTTTTCAATAGAGATTATGTCTCACGGGTTCACTGGGATTGTGATATTTGCAACTGGAAGGATGACAGTATTTGATTCTTAGGGGAAATTTATTAGTGGGGAATTGAGCGATACCTACGGCGGGTGCTGCGATCGCAATTAGCAGTGAGCTTAGAAAACATGAAGAAAGGGATAGTTAATTAAGGGTTATCGGATTGTGAATTAAAAATATCACCAAATCTTCTTTTTCCCTCCTTCATATCTAAATGTAAAACATCAGGAAAGCTATTAGGATGAGTACCCATACCATAAGGCCAATCTTTTAATTTAGCTGCTAACTGCTTTGCTGTATAACCTTTCACTTTGATATCCACACCCTGTCCTGTAGTATGAGAATCTGGATTACCTCCTATTCGTCTATTAATCGGTACTGGATAATACCATCTAACAATTTCAATTTGAGAATTTAGCTGATTCTGAATTTTTTGAAGTTCTAAAGCCATTTTTTCAATATTTTCCCTTACTTGAGTAGTTGTAGGAGGTTTTACTGTTCCATCTTTCATAACAATAGCTTGCGCCCAAAGAAAAGTTCCCCCTTCAACAATTGGTTCTTTTTTTCTGACTTTTTCAATCCAAATATCATAAGGGGTATTCAGAATATTGGGAATTAAGCCTAAATCACTTTCAATTTCTTCTTTTGATTTTTGAAGTTGATTTATTAGGATTGTATAACTAGCATCATTACCTCTCTCTGCAATAATCTCAAGATTTTTCTCAATACTGCCTAAACTTGCTTTTCTGTTATCAAAATCTTTGAGTAAAACTTTGTGATATTCTTCCCAAGCTTTTTTTGAGTCAGGGGGAGCAAGTAAAGAAAAATATTGAGCAAATCTTATCCTTTCAATCAATTTTTTAGTCATTACATCATCTTTGAATTGACTGAAATGTTTTTGTTCAATATCTTGTTGTTTAAGTTTAATTTCTTTCCATTGTATAATAGTTGTTACTATGGTTGAAAAGACTCCTAAAACTACTGTGCCTAAAATAAATTTATAAAAATCAAGTCTTAGTTTGTATTTCTCCAAAAGAAAATCTTTATCTATTTCTAAACTATTCTGATTTTTTACCACAACATTTGTTTCCTCTGGTATCTCTACATAAGGATTGATCTCAGATTTTTCTGTCATTGTCCTATACCTTGTATAATTAAAGCTTTTATGAATCAATAATTACAAATAAATATAGTCCTACGCAAGATTACTTTATTTTTATTAATGTCTGCCAACTCATTATCTTCATGACAAAACTAAATAATAAGCGTTCAGGTTTGCATAGCCTTTGCATAGCGATCGCCACCCCTGCAACTCCAAACCAAATTCTTAGGGGAAATTTTCATGTAAAATTGATATCATTAACGATATCGCCATGAATAACAGCACCCCACCCAGCCAAATGATCCGTGTGCCGACTGCACTAATTCCAGTAGTACGGCAACTATCAAAAATCCACCGTAAAGGACACACAACAGAGTTACTGCAAGCATTACAAGAATTGATTTCACAGTTTGATAGCAGTGTGGAATTACCAGTTACCGAGATACAGCAGGTAGAAAATAAACTAGAATCACTCTCTACTCATCTCTGTAAACAAGATGAACTGCTGGCCAGTAAGTTAGAAACTTTAGCTAGACACTTAGAAAAGATTGAACGGGCTGTAGCTTCTGGTAGATACAGTGGTGGTAATTCTAGACCACGGCGTTCAGCGTATCCATACCAATATCAGCAAGCAGTAGAAATTACGTCCTTTGCACCGGAGAATTTAGCCATGCGGTTAGGGGTGACACAACAAAGTTTAACTACAGAACGGGAAACCAAGAGCGAGCAGGAATTTATCAGTTGGTCTAGGAATCGTGACCCCAGTGGTTTGGGGTGGAAATTTCAGGTAAAAGATGGGTTGTATTATCCTGTTAAGCAATAGTAAATAATATTAATTTAAGAGTTGTCTATAACTATGAATAATGATTCAACTAACTCATCAATGAGTTTACCGTCACTGGAACGTTTAAGTTGTTTAATATCTACGCGCACTTGTGAACCAGCTTCTACCTTTTCCAGTAGAAAGTCAGAATATTTTTCAATTGACTGTTTAGCTTGCTCCTTTTTCTTCCAGACTTGAGCCTCCTTTAGCATACTTGTTACCCCAATAAATTCCTCTCCAGTTTTTTCATGAAAGTCATTATAATTGGATCTCACAGCATAAGCTTTGACTTCTGGCATTAACTGTAAGATGTATCCTAATTGTTTTTCTGGCTTTACACCAAACCCTTTAGCCATTTTTTTTACTTCTAAAAACTAACTACTAATAAAATATTATCACTTCCGCTTGGGAACACTAATAGACTGCACCGCTTGACGCTTAACTTCCTCACCCCGACGGTCATATCTAGAAGTGAGTTCTGGTGAAGCATGACCGGCTAATTTCTGCACAGTGACAATATCAGTAGAATCTAATAACTCAGAGATAAAAGTTCTTCTAAAATCGTGAGCAGAGAAATTTTCTACACCAGCTTCTGCTCCTCTTTTCTGCAAAATAAATAGCACAGATTGGGGTGTTAATTGCCTCAAAGTCACCGCCCCGGCTTTATTAATATGACAGATTAAAGCCCCAGCTTCCCGCCCTCTAATTTCTAACCAATCTTCGATAATTGACAGCGCCCCATCTGGTAGGTAAACAGTTCTATCTTTACCACCTTTACCACTGCGGATTTTAACACTCCCAGCATGAAAATCACTCAGCAATAACTTGACCAATTCCCCCCGCCGTAAACCTGCACCCCGCAAAATTGCTATTAATGCCGCATCCCTGTAACCAATGGGAGTGGGATCTGCAAAACATACTTGCATCAGGGCATTAATTTCAGCCTCTGATAAACAACGCCCCTGTAATTCCTTGGAAACTTTGATATTAGCGATATCCACCGCCCGCTCAAAGTCCCTAGCGTCCATCCATTCCAAACGTAAAGCTTCTTTCAAAACCCTCCTTAACGCACTCAGCATTTTATTAGCTGTCGCTGGTGCGTACTTCTCCATTAGTATACTGCGTAATACTGCTGTGTGCTTATAACGCAATGCAGCCCAATCAAGAGTCAGGGCATCACAAGTGTTACCTGTGAGGATTTTGGCGATCGCATCAAGAGCCTGTTTCATTGCTGGACGTGAACCGGGGGAAAGGGAGGAAAGATAAACAGAGGCAGGGTGTTCAGTGATAGGAATAGGAGCAGTCAACGCTAGGGAAGCTGCACTTATTTCACCTATATCGGTAGACTCACTCATTTACTTATCTGAAGGTTGCTTCTCGCAAGTTATATTCTCATAAGTAATATTGTAGTTTCCCCTAAGAATTTTTTTCACTCTTTTCCTCAATACCGTATTTCCCCTGTAGTTTTTATCTTTTGGCAATGCCTACGGCGTTTCCCTGACAAAAATCAAAGAGGGCGATCGCTTTGGTCAATTTCTATAAAAATTTCCCTCAAGAAAATTCTGCACGGTGTCCCCAATATCTTTTTCCCCAGCTTTCCTAGTTTCCCCTAAGAAAATCTAGAGTGCGGTGTCATGACTGCTTTTACACAAAAAATCCCCAATAGTTTTACACCAGGGGACTGTGATTACCATTTTCTGTGAATATAGTGCAAGTGTACTATATAAAAATAATATTGACAATGGGTGTGGCTGCTAGTGGAGTTTACCGAGTTTGCTTGGTTTTCCTCTAAGAAAAGGGTAGGAAAGCGATGCCTACGGCGTATCCCTCACGGGAGCGAAGGCATAGGTATCGCCTATTGTTGCACCCAATCGCATTCAGCACTGTCATGCGATCGCCTAGTCGCAGTTTCCCCCAAGAAAATCTAGAGTGCGGTGTCATGACTGCTTTCACACAAAAAATCCCCAGTGTGAACTACTGAAGATTTAATATCAAGTATTTTATTGTTTTAATGCTGCTAACTCTGTACTAGCAACTTAGGTTTATGGAGTTGATTTAAGCCAAACCGTAAAAACGACTGGGATTATCCCACACAATCTTTTGTACAGTTTCTTGAGATAACTGTACCTCAAGCTCTAAAAGCGTTTTCACGATGTCTGGTTTATGACCCATCTGAGGGTAATTAGAACCAAAAATCAAGTTATCAGAACCGATATAGTCAATTATTTGAGGTAAATAAGGTTCAGAAGGTTCTACTGACACAAAACATTGACGACGAAAATACTCTGATGGAGGCATTTTTACATGGTTTTTAACCTCCCGATGTAAGTTTTTATATTCTTCATCCATGCGCCACAACCAATAAGGTAGCCAACCACAACCAGACTCTAAAAACCCTACTTTCAATTGAGGATGACGTTCTAATACTCCTCCTTCAATTAATGCTAACAATGCCATCATTTGTTCCATCGGATGCGAACAAGCGTGCAGGGCAAAATGAGTATTAAATCTATCCGCACCTGTAGTTGGCAAACGGCTATGTGTTCCTTCATGTATGGCTACTGCTATCTCCAACTCTTCACAGGCTGTCCAAAATGGTTCATAAGCAAAATCGCTCAAAATTCGTCTTTTAATAGGATTAGGACGTAAAACCACAGCTTTCCAGCCAAAATCAGCTATACGATGTAATTCTGACACCATTTGCTCTGGTGCATGAAGATTAATTGCACCTACTCCTTTCAATTTGTCTGGAGCATAACTACAAAATTCCTCATATAACCAAGTATTATAAGCCTGGGTAAACGCTCCCACTACTTCTGGTGGCATGGTATCAATAGCAAAAAGCCATAAACCATTAGTTGGATAAATAAAGGCGATATCTATTCCCATCTGCACCATTGATTGTAGATGAGATTCTGGATCATAACGTTGAAAATAAGCATTGCGGTGAGCCTCCATCATCTGCTGATTGCCAGCGTCTCGCATTTGTGGAGATATCTTTTGTGCAATGTCTTCCCCTTGAATTTTCATGTCTGCTGAGGGTGCATAATGCTTAAATTCAGGAGGCAGGTACTTAGCCCATACCTGTGAAGGCTCAATCACATGGGAATCAGCATCTATAATTTTATATCCGTGCAGCATAGTTAAACCTGAATAATTTTCTAAGGCTATCAGTATATTATTTTACTTTTTATGGAAAACCTTAGACCAAAATTAACAATTCTCAAACCTGGAAACATCAAACAAGCTCAACTGCCCCACCGAAATATTACCCTTACCACCGCGATGATAACTGAGATGACATTTTGGACATAAAGCTACTAGATTCTCTGGCCTGTTGTCGGCGGGGTTGCGATTCCAATGGTGTACTTGTAGATTATATGCACGGGGTTTAGTGGTATTGGGTTTTTCACCAGGACGTAAGCAGACGCGATCGCATTTTTGACAACGCCAACCTGAGTTTTCTTTGATGGATTTAGCTAATTCTTTCCAGTGTTTTGGGTATCCCATAATAACTGTTGAAACTGGATTTTAATATTTTACTATTATCAATTCACTATAACATTTTTATCGGTTTTGATGTGAGGAATTTACCGACATTAGGGATTTATTAAGGTTGTTGATAAATAAAATAGAATTTATTTTTAAAAGTTTCACTATTCATACTATTTCCCTACTAAATATTCTATTTTCATTCATTATATTACGACTGTTATCTGGGAATCCCTGCCAAAAAAGGACAATCATGATCCGGGCTGCATATTGAACGATGCCCACACCCCAACATTAACTTTTCCTCTAAGAATTTTCCATAGGAAGCTGCACTGGGGTTTCCTCTAAGAATGGAATCAAGATTTTTGTTGCTCCCTTGATAACCAATCCTCAATTAATTCTGATACCACATCACCCATTGGTCTATCCTGCTGAGTACAGGCCACCTTAAACCTCAGCTTTAATTCCTTATCTACATACACGCTTAACTCTGCTTTTCCCTCTGGAATCTTTTTAGCCATCATTACACCGTTATCTCGATATCTCGTATTCTCGCACTCCGTTGTTAAACTGGAGCTTTTGCGAGATTGCGAGATTGCACGGTAACAGTTAAGATAAAAATAAGGCGATAGCTTCGCTACACTTCGCGATCGCTCAAGTTCCGGGAAGAATCTGCGATCGCGGGTGTGCTGCTGCAAGCAGTTCGCCTTAACCCTTACAGGTAAATAAATCATGACACAAGTTCAAAGTTTTTTATCAGGTGTAGAAACCAACCAAATCAGCTACTTCAAAGAACCCACTGCTGGCAGAGAACCCCTAAAACATTTATTGATTGGCTCACGCACAGCAGTAATTGGTACAATCCCTAATTTACAAGTGCTTGGCTATGCAGAGGTTGGGGACTGGAGCGACCTTATACCCACAGGTAATGCTGGGGAGTTCATGAGTATTCTGATTAGACAAATCTTGATTAAAAAATAAGTTACCTCAAACGCTATTCTTTCAGCCCCGGTTTTAACTGGGGTTTTTTGATGCTAATTTACAATTTCCCTCAAGAAAATTCTGCACCTGTCCCTAAGACCTTTTCCCCAGTCTTTCAGTTTTCCCTCAAGAAAATTCTGCACCTATCCCTAAGACCTTTTCCCCAGTCTTTCAGTTTTCCCTCAAGAAAAAGGTAGGAGGGCGATCGCAGTAGCTTACCGAAGGTATCGCCTTCGGCGCTGGTGTAGCCAATCGCTCGGCGCTGCTGCAAGCAGTTCAGCTAAGATACTAGCGTCAGCCATAACCCATCGCTTATGTGAAAGACGCTACTTGAGTGAAGAATTGTTTAGAACTAGCAATACTTTGTTATACAGTTGGTAGTATGCCGTAGAGTTACGGAATATCAGCTATGGTCAAACCACAAATCGCTATCAGAATGCCTCCATCTCTGCTGCAAGAACTCAACAACTATGTTGAGCTAACTGGTACGTCGAAAACTGATGTGGTTGTCAGTGCGATCGCTCAGTATATTGGTTGTGCTGACAATGTGCCGTTGAATCAAAGGGTGGGTGAGTTAGAAAGAAAAATGAGTGAGTTGGAACTATTAATAAAAAAGAGTGACATCAATTAAAAATGAAATTATCAGGTTCAGAAACTGAAAAACTTTTTGAGGCTTTGTTAGATGCTTATCGAGATTATGACAAGCTCAAAATCATGGTTAAATTAACGCTAGGGGAAAACTTAGAGAGATTTGCAGGAAGAGGCGATTTAGAAACTGTTGTTTTTAATCTCATTGAATCATCTGAATCAAGGGGTAAGTTAGAACTTCTAATTATAGGAGCTTATGAAAAAAATCCTCATAATCCAGAGTTGAAAAATTTTTATGAAACAGTATTTAAAGGCTTTAAACAAAAAGCAATCTTAGACCCTAATGCTGTTCATCCTAGAGATTTTGGTCCCGATATTGATTGGCATGGAGAGACAAACGAAATTGAGTTACAAAACTTCTTTAAAAAGCAACCAGATTGGTATGATGTTGGCTTTTTACAAAGAATAATTGAACAAGCTAAATCAGTATGTCGCGTTGACTTACCTAATTTAAATATTACAGCAACTGGAGTTTTGGTAACTAGCAAATATATTTTAACTAATTATCATGTGGTTAAACGCAACAATGATGATGATCTAGAAGCGAATGCTAAGAATATTAGGCTTCATTTTGGTTGTTTTAGTTTAGAGGATGGAAAAGAAACCCCCTCAAAATTGTTTCGATTAAATGCTGAAAAACCCATTATTGCTTTTAGTCCAGTAGAAAAATTAGACTATGTTTTACTACAAATTGAAGACACTTTTAATCAAGCTTTAAATTCAGAAGATGCAATGATTAAACCTGCTCAATATTCCAATATTGCCCTTTCTGAAAGCGATGGAATTAATATTTTACAACACCCCAATGGAGAGTCAATGAAGCTTTCTATTACTTGTGATGGTATTACAGGAGTTTATCCTAACAGTGGATTAGTCCAGTATATAAATAAAACGTCAGGAGGCTCTAGTGGTTCACCATGCTTTAATGAAAATGGTGAATTAGTAGCGTTACATCATGCTCAACGCTCTAAATCTTTCGGTTCAATCCGTGAAGGAATTTTATTAAACGCCATTTACGATAATTTACTTCAAAAATCTATTCAAATTAAACTTGATTAATTAATCACGGGAAAATATGAGTCGCCGTATTATTGAAACAGAATTACAAGCATCTGGACAACAATCAGATGTAGATGGTTATTTAGACAAAGTAATGAAATATATTCCCTCAGAAACCGTGGGAGTATGGATTACCATCAAAACAATGATAGAAGGAAATAATGATATTCCTCAAAGCAGGATTTTATGGGGAATATTTATATTTTGTTTGTTTTTAACTTTTGCTTATATTCGCTTATTACCATCTGATTCAAAACAGAAGCCAACCATCAAACAAGCGATTATTTCTGTAGGAGCATTTATAGTTTGGGCTATAGCTATTGGTGGTGAACCGTTTAAATCTATTCCTGGGTATTATCCTATTTATGGCTCAATTTTGATGATACTCTATACAGCCGTTATTCCACTCGTTCCTTTAGAACAACGTAAATTGAGTTAAAAAAGAATGAAGTTAAAGAAAGATGAATCAGAAAAATTATTTGATGCATTGTTAGATGGCTATCCAACCTATTCTGATATCCGACTCATGGTAAAATTTAAGCTAGATGAAAATTTAGCAAATGTGACTACTGAAAACTCTAAAATCCTAACGGTTATTTTAGACTTAATTGAATGGGCTGAAACGAAAGATAAAGTATTAGATTTAATTTTGGGAGCTTATGAGAAAAATCCTGATAACCTAAAAATCAAAGAAATTACTTATCAGCTATTAAGTGGAATTTTTAACAAACAGGAGGAAATGAAGCGTGTCTCTCATGATTTAAAGACACGGATTGATACAGTAGTAAATAAACTTAATATTGTTAACAGTACCCCTTTAGAAGAGCCTGCACCAAAAAATCAGCAACAATTAAATTTTAATGAATACCTAGATTTTCATGAATCTATATATTATATAGATTTTCGAGAAGCAGAAAAAAAATTTACAAAAATTAAATCTCATTTTAATGACAAAGGAGATACTGTATTATTTTTGATGGAAAAGAATTTAATTAGACAAGGGGATTTATATTTAAAAAGGCTAAGAAATGAATTAAAACCCCGTCGAGGAAATTTTCGTGAATTCTATACAACATATACTTCAGGCAACTTCGACGGTGTAGTAGAGAAAATTGGCGAATATTTTAATAACATTAAATCACAAAAAATGCCGTTAAATGAATATATCAAATTAGTTATAGAAAATCTTGGTAATTCTTTGCAGAACAATTCAGTTTTCTTTATAGAAATTAAGTGTGATATTAATGAAGCTAGTGAGATTGACCCTTTGATTCCTTGGTTTATTCAAGATTTTTGGCAACCTTTACAAAAAAAAATTCAGGAAGTAACTCAAGACTTCTGTGGAATTAAAGTTTTCGCTGTTATTATTTCTAATTTAGAAATTAGTCAAAGATTATCCTGTCATTTGAATCAAGATGATGCTTTTTTTACACGGGACAAGTTAGTAAAAATTCCATTGCTGGATAATTGGGAAAAACAAGACATTTATGAATGGCTAAAATCCTATCCAACTACCAATTTAAAAAATAGCCGGAGAGAAAGCATAAGTACCAAAATTTATAATGAAACTGACGGAAGACCTAGAGATGTTTGCTATGCTTTAGAACAACAATGGCATAATTTAACCCATTCACCTACTTCCTGTTAATTATTCAATCAAAAATCAAAATGACTTATCAATTTGAAAACAACCCACAAAAACGTCCTGCTAATCCTCATACTGATTCACCCACAAAGGTTGAACCCTATATTGCACCTGATGAATTGATTGATGCAGTTAATTTAGCCATTTTCTTGCGTCGTCCCCTGCTATTAGAAGGAGAAGCCGGTTGTGGAAAAACTCGATTAGCGATCGCAATTGCTTATGAATTAGGATTACCCTTTTATCGTTGGGATATTCGCTCAACTACTAAAGCACAAGAAGGCTTATATGAATATGATGCCATTCTCAGACTTCATGACGTTCAAACTCAAAAGTTAGACACAAGCAATCAAAATCAAGTTAAAGAAGATAATCAGAATGACGTTCAAACTCAAAAGTTAGACACAAGCAATCAAAATCGAGTTAAAGAAGATAATCAGAGGAATCCCAGTAATCCTGAAGATTATCGAACTTTTGGTGCAATTGGTAAAGCTTTTCGCTCAGAAAAACCGGCGGTGGTATTAATTGACGAAATTGATAAAGCAGATATTGATTTTCCCAATGATTTACTAACTGTTTTAGATGAACCTTGGGAGTTTAAAATTAGAGAAACAGGAGAAACAATTACAGCCAATCCTGATTGTCAACCCATTGTAATTATTACCAGTAATAAAGAAAAAGGAAATTTACCTGCTCCTTTTTTACGGCGCTGTATCTATTATTACGTCAAATTTCCAAATAACCCTGGTGAACTTCAAAAAATTGTTGATCTTCATTATAAATACAAGCAAGAGCAAGAGACTAAAAAAAAGCTCAATCCTCCTAATGAATTAGTACAAGCAGCAGCTAAACTCTTTTTGAAAATTAGAGAAGATAAAGGATTATTTAAAATCCCTGGGACAAGTGAATTTTTAGACTGGATAGATGCACTTTACCGTTGTCAAAGCAAACAAAATCCTCAACCCCCTTATCCTGCTGATGAGTTAGAGGGAGGTAAATTAATTCCTTATCGAGAGTTAATTTTTAAAATTCGTCAAGATTGGCAAAAAAATACATCTTTTCCCCAATCCAGCCTAGAATGAACATTTACCAACGGTAGCATCAATAATTTTTCAGAAAACTGCTTCAAAACACATAAAATTAACATACTTACTATGGTCAATCTAAAATCTAAAATCTAAAATCCAAAATTGTGTGACTCATGTTTCAACCAGAACCTTACTTAAAAACCCTTTTTTACCGTTTGCGTGAAGACGGTTTTAATCTAAGTGTCAGGGAATATTTTTCTGCTTTAGATGCGATCGCTGAAGGTTGGGGAACTCAAAATAAAAAAGACTTTAAAAAACTTTTACGCTTGCTATGGTGTAAATCGGCGGAACAACAAGAGCATCTAGAACTGATATTTGATACCATTGTTGTTGAATCTGAAGAAACTGTAGAAATAACAAAAGAGAAATCTGGAAAAAGCCAAGAAGATGTAAAAAATGACAAAATTAACTCAGATTCATCATTAACAGTTGCTTCTAGCACCTCAATTGAAACCTCTCCTATGGTGACAAGCAAACCAGCGATTCAGGATTTATCACCATTAGCTGTTACCACTCCTCAAGCAATACAGGAATATGACAATGATGATGAGTTTAACACTCATTATCCCATTTCACGCCGTTTTATGGTTTATAGCTGGCGGTATTTACGCCGTCCTATTGCTGATGGAGTTAGGGATATTTTAGATATCAAGATGACAGTAGAAGAAGCCACCAAACAAGGGTTTTTCTTACAACCTGTTTATCGTCGGCGAGAAAAAAATCATGCTCACTTGCTGATTTTAGTAGATCAGGAAGGTTCAATGACTCCTTTCCATCATTTTAGTAAAGATTTAGTAGAAACGGCTCAATATGAAAGTTCTATAGAAAAAGTTGATGTTGCTTATTTTCATAATCTTCCAGCAGAATACATTTATCAAAATCGGTTTTTAACTAATAAAGTTGCTTTAGAAACAGTTTTAAGTCAATGTGATAGTGAAACTAGAGTATTAATTGTTAGTGATGGGGGTGCAGCCAGAGGATACCGACGTAGAGAAAGAATATCCGCAACGACAGAGGTAATCTGGGAAATTCAACAACATACTAATTTAATAGCATGGCTTAATCCTGTTCCCCAATTACGCTGGAATAGTACCAGTGCTAAAATCATCTCCCACTTAGTACCAATGTTTCCCATGAATAATGAGGGGTTAATACAAGCGATCGCAACATTACAAAGGTAACAATAAAATTAACATGACTCAAATTACAGATGAAATCATAGCCCAGAATAAAGTAGAGCGATTTGTCAGTCGTTTTGAGTCTTCTTATCGTTTGTTAGCTTATCATGCAGCTTTACCTTTAGTATTAACTCCAGAATTAGTTAACTATCTTAGAGTCCAGTTTCTCAAAAGCGAAGGAGTACCCTGGATTGCAGAAGCTGATTTATTGTTATCTGATTTGTGTCGTCCCGTGGGTTATGAACTTTATGTAATGGATGAATCAGTCAGAGTTTATTTATTACAGCAGTTGGAACAAGATGAAAGATTTGGCGAGAAAAGAATTAAGGAAATTGCTCGTTTATTATTGAATTATGTTAAGCATTTAGCTAAAACTAATCCATTTCTGGGAAATAAAGATATACAAACGCAGAAATGGGGAGCAATGTTATATTTAGATACAGAGCAAACTGTTAGAGAAATTGCTAAATCTATTAATGAATCTATAATAAATAAGGCAGAAATCAGCCGCTTATACAAAATTGCTGAAGATTTTAAACAACAGATAAATAAATCACAAACAGCTAAACCAGAGCAGTTTCAAGATTTATTAAAATATGCTCAGGTAGTTAATGACTTACTAAGGAAACCTGAAACAGTCAAGCAAGAAGAAATTACAAGCTCGTATCAGATAGCGGGTGATAATTTAACCATACCAAAAAGTTTAGTTAATTCTTCTATTAAAACCTTTAAAGTAGCTACCATCGAAATCAAAGAAACCTACACCTTTGATTTTCAAGTTGCCACTATAGAACTTAAAAAACCACGCCTTAATATAGGAAAGCCCCAATTAAACATTAAACGTCAACCACAACAAGCAGATTATTTCCTGGAAAAATTAGGTGATAATCTCACCTTAGAAATGGTGACAATTCCCGGTGGCACTTTTATGATGGGTTCTCCTTCAAAGGAATTAGAACGTCAGAGTGATGAAAGTCCCCAGCATTCTGTCACCGTGCAACCCTTCTTGATGGGTAAATATCCAGTCACTCAAGCACAATGGCGATTTGTGGCACAGTTACCCCAAGTGAACCGTGAGTTAGAGCAAGATCCGTCTAATTTTAAAGGAGCAAACCGCCCTGTTGAAAGGGTGTCTTGGTATGATGCAGTGGAGTTTTGCGATCGCCTATCTGAATATACAGGTAAAAATTATCGCCTCCCTAGTGAAGCAGAATGGGAATATGCTTGTCGAGCCGGAACAACCACACCATTTCACTTTGGCGAGACAATTACAACGGATTTGGCTAACTATGATGGTAACTACACCTATGGAGATGGGGTCAAAGGAGTTTATAGAGAGGAAACAACAGAAGTAGGTAGTTTTGGAGTAGCCAACAACTTTGGCTTATACGATATGCACGGCAACGTCTGGGAATGGTGTTTGGATGACTGGCATGATAATTATAAAGATGCGCCCATAGATGAAAGTGCTTGGTTTAATAGCGGCGAGAAACTAAGTGACAAGCCAGGACGCGCTGTACTGCGGGGTGGTTCTTGGAACGACATTCCTTACTACTGCCGTTCCGCGTCTCGCAACTACAACCTTAGGGACGTGCGCGACCTCATCTTCAACGGTCTTGGTTTTCGTGTTGTTTGCGTTGTTGGGAGAATTCTTCAGTAGCCCTTTATACTCTTCCTCTTTTGCACTTTGCACTTGTTCTTTTGTACTTTTCTTAGCGGAGCAAAGCGGAGCGTTAAAATTTTTTTTTCAAAAAATTAGTTTTGGAGAGTCACCAAATTGCTCTTTTTGTCGTCTCATGGCAACTCAAATTTTTTTAGACAAAATGTAATGTTAAGGTTTGTTAAAGAATGAAGGAATTATCAGTTATCCAAAAGACCTATGACTGTATTAAATGGTATGTGCCAATTATTGAGCGATTACCAAAAATTCATAAGTTCACATTAGGAGACAGAATTATTAATCAACTGTATGATTTATTAGAAGGTTTAATTCAAGCCAAATACGCAAAAAATAAACTTCCTCAATTAGAATCTCTGAATACAAAACTAGATATTTTGCGATATCAGACACGAATGATGCTAGACTTTAACAGAATGTCAGTTGAACGATATGAATATGCTATTAAGCTGATAGATGAAATTGGTACAGAACTAGGTGGATGGATTAAAAAACAAAGAAATAGAGAACATTAAGTTAATATAATAAAGGCAGGAGGCAGTGGTTCAACTTCACTTACCAACCGGGTAGGAGGCAGAAGAAATAAAAGGTACAAACAAACCCATCTGAATTATAGGCACAAATGAAACGTTACGGTAATCTTTACCCACAAATTATTACTTTTGAAAACATACTTTTAGCATCACGTCAGGCACAAAAAGGGAAACGATTTCGAGACAATGTTTTAGATTTTAATTTTCATTTAGAAACAGAATTAATTAGATTACAGAAACAGTTAACCGATAAAACTTATCAGCCAGGGGCTTACCGCACCTTTCACTTAATAAATCCCAAAAGCCGCCTAATTTCAGCAGCACCCTATCGCGATAGAGTTGTTCATCATGCTCTTTGCAATGTAATAGTACCAATTTTCGAGAGAATTTTTATAGCTGATTCTTATGCTAACAGACTTGGTTTTGGCACACATAGAGCTTTGAAAAAATTTACTACCTTTGCTAGAAGCAGCAATTATGTCCTGCAATGTGATATTAAAAAATATTTTCCCAGTATTGACCATATAATTTTAAAAGAATTAATCCGCCAGAAAATTAAATGTGCTGAAACTCTGTGGCTAATTGAGACTATTATTGACAACAGTAACGAACAAGAAACAGTAATTGATTATTTTCCTGGAGATGATTTACTGACTCCTGTAACCCGCAGACGAGGTTTACCAATTGGAAATTTAACCAGCCAGTTTTTTGCCAATATTTATTTAAATAGTCTTGACCATTTTATTAAAGACAAGCTAAAAATATGTAAATATGTCCGCTATGTTGATGACTTTGCTTTATTTAGTGATGAGAGAGAGTTATTAGCAGAAGCCAGATTAGCTATAGAAGAATATTTAGCTAACTTAAGGCTGAAAATTCACCCAATTAAAAGTCAACTATTTGCTACAAAAATTGGTGCAAGTTTTTTAGGGTTTAGAATATTTGCAGATACAATTCGGGTACGAAATAGCAATTTACATCAAGCAAGACGCAGACTCAAGCGATTGCAAACAGACTATCTTCAAGGTAAAATCGAATTGGAAAAGGTGAATCAATCTCTACAAAGTTGGTTCGCTCACTTGGATCATGGGGATACTTGGCAACTGCGCCAACAGATATTTACTTCACTTACTTGGTTGAGGGAGTAGAGAAGGGGTAGGCGAACCCGACTGCGGGGTGGTTCTTGGAACAACAATCCTAAAAACTGCCGTTCCGCGTCTCGCAACAACAACAATAGGGACGAGCGCGACAACATCAACAACAATATTGGTTTTCGTGTTGTTTGCGTTGTTGGGAGAACTCTTTACCGCGAGAGTTGGCAGGTGGGAATCTGTCAAGAGTGCAACCGAAGAGTTCAGCCTACACCTGTGATGTCGGTAACGATATCCGAAAATAAAACTGGGTTGGGTAGCTTGGTAGGTGAAAGCCGAAGACTTGCTCAACCCTCCTAATGCCATTTTGGATTTTGGATTGGGAATTACCTGTTGTATAACAACAACTGAATTTAATAGTACAAATAAACTATTCCGTCCGATGAACTCGTTTGCACTTTCTATAGACCATTTTTGCAAAAAAAATTTTAACGCTCCGCTTTGCTACGCTAAGAAAAAGAACAAGTGTAAAGTGCAAAAGTGCAAAAGTATAAAGAGCTACCGGAAATTTCTCCCAACAACGCAAACAACACGAAAACCAAAAGTGTAGATGATGTTGTCGCGCTCGTCCCTATTGTTGTAGTCGCGAGACGCGGAACGGCAGTATTTAGGAATGTTGACCCAAGAACCACCCCGCAGTACAGCGCGTCCTGGCTTGTCACTTAGTTTATCATTACCGTCAATCCACGCACTCCCATCTGTTGGTGCATCTGTATAATTATCATGCCAATCATCTAAACACCATTCGTCTACATTCCCGTGCATATCATATAATCCAAAGTTATTCGCTACTCCAAAGCTGCCTACTTCTCTTGTTTCTTCTCGATATTTTCCTTTGGGTCCTTGACCATAGGTGTAGTTACCATCATAGTTAGCTAAATATGTGGTAATCGTCTCTCCAAAGTGGAATGGTGTAATAGTTTCTGCTCGACAGGCATATTCCCATTCTGCTTCACTCGGCAACCTGTATTCCCTATTTGTATGATTTGACAACCTTGTACAAAACTCCACTGCATCATACCAAGATACCCTTTCAACAGGGCGGTTTGCTCCTTTAAATCTAGATGGGTCTGGGTCTAGTTCTTTATTGACTTGTGGGAGTTTAGCTACAAATTTCCACTGTGCTTGAGTGATTTGATAACACCCCATGTAGAATGGTTTGATTGTCACTTGATGTTGTGGACGTTCATTATCACGGCTATCTTTCTCTTCTTTTGGTGAACCCATCGTAAAAGTGCCACCAGGGATTAACATCATGTCCAGTTGAATATCATTACCTAAATCTTCTCTAAAATACTGTGCTGTTCTTTCATACTCATGAATCACAATTTTTGGCATTTTTGGTCTCCTGATTGTTATCTATTCTGTTATTGAGACTTTATAAGTTAAATTCAAACATCTTAAATTATCTAGCGATCGCCAAGCACTGCTGCAAGCAGTTGCCCTATATAACAATTTCCCCTAAGAAAATTTATAAAGGTGCGGTGTAATGCGATATTACATAAAAAGCACTGTCACGCGATTGGCTACGCCCCTCAAGGCGATCGCTCTCCAATTCCTACTCGTTAAAGTTTCCCCCAAGAAAATTTGCAAAGGTGCGGTGTAAGGTTGCGATCTCATTTAGCAATAGCATTGATATCACCCTCCAAAATTTCCCCCAAGAAAATAATTAGCTCCGTGATGGAGCATGGATTATAGTTAAGTATTGGTAACATCTGCCTTTTTATTTTTACACTGAAGAATAAAATTCTTTATTTCATCCACAGAACAATGATTTTCAATCATGATTTTCACCTGTGGAACTATTTTAGCGGGTGTAGGTAAGCTTCTATTCTTCCATTCACCATCTACCTTAACTTCATAATAATAACCCCAGCGCCAATGCAGATGGTTAAATTTATCCCTTACCCCTTCAACTCTGGGATATGTAACTATTCTTCCATCCTTGAGCTTCTTATTTTCTAAATAAGGTGCAAGACTACCTGATGCTATCTTTTTCTTGGGGGAAACTTCAGGTTCAATTAATAGTTCAGCACTTGGACAAAGCTCAGTGACCAAATTTTCCCTTAAGAATTGTTCTATTAAATCTGGGGGTGCAATTACTAACTGCTCAATCAGTTGGTCATCTTGACCAAAGAAATAGCATCTAAGATCATTGGGGTCAGTCAAACTATATTTAACAGTAAAGTATTCACCGGGGCTATCTTCTATAATTTCCCCTACTCTGCCATTAAGGATGTATTCACCAGTTTTAAAATTAGGTAATTGGGCATGGGGCATTGGGCATGGGGCATTGGTAAAAATATTCTTCCCCCTGTTCTTTACACCTTGTCCCCTTTCTGCTTGTATTGTCGGGGTTGTCAAGATTGTAGAAACTTCCCCCTGCTCCGTTACCGCTTGTGTCGTGGTTTGATTGTCGGTGTTTGTCGGTGTTAACAATTCCTGCGAGTTCTGCAAGATAACAAACTCGTTTGAGGACAATTTCTGCCTGTTGGGGAGTGACGGCTCTACCGTACAAATCAATACACTCTCGTCTGTTTTTGAGGTGGTGTCCTGTGGCTGGATAAGCGGGAGTTGCACTGATAGTATTTCTCCAGTGTCCGCCAATGGGTACTCTACCCAACCAATTGGGAATCCCATCATCCACCCCGCCACCATTGGGTGTAGCTTGTCCCCCTTGTTGATAAACGGCCTCAACTTCTGCTCTAATCTGTTCGTGCCAGCCGGTCGGCACTTCCCTGAACCTTTGGGATATGTTGTTGGTGTAGGCAATGATGAACAGCCTTTCTCTTTCATGGGGTGCGCCGAGTTCCGCTGCTGATATGATTTGCGGATCTTCGTAACTGTATTCAACCATTCGGAGTCCCCCAAGAATTGCTCTAAGTCCTTTGCTGATAAGTCCTGTGGGGTTTTCAACAATAATGAAATCAGGTCTTCCTTGGGCGATCGCTCGCAAAGCATAGAACCACATACTTGATTCTGGGTGGTCAAGTCCTGATCCGTCACCAGCGATTGATGTACCTGTACAGGGGAATCCGATTGTGAACAAGTTGAATTGTCCTGGTCCTGGTTGCCAGTCTCTAATATCTGAATGTTGTTTAATTTTAGGGAATCGGTAACTGAGGACTCGTTGAGCTTCTGGGTTGTTTTCAATGAAGATATCAGTTCTGATGTTTGTTGCACCTGCGGCTTTAATTCCGAGTTCAAACCCTCCGATTCCGGCGAAGAGTGCAGCGTGTTTGAGCATGATATTGATTCCTCTACTTTTGATAGTTGTAATTCTTCAATTTGGGAAAATGAGTAAGGAACTTTTACCCATCCCTGCCACTCAATAGAAAATCCAGATTTACCAATTTTTACAACTTTTCCACTACGTTGTAATTGTTGGGAATATAAGCGATCTGCTTGCAGCAGCGATTCGCGATCGCCATAGGTGAAGCGTAGCTTATCGCCTACCTGAAAGCTTCTATCTTCATTCTTAAGGGAAATTATCTCATTACTAAAATCACCTACCTGAAAGCTTCTGTCTTCATTCTTAAGGGAAAAGTCAGGATTTGCAGCTAGGAATGTATTAATGAGGGATTCGGGAGCAATAGATAATTTAGCGATCGCTTCTGGATCACGTTCCCAGTTGTTAAAACAATTAGTACCACAAAGAAAATTGATGTCTTCTGAAGATTCACCAAAATTCAACCAATCTACAAAAAATCCTGATTCATTGGTATCAACGATAATTCCTAAGTGAAAGCAAATATCAGACTGTTCAACAATGAATACACCTATTTTTGTGTTAACAGGAATTAATCTATCTAGAGAAGAAGCAGTTTGCTGATTAGATTCGGATAAAAGCTCATCCCAGTAAGGATCATAGGATTGAATCTCTATATCCCCTATCCCACTAGAATACTGTTCAGCAGAAAATAAAGCGGGTGCGGGTTCAGAAGTTTTAACAGCAGCGTGTTTTTTAGCCATGATCTATTTCCCCCCATTAAATTCACTATTTTTTGAAGCAATGCCCTTGTAACTTCCAAAAATCGAATTATCTTGAATAGGTAAAGTGATGGTTCTGCCATTAGGCTCAAGCTCAAGCCAGCCTTTACAGCTTTGTTCAGCACGTTCAATCGTCGGGTAACGTCCCCACAAGAGACACTGCTTTGATCCCTCTGGGAAAAGTAAAGTTAAATATCTCATTGGTTTATCTCCCACTGGTTACGAAGTGAAGCAGCGAAAGCTGCATATTTGCACCGGACATTTTTTGCAGTAGAAAGCCATGCCAAGAAAGCCCGAATAGATGACTCGGCTTTTTCTGGTGACATTCCCTCAATAATTTGGTAAATACTTTCAACCTTGGGGTTAGGAATCAAGAGGCCAGATTCTTGATCAAAGACGCTTAGGTAAATCTGGTAAATCTTTAGTTGCTCTTCAAACTCCAATAAAACGTTAACGCCTGACGGTTGCTCCTCTTCTTGAAAATCAAAATTTTCAACACCACAATCCTGATCTGTAGTGTTTGAAATATCTGAATTAGTCTGAATAGTATGAGGGACTTTAGAAGTCTTGTCTGGTAAGGGTTCTGGAGGTTGATTTTCTGAACTCTCAGATTTTTTTCTGGGATTCCGTAATTTTTTCTGGGATTCCGTAATTTTTTCTGAACTCTCAGATTTTTTTCTGGGATTCTGTAATTTTTTCTGGGATTCCAGAATTTTTTCTGGATTGTCAGAATTATTGTCTTGTTGAGAATCAACCCACTCAATGGTTAATTTACCGGACTTTATAGTGATCGCATTGCATGACTTAAGCTTTCCAATGGCTTCGTAAACGCTACTTTCGGGAATCTGCCACCTTAAAGCAAATTCTTTGGGAATCAATGAAATAGATCGGTCACAGTAAGGATTTTCATATCTAAGAGCTAAATGAACAAAAGCTGTATTGTTAATTAATTTTGCTTTACGAAGTGCAATTAACTCTTCTCTTTGAAGCGGGTAGAAGTCTCCCACAACATTCCCCTGTTGGTTTTTTTTAGGTTTAGGAATCATGATTAAACCTCTACCTCTTCAAAAGTTGCAAGAACGTCAAGACTTGAAGAGGTGAACCTTAGCAAAAATACTGAGTCAGAAAAAACTTGTTGAAAATAACTCGAAAGTGGGAACAGATTTTTTGTGATCTGTGTCATAATGACAAAAGAAGATGTTGGTGTGTAGCTTTGGCAATTCTTAGTTACACGCCACTTTTACAAAAGTTAATACTGCTGTGGTACTGTTGGCAGAAACTCAAGAAATTGCTATAAAGAAATAGTAGCATGAATTTCTATAACGTAATATGAAACATAGAGAAATTTTGGTAAATTCCCTTAAGAAAGCGATCGCTCAAGGTAAAACCGCATCACGGATAGCTGCGGAAAGTGGAGTACCAGCTAGTGCAATTAGCAAATTATTGAAAGGTCAGCAAAAAGATTTAGCAGCTGAACTCTATTTTAAAATTCTGGATTGCTTACCAGAGGACATCAAAAATGATGCTTATACTAGCTTAGGTGTGCGTCAGGTTGCACCTCAGCAAATGAGTAAATACCTAAGTGGTAAGGATATTGCAGAGATAATCCCATTCTTAGGGGAAACTGATAAAGAAGAGGTAATTTCAGCGATCGCTAATTCTGGTGTAATAGGTATATTTGACCTTAAACAGTTGCGAGGTAAGGATATTGCTAAGTTAATTCCTTTTTTGGAGGATAGCGAAACAGTAGAAATACTTTCTGCTATTTCCCAAGCTTTCCAAAATTCCCGGCAAAAAATCAGTGCTTAATTCAGTGTTATATCAGTATTTTTACGCTTCAATGCTTTTGACTATTGGAAGATATTAATTATATATATCTGCCAATTACGCTTATGCCAATGCTGAAAATGAATTGCCAGCTTTCATTGCATCTTATACTTTTATCTATTAATCAGCGCAACAACAGCATAGAGTTTGACAATATTCCAGACGCTGAAAAATTTAATTTTATTCAGAATGCAGTGCTAAAGCTATCAATTGACGATAAAGCAAAACTGGTTAAGTATTTACTGGGTAATGAAGAATTACAAGTTATAGCTAAACCATCTCAATTAAATGCTGCTAATATCCTGAGTGCCAATATTCATCAAATCTCACTGATGGATAAAGCTGAGATGGGGGTCATATTGGCTGCGATCGTTCAACGGTTGAAAAATTCTTAGGGGAAATATGCGATAGCTCGGCGCTGCTGCAAGCAGTTTGCATACATGATGGCAGCGAGCAAAGCTCAATCGCATTATGATAATTATTCGTAAGGGATTAGAAATTAACTGGTGAGACGTTACCTAATTCACGCATGACAGCATCATACAGAGTAGATGGTATAGCGCGTGTAGATTCTAATTGAAATTTTGCTAAAACTTGTCTCACATCATCGTCAGATAATTGATATTCCTTACGTGCGATTGTCCATAATCGCTTTACCTGATCTAGAGTGATTACATCAGGTTCTTTAGGGGATTCAGATGAAAAATTTACTTGATTTGGGGTGATTACGTCGGGTTCTCTGGGAGATTCAGGTGAAAAAATATCACTAATTGGTTTAGACTTTGATTTTTTAATTGGTGATCCCCTAGCTCCTAATGCTATCTCTTCATTTTCCCTAGCAAACTTAGAGGCTCGATAATCGCCCTGTTTGTGCATCAAAGAAGCTGTTAATCTTTGATCATCAAGATATCTGGCCACACCAAAAGCTTCAGCAGCATTTTTGAAAGCATCAGCAGTGGCTCTTTCGATTGGTGTACCACGGCTCATATCTTTGCCATTACTAGAAAGTAATTGTATAGGTGCATTACCTGGAGCTTGTCGGGATACACCAGCAATAGAAATGGTGCAACTAATAAAACAGTAATCACCTATAAAAACTGGCTCGGTCCAGGTGCAAGACCATTCAGGGTAAACCTCATCAAGTCTTTCTCTGATATCCTGCCAAGTAATATAAAACCAACGTCCACCACCGGGTAAAGGCCGCTCCTGGTGTTGAGTTGGTTTGAATGGCTTTTTTAACTCTGCTAGAATTTCATGAAACTCCATAATTTTTGCTATCCTTTAGTTAAGCAGGTGGATTAAATACCTTGGTCGGATTTTGTTTACCTGCCCTCAATTAATGGCTGTGGACTGCGGCCATGATTTTTAGTAAAAAGCTATGTCTTCTAAGAATTCTTCACTAGCATTCTGATCTGCTTGCAGCAGCGATTCGCTATCAAAGTCTTCATAATCATATTCATGATTACGTATAGCTTTATCTCTGCGCTCTAAGAAACAGTATTCATACTGATGTTGATTTTCTGCTCGCAAATATTTCCAGACTGCGAATATATGTTTATCGGGGATTTGTCCACAGGCGATCGCATGGTTTAAAAGATATTTACTGGCTTTATAATCTTGATCAAATGCTTTTTCAATGCCTCGATAAGCGTAACAAGTACAGGTTATATTGTAGCGTAAAAGCTTTAATTCATAAAATTCATCAGTATTTCCCTTAACAATAAATTCATCCCATTCTGTACCTAATTCTAATTTATAGGGATCAGCTTTTGACCAGCAGCGCATTACCAAAACATCTACATAATCAGCTTTAGAAACAAATCGAGAAATACCACGAATTTTTACTTTCTCACCCCGTTTAATAATAAATCCAGGTATATGAATGTAAACAACTCTCTCGTAAACATCAATGGTAATATTGTCAATACCTACTTTAATTTGCTCCTCAGCCCATCCCCATCTTTTCAGTAATTCTTTAGTATTTTCCAAGCTATAAATATGACGCAAAGCGTAATCTTCAGCATTATTTTCATGCAATAATGATTTGTGAAAATTAGAGTAATTATAATTTTCTCGTGTGTGTGCTTTAGCAGAAAATTTTTGAGTAGCCATTGTTGTAATACCTTGGTCGGGTTTTATTACTTTCTATTATAATAGGTATACTCATTAATATCAAGTATTTTACTATAAATTATTGAGGGAAAATAATTAATAATTAATCCAATAAATTTATGATTAATATTTATTATTAAATGGGGAAATTTTGGCAATTTAGTAGTGTTAATTTAAAGACCAACAGTTAGGCTAGATGTTTTAGTAGTAACCGCGTTTTCGCAGTTTCTTCTTTTTCATCTTGTCTAACTGTTGTAGGATTTAAATTATCGCTGCTAAATTGCCCCACGATAGACAAAGCTAATAGATTAGATGTTGTTTTAATCTAATCTATTTATTTAGTTAATAAACCTTGACTGGGGTAGATTTGGTCATTTTGTTGTATGCAATAATCGCAGTCCGCTCCGACTTGTATTTAATTTCTCCAAATAGTTGCCATCCCCCGTCATGTTCATCTTGTTTAGGAATATCTACTAGTACACCAGTTGAAGAAATACCATCATCATGTTTGATTAATACAAAAAAAGCATTTTCTCTGATAGATAGCGAGCGCAAAATTGCAAAGTCTGCGTTAGTTGGTAAATTCATAATTGCCTTTGATGTCGTGAAAATTTTTCTTGAGGGAAATGAAGGGAAGAAAGCGATCGCTCCGTGAACGCTCTTTTTATTATTTAGCTTGATATTGTTGTGTTAATTGGTAAATGTCAGGTAAACCAGCCGCAATGTTTTTACCTCCAGTAGTTAGGCTGTTCCTAGCAGAAATTAAACCTTTGGTGATTAATTCTTGCTTTGCTATTTCGTATTCAGAAGGTTTGATAATTTGGGTTGCTTCGTGCTGGCGATAATCTTTGATGCCAGCGTAGCTAGATTTATAGCATCTGTAGCAGAAGAGAACAATTTTAGCCTGTATGGTTAACTCATCACTAGCAGGTAAATCATTAGGTAACTCTTCAGGATGAACATAAAAAGTAATACCTTTGTCTTGACCTTGAATGATTGAATGAGTAATTATGAAATGATTAACAGGAATCTCAAAAGTTTGAATTGATCCAACTTGATAAGGATCTGTTGTTTCTGGCTTTAAATCAAATCTTTGACCATCTCTAGAAAACATTACAGCAAATTCTTTGCTTCCACCATTCCAAAAGTTAGCTAATGTGTAATGTGTTCTGCCAACTACTTTGAACGTTCTACCCGCATAGCCAAATACTTTTTTCGCTAACGCTTTCATCGTAGCGTCAGATGTGTATAATATTGTCATTGTTGTAATACCTTGGTCGGGTTTGTTTACTCCTTAAATATAATAGGTATACGTATTATATGTCAAGATTCTTAGGGGAAATAATTAATAATGAAATTGATGATAAGTAGGTGAGCAGAAAAAATTAAAGGTATGTAAAGAAAAGTTAACCTAATTAGCTTTGTTAAATTTAGTACGTTCTGTCCGGTGTTTTCCTTTTTTACCTCTGGTTTCAACACCATCCATAACTGCATACGCTAGTTCTAATTCATCCTCAAACATTTTTCCGGCAATTTCATCTCGTTTAAGATGTTGCCATTCTAATTCAATTGGATTCATTTCCGAGCAATATTTAGGAAGGAAAAACATATATAAACCCATGTTTTCCCACTTTGTCCATAATGCCTGAACTTCTCGACAACGATGTATTGGTCCATTATCTTGAACTATGACTCTCATTCGTTTATTCTCATATGCTTCTTGCGCCTCTTGTTCCATCATTTTGATGTAAGAACTGCGCTTAACTCCTCCAATTACTAGACCATAAATAAAGCTAATTAATGGCTGAAATAGCCCAATAATACTGATTCTGCGTCCACGTCTTTTTGTTTGTTCGAGCTTTTTTTGTTCTCCTTTTTGATAGTATGTATAACCTGAATCACTCCAAGCTGAAAATCCTGATTCATCTAAATACTTTAGGTCTATTTCTCCACTAGCCGCAGCCAGTTCTAGCATATCCATATCGGCTTGTTTACTTGCACGATTCACTGGATCTTGTTTTGCTTGATGACTTATTCTTATTCGCTTCCATCTCACCCCTTTTTTTTTAGTCCCCGTCTGACTGTGTTGGTACTTACTTTTATCCCACGCTCTTTATCCAGTTTTTCTGCTAATTGCTTACTGTTATAAGTTCTTGCTTCTTCTTTCAAGCATTTTTCCAAATATTCAATGTCAGTTTCCATCAATTTTGGCTTTCTCCCTCGACCTGGTAACTCATGGAGTCCTTCTATTCCTTCTTTTTCCCACTTATTCAACACGAGTCTTACTGTTTGTTCTCCCCAATCAAAGTGAGCCGCTATTTTTTCCACATACCAACCATCGGCATTTAATCTGATTACTTCAGCTCTATCTTTTACTTTCTGTGGTACTTTTGCTGTTCTCAGGTCAAACAACTCTCTATCTTGTTCTTTTGTCAGGAATATCCTTAACCTTGACCCCATATTTACATCACCCTAATATATGTTTTTCCGTATTTACTTATCTTTACACACCTTTAATTTTTTTTGCTTACCTACTTATACATAGAGAAATATCTATAGATAAATCATATTTAGCAGCACCTAATAGAAAGCGGTTGTCACCATTAATCAGAAAATTATTGAATTTAGGAATTTTAGAGAAAAATTATAGTCATTTAGATTACGGCTGTGGGTTCGGACAAGATGTGGAGAGACTGCGATCTCAATTTGACTTTAATTCCACTGGCTATGATCCTCATTACTTCCCAATTTCCCCTAAGAATGCTGATATTGTCACCATGAATTATGTGTTAAATGTTATTAGTGATTTTGAACAAAGAAAAGAAGCATTATTAAAAGCATGGAATTTAACTAATAAAATATTAGCGATCGCTACCAATATTCAAGGTGGGATTAATTCTAAAAATAAAAAAACAAGATGGGAAACTTATACTAAAAGCTTTAATTATATAGAATTAAAAGGATTTATAGAGTCTACTTTAGGATATGAATTAGTTAGAATAGATAAAGATAAATTCATGATTTCTAGAGATGGTTATAAATATGATTCACCCATGACCTATAAAGAAGTTATTACTAAAATTGAACAAATAAAATTACAGGGATGGATACCACCCAAAGAAGCTGTAATTAAAGGATACTGCAATGATTTTAAACCCAGATATATTGGTAAAATAGATCCTAACGATAATCCAAATTTTCCCGGCAGAATTAGATATTATAGAATGTATTCTAAAATTGGTGGTCTTCCTGGTAAAAATGGGATGGTTAAATGCTTGCATATTCCTGGGGGAAAAGATGGGGAAGCAATGAAGCAAGCGATCGCAGCCATAAAAAGGCGAGATGAAATATTAAAGATTAAGTTTCACTGCTTAAAACAATCTTTTGTGCAAGAATTTGCAGGATATAAAAATTTCAATTTTTTAAAGAATGTTGTTACATTTTACGAATAGAAAAAACCAAAAACCCAGCAGTCCAATTTCTCGGTTACTATTGGGGGCAAGATTTTTTATATTATTAAATTTCGGATTTAACTTTAACATTGGTAAATTTTTAAATAGAAAAAATTATAGTGAAGCACTATGATTATAAATATTTAAAAATCTACTATTATTAAGGATAAATCCGAAATTTCTAATAATATAAAAAATCTTGGATGTCCATCAGTCATTAGTCATCAGTCATCAGTCATTAGTCATTTTTTAACAGTAATAAATATGAGGCTTGATGTGATTGTGATTAAGTTTTATTGTTTTTAACTATTGACATATAATGGGTATACCTATTATAATATATATAGTTGAGTTAGAGAAATCAAGATGTTAATTAGAAAAGGATTTGTGGATCAAGTAAAGATTTGGGAGTTTGTGAAAAAATATGAAAAAATGTTAGAAAATGAAAGATGGAATAGAAAAGAAAATGTTAGTGGCAGAAAATGTTTATGGTTTGGTGTTGGGGTAGAACTAGGATTTAATTGTAGTATATTTGAAGGATTAGAAATTAATAATGGTTTGAAAAATAAGTGTAATGAGTTGTGGAGTGGAGAAGATTGGAATAGTATTTTGTTGTATAAATATAGTGTTAATTGTGAGTTAAAAAGTCATATAGATAGAGAAATTTTTGATAACAAGGTTGTGGTAATTAATGTAAGTAAAGATGATTTATTTGGTGGTAATGTTGAATTTATGTATGGGGGAAAAAGTGAAATTTTAAGTAATGGAGAGATTATTGAGTTTAATAATAAAATTTCACATGGAGTTAGTAAAGTTAAAGATGAAAGATGGAGTTTAAGTATTAGAAAGGTTAAAGTGTAGTTTGTGTAATATATGTATTATTTAATTAATAATGGTGGTGTTGACCACCTTTTTTTGTGATTATGGCAGTAGTGGCTGTGTTGCTTGCTGTGATTGGATTTTGTCGTTTTTGCCCCTTGACATATAATAGGTATACCTACTATAATATATATAGCTGAGTTGGTTTTTTCCCGTGGTTTCCTCTTCTGTTCCTGCTCCTCATTCTGCTGTTGTTGCTTCTCTTGCTGGCTCGTTCCCTGGCTTGGGCGTGTGTTCGGTTCGTCGCTCCTCTCGTGCTTTTTCCGGCTGGGTTTGTGTTTGTTCCTTTGGTTCTTTGTCCGTGGCTCGTGCCTTTGCTAGTCGTGCGGCGGCGGCTTTCTTTGGTTCTGGTTCGTTTTGTGTGGTTCGGCGTGTTGGCCGTCGTTTCCGGGTTTCCGTTCCCTGCCTTCCCCCCCGGTCTTTGGTTGTTGCGTTGCGCCCTCGGTTTGTGCGTGTTGGCCGTTTCCGTGTCCGGTTTCCTGGTTCTTCTGCTGCTGCTGCTGCTGCTGTTTCTGCGTTGCGTTCTCCGTTGGCTGGTTTGTTGCGTGGGGTGCGTTCGGTTGGTTTTTCTGGTTCTCGTTCCCCTTCCCCTGCTGCTTTGTCTGCGCTTGCCTCTGCTTGTGCGGTTGTTCCTGCTTCTGGTTGTCGGGTTTCTGTGGGGTGCGCTGGTGGTGTTGACTTGGCCGTGCGTGGTGTTTTTTGTAGTTCTCGTTCCCTGTTGGTTTTTTCTGCGGCTGCTCCTCGGTTTGCTCGTGCCGGTGCTGTTGGTGCGCTTGCGTTACGTTCGGCTGCTTGTGTCCGGTCTGTTGCTCCTGGCCGCCGTGGTTTGTTGGTGGTTGTTCCCTCCGGCGGTTGTCCGGCTGGTGTCCGCCCTGGTCGCTCGTTTCGTGGGTGCGGCTCTGGTTCGTGGGGTTCGGCCGCTCTTGCCCTTGGCTTGGGTCGTCGTGTGGTTGTGTGGTTGCCTTCTGGTGTTGTCCCCCCTGCGTGGTCTAGTTTCTCCTGGTCCTGTGCCGGTGCTGGTTGGTGGTTGTGCGTTCCCGCTCCTGTTCCCGCTTTTGCCTCCCCTGTTCAGTTGGCTCTGTTCTAGTTGTCTGTGGGGGTTTCCCCACTTTTTTTATCCAATTCATCCAAAGCTTTGGCGATCGCTCTTCTGACAAATTCACTTTTACGTTTTCCCATTGAATCCAGTTTAGTCTTCATGGATTCAGCAAGTTTCACGTTAAAGGTATGAATAATCGGCTCGTCTCCGGCTGCTTGAAAGCCAGATTTATATAGATCAGGATTTCCACCAGGTCTAGGCATTTTACGTACCTTTCTACTCTGTACTTCGATTTTATTATAATTAGTATTCCTATAATAAATTGTAAAGAAATGTTAAAAATATCTTGCATATAATTAGTATACCTATTATAATAAAGGAGTAAACAAAACCCGACCAAGGTATTTACTCAAATGAAGGATCAAATTACACCTGTATCAATTTTTATTCCTATCCCTGGAATCAATGACTACGTAGAAGTAAATGGCGCAAAGATGGAAGTTATTGATGGTAAACAATATCTCAGAATTAGTTGTTTAACAACAGATGGTAAGGAAGTTTTGTTAAATCCATCTGACTTGCAAGTTTTCTTTAATCGCTGTGCAGTTCCCTTTTAATTAATTCCCCCGCGATTGCAACTATAGCGATCGCTCCTCAAGCAATTGCTATTACCTGAAAGTGCGAAGGCCGCCACAAGCTACGAAGCAGGAAAACCCGGCAGGGAAGGGTAAACCCAAAGTTGGCACAGAACAAAAGTAATAGCTATTGCCCCTTAATAATTTTTCTCTTCATTTCCCTCAAGAACTAAAAACAGTGTGTATGTACGGGTTAATATTTGATTCTGAACAAGATGCGATCGCCATTGAAAATCAAATGTATGGATTTAGCCGATTAAAGAATTTATTGGTATCCAAAACCATTGATTACAATGCCTTAAATTTAGCCATTAGTTTAGCAGGTGTAGAGCGCCCGGTAATTAGTCAATCTTCAGCCAGTCCCTTGAAAAGTCGTTTACCATATCCTGAGCATGAAAGAGAATGCACAGATGAAAACACCCCTAAAATCTATGTAGCTTGTTTATCTGCTTATAACTCAGGACATTTACACGGGCTATGGATTGACGCTACCCAAGACCCAGAAGACATACAAGATGATATTAACTGGATGTTGTCTTGGTCCCCAATGTCAGATGATGAAACCTGTGAAGAGTGGGCAATTCATGACTATGAAAATTTTCACGAGTTCTCATTAGGAGAAAATAAAAGCTTAGATTATGTTAGCAAATTAGCCCAAGCTCTAGATAATGCTAGTGATTCTGCTGCTATGGCTGCATGGTTGAATTATGCAAAAGATCCAGTCAATGATCCAGATATTGAAGAATTAGCAGAAGAATTTAGTAGTTATTACTGTGGACATTGGGAATCAGAAACAGACTTTGTTTTAAAGTCTGAGGAAATGCAAAATATGTTTAACTGGTCAGAATTTGAGAAACAGTTTAAATTCTGGTCGCAACATATTGACTGGGATTCTGTGGCTAGGGAATTATTTATAGAAGGCTATGATTCTGTAAAAGCTCACCCATCTGGTGTTTATGTTTTCCGTGAATATTACGGCTAGTTAATTGATAAATAGAGCGATCGCTTTAGTTGCAGATATAGAGCGATCGCCTATTTTCCCTTACGAATAAACCCTATTAGGGATGCAGCATATTTTTACTAAATGCCTTAGCTGCATAGGCAGGAGAATAAAATGTTTAATTTCAACAAGAAAGGACTAGATTGTTCAGCTTCAAATACAAATGCTAAAGGTCGTCAAGAAGAAGAATATGGCGAAAATGCCAAAATCACAGAGCTTTTCATTGAGGATGTTAAATACTCTCAAGAAGGGCATTTAAATCAGTCTGAAGTCGAAGAATGGGCTGATAAAATTCTTGAAGATGCTAATACAGATCCCCAGCTTTGGAAAAAAGGAGAACCTGAGTATGATCGATTTGGGAGAATGATTACAGATGGTTGGGGATTAGACGTTAGTGGAGAAAATTAATTAGTTTTATAGTGATCGTCATTTAGGCGACCTGCTTGCAGCAGCGATTCGCTATCGCTCCCCGCTTCATTTCCCACTAGAAAAACAGGACATAAACAATGAGAAATATGGTCAACTCCGTTCGCCCTTGGAGAAAATACCAAGGAAACTACGAAGATAATTTGACAGTTATCAGCTTCGATAGAATTCCTTTTGATCTTAAGATGAAATATTTGGAAAGGGGCTTTTCCCCAGCCATAAGGATTTTTTCAATCTACCCCCCCTACGGAGAATTATTAAATTGGAGGGTTAGCCAATAAAGATCGCTCTCTTATTTTCCCCTAATAATTAAGGATATCGTTGAAGGTATCCTTTTTTTATGGATTTAATTTTATATAACGTCCCACCCACCATCCCCCAGTTCCACCGTCCCCTAGTCCCCATTTCCCCTTACCCTCAATTTTCTATTTTTAATAATTTATTTGTTTAATATTGTTTTATATTTTAATAAAGGTTGTTTTTAAAATTTCTCAGTGAGTATTGTTATTTTTTATTAGTGTATTAACAGTTTAATCAGTTTTACTCTCAGTCTTTTTTTATTATGGTTAATTAGCGTGGTTTTAGGTTTTAATAAAGATTTTTTAAAATGGACTCTGGCTTTATTAATCGTGGTTGATATCAAATTTTAAGATCGTGTTAACAGTGTCTTCAGTCTTAATCTCAGTCTTTTTTATTGTGTTTAATTATCATGGTTTTAAGATCAATGGGTTGATTTGTTTGCATCATAGTTAGTCGATTTGTTCGCTTCGCTCACGCCCACCCACCCACCCGGACTGCTCGCTATCGCTCGGATCATTGTCGTTGAAATTGATCAATTTGCTCATTCGTCGGGGACCATAAAGGTCCCGCTCCTCAATCGCGTTGTTTCCGTTTAGCTTTCCGGTATTCCCAAGGTTTTTGGTGATCACCTTTCCATACTCCTATTTTTTCCCATTTAGCGATCGCTTCAGCAGTTGCAATCATAGGCTGATTCGGACAATTTCGATACTTATCATAATTATAAGCAAATCCTTTCATCACAATTTCTTTATTGATGAACTTCTGGGGAC
>NZ_JAYGHA010000030.1:65447-71078 GCF_034931405.1 Anabaena sp. UHCC 0451 | reverse complement strand
ATCCTCTAAGGTGAGACGACCTTGTTTTTCTTTTTTAACGAGTAGTTCTGGTTCTCCTTTGACTATTTCTACCCGGATATTAGGGTTATCTTCCCAAAAAACTAAGGGATGTCCAATTAATGCGAGGATGGTTTTTTCGTTGAAGCGATAGTTAACTTTGCCATAATAACCATCACCATAAGTTTCAATACAATTACAAGCCCGAATATCTTGGTAAGTAAGATAATCATACTCACTTAAATTATTACTCAGATTTTTGAGGGCAATGGGACGACCTTTACTCCATTGTCCTTTGGCGTTAATTTTTTGTTCTTTGGGTTGCAGACCACATTGGCTAGGATAGAAGGTAATGAACCATGCTAAACGTAGTTCTGATTGGGGTTTTGTGGGTGTTGGGGCTTCTTTTTGCAGGTTTGCTAGGGCATTGAGACACATTTCCCAAGCTTCTTGGGGTTCGATTATATCTATGATGGTTTCAACTTGGTTGTCTTCTCTTAGTGCTTGTGCTTGTTGTTTGTAGTTGCTGCTGGGTTTGAGTCGGGATAGGAGTTCTGCGGTTTCCATTGCTAACCAGTGATGACCGGATGCGATCGCCCGTACAATGGTTCTAATAAATCTGGTAATTGTTTTTTTGCAGCATCCACATCCATCCAGTACAGACATAGAGAAGAAAAGAATGTTTCTAAACTATTTTCTTTTTCTACAGGGGGAATATGAGCATTAACTATTAATTCTTTTTGAGTAATATCTCCTTGTTGAACTTGCAGAATTATTTTCAATCTCATATAAATTGAATTAAGAAAATGATCTGATTGTACGACATTTCACTGTATTCACTGGTAATTGTTTGCAAAATTGCATTTACATAACAAGTACCGAAGAACCAAATTTTTCAGTTTGATCGCACAAAGTTAGTTTATCACTGGAATCAATGGTTGAATCGGCTGCAAAATTTCCAATCTGTAGCTGTGGCGTAATGGCGGCGGTAGCGTCTCGTATCCCTCACAAGACCGAAGGAATAGAGATAACGCGACCTAGCGATCGCTCATACTTTAGCAGAAATCGGCACAACCGGCACAACTACCATTATCGGTGCGGGGATTCTGTAACCTCTGTAAAAAAGCTTAGTGGTGCAGCACCAATTGAAAAGTATTGAAAATAATCAATTGTACAGTATTCTTAATCTTGAGAAAAAAATTAAATGGTTTCAGAGCTATGCTAGAAATAGCAAACTTCAAGGAAAGAGCAAATTATGGAAGAATTACTAGAACTCAGGAAATTAGTGGTTTCTGGCAACCTAGAAGCGGCTCTATCTTTAATTGATGAATTGGAAGAAATGAGCAAAGAAGATAAAATTAATAAAATTTATAGTTATTGTGTAGTGCTTTTAGTCCATTTAATTAAACAACAGGCAGAAAAAAGGACAACTCCTTCTTGGGATGTTTCTATTCGCAATGCTACTGATGCAATTGATCGGATCAACAAACGCCGCAAAGCTATAAGTAATATACAATGAGTTAACTTAAATTCGCTCAATTTATCAATTCAATGGTTTCACTTTGAAACTGGTGATTATCATCAAGACACCAGCTTTGCAGTTCACCAGCTTGACCATTTTGGACGGAAACTATCACATAAGAGTATTCTGTCCACGCATAGATTCTATCCCATTCGGAAGGAATAGCCGGATAATCGGGATGGGAATGATAAATACCGATGATGTTGAGATTGCGGTTTCTAGCTTCTTTTTGTATTTGTAACATGATTTGGGGAGCGATCGCATATCTTCGTTTGGTACTCTGTGTTTCTGCTGTGAAATTAGCCGCTTCTGCATTCCACGCATTTTCTGTAGATATTACTTCTATCACAGTTTTGCACCCACTACCCAAACAGCCTAAAATTAACCCACAACATTCTTCCGGGTAGGTTTTTTGGGCGTGATTTTTGATAATTTCTAGATGATTTGTATTGAGTTTGAGATTCATAAATATTTTTTAGTCAGAAATTCCTAAATCAGAAAAATGATGTATTATTTTCACATATCAAAATATGATATTGTAACAACTAAAATCGTAAGTATTCAGCTATAGCAATCGTTCATATCCAGATCCACGACTTCTTTTATTTATTATGTCCATAAATGATAAATTGATCTCAGAAGTCGGGGATCTTATCGCCTTACCTGAATTCTTACCTAAAATCTAATTATACAATGATATAAATGAATTTATTATAGATGTTTCTCCTATCAGCAGTGAAGCAGACAGGAGATGGACAAATATTAATTTAAGAACTGAACTTTGCCAGTGTCAATATCGTAAAAAGCGCCAACAATTTTTAATCTACCAGCACGGATTAATCTATCGAAAACTACTGAGTTATTCTGCAATTTCCCAGCTTGAGATTGAATATTATTAATGACTGCATTGTCATCATCATTAATATTATTCCTTGTCCGTTGATTTTGAGACAACGATGGTTGAATATTATCAACAACAGAGCTAATGTTTCCCGGAACTGGTTCATTGTTCATAGCTGCTGTAACTGCACCACATCTTTTATGACCCAAAACTACAATTAGTTGTGTTCCTAAAGTAGCAGCAGAATATTCTAGGCTACCAATAATTTCATCACTAGCAATATTACCAGCTACACGCACAACAAATAAATCCCCCAGTCCTTGATCAAAAACTATTTCTGGTGGTACACGAGAATCTGCACAGCCTAATATTGCTGCATAAGGATACTGGGTATTAGCAACAGATTGTAAACGTCTTTTTGATTGATTAGGATATCGACGATTTTGATTAGCAAATCTTCTATTTCCTTCTGTTAATCTTCTTTGCGCTTCATTGGCACTGACTGGGTTAGGATTAGGATTAGTTTCAGGAATTGTAATTTCTGGCCGGTTGGTAATTATGCCATTACAAGCAGTAATACCACCAATACTTAAGGTAGTTAAACCCGCGAATTTTAAGAAGTTACGACGACCTACAAAACCGTTAATTCTACTCATAAGTCCACCTGACAACTTCTGCATGGTTGTCAAGAAGATATCAGATTTAATAATGATCTGAGAGTACCTAATTACACGGTTTAAGGGTTATTTAATCTTTTGCTTAAATACCAAACAATAAGAATTTTACGCCATTTGAGACTTGTCACTAAGCGATTTCCCTGGGAGTTATTGAGTGTTTACGTCTGCTTTTTATTTTTTTTAAAGCCTTTGTAATAAATTCACCGGTTTCGGGAAAGAGAATTACAGAATGTTCTTCAACATCATTATTTGACTTTATTTCAAGTTGAGTAAATGATGTTATTTTAGAAAATAGTGTAAGCTTTCGAGTCAATTTCATAAATATCTCCTGATAATTTTGATCAGGAACAAATTTCATTAATTCACCCTCTGGATCTTGTGTAGTTGCTTTAACGATTTCCATGAGTTTTTTAATGATGTTTTCTACTTGCAACTCTGTATCTTGTGTCAACTTATCTTCAGTTGCACTAATGCTTACAGTCAATTGATAGCTTTTTAGAGTATTTGGTACAAGCCATAAGTTATATTTATTTTTAACTTCTTGAAGTGTAGTATCATGCTTACTAACTACAAGCATTTCACATATTGTATAAAAAAGGTTACTAAAAATTTTTAGTATGCTTACAACATCATCTAGTGGGGTAGCATCATTCCTAATTTCCCGACCACTTATTGAAATTAACACCTTACTCTCAATAAATTGAATGCCTGTTTTTTGACCATACTTATTTTTATCTATAGCTTGAAGAAGTTCTTTTAATTCTTCTATTGCAAAAGGTGGTAATAGCTCAGTAGCTAAATATTTATTAGCAATTCGTTTTGCTTGTTCAAATTCCCGTGCCTTGAAGTAAAGGGATGCACTACTAACGGCTGTTATACCAATTGTTCTAGTTTTATCGGCAGGAAGATCATTTAATGCTTTTTCTTCTTGTTCAGCAGCTAAAAGATAGCTTTCAGCAGCACGATCAAATTCTCGGTTTCTATATAAATTTTCTGCCTGACTTGCATACTTTTGACTTGTTTTATGATATTCTGACCAACTCATAATAATCATTCTATAACAGTTTCAATTAATATTAATTGTGCTTTAAATCCAACTACAACAGCTATTGCAGGTAGATTACTGTTTCCTTGTCTTGCTTGTTCGACCTTTGCTTGAAGACGGTATCTAACTTTATTTTTATCCAGATTTGTTCCTGAAACCTCCAATCGAATCCAATTCTCCAAATCTTCTATATTTTGACCAAGTGGAGCAATATAATAATCAGCCCCAGTGAGTGTTTCTGCTCTTTGTATAGCAAAAAGACCTCTCAATAGTTCCGTAGCTGCAAGCGCAAAGGCATAAGCTCCATCTCTAGTTGCATCATCATTGTTTGCCCATGCTGCTCTAACTCTCTTATCTGCTGAATCCCACACCACTTTCGCCCTAGATTCTACTCTATCATTTTCGAGAGTAAATTCTTTAGGTGAAGTATGATGTCTATCAAGGGAAACTATTGCAGCTTCAAGATAACTACCGGCAAGTGAAGGTGTAAGTGCCTGATGTCGATCAGCCATGTTTTGTAGCGGTAGTAACGGTAGCTCGTTATTACTCAAGATTGCCCCCAAATTAAGACTTTAACAGTGTAGTTGATTATTTTCACTTATTTCTAATGTCCCTTACTTGCACCTAAATATAATTCTCCCACCTTGGGATCATGTAACAATTCCAAGCCCGGACCAGTTATAGCATCCCTTCCTGATTCTAATACACAACCACGATGTGCCATTTCCAAAGCTTTACGGGCATTTTGTTCTACTAAAACAATAGCAGTACCCGATTGATTAATTTGTTTAATTTGCTCAAATACCTGCGTTACCAAAATGGGAGATAAAGCCGCTGAAGGTTCATCTAGAAGTAATAAACTGGGTTCTAACATCAAAGCTTTTCCCATCGCTAACATTTGACGTTCCCCTCCAGATAGTGTACCAGCACGTTGACGACGGCGATCGCTCAATCTAGGAAACATGGTAAATATTTTATCTTTCAAGGGTTTGAGGGGAATATTCCGCACAAACGCCCCCATTTCTAAATTTTCTTCTATTGTTAAAGATGGAAAAACATTAGCGATTTGGGGAACATAACACATTCCCCTCTGCACGATTTGATTTGATTTTAAACCCGTAATATTTTCCCCTTTAAAAGTAATAGTACCTGTGTGGGGTGTCAAAAGTCCAAAAATTGTTTTTGCTAAAGTAGATTTACCTGCACCGTTAGGACCAATTACAGTCACTAATTCTCCTACTTCAACTCGGAAATTTATACCTTGCAAGATATCTACATCTTTAATATATCCCGCATAGACATTTTCAACTTCTAATAAATAGTTATTAGTCATAATATATAGGGAACAGGGAACAGGGAACAGGGAACAGGGAACAGGAAACAGGGAATAGGAAACAGGGAATAGGGAACAGGGAACAGGAAACAGGGAATAGGAAACAGGGAATAGGAAACAGGGAATAGGAAACAGGGAATAGGAAACAGGGAATAGGAAACAGGGAATAGGAAACAGGGAATAGGAAACAGGGAATAGGGAATAGGAAACAGGGAA